>JBIOHR010000066.1:0-15048 GCA_044449085.1 Gemmatimonadales bacterium | reverse complement strand
CGCGGCGCTACGCGGCGCTACGCGGCGCTACGCGCCTGTCCCGGCCCCGAAGTCGATGAATCCGCGCGCCGGATCCGTCGAGATGAGCTTCACGCGCGTGCGGTCGCCGACGTCGAGCCCGCGTTCACCGCGCATGACCCTTCCCTCCACCGGCGGGGAGATCACCCGAACGTAGGTGCCCTTGGGTGAGGCGCCCGTGACGATCGCGTCGAAGCTCTCGCCGATCCGTGACGAGAACGCCGACGCCGCTGCTTCCTTGCGCACCTGCCGCTCCACTTTTCGCGCGGCATCTTCGCGCTCGGTGCAATGCGCCGCGATCTTGGTGAGCTCGTCCGCCGTGTAGGGACACGGTTGCCCGGCGAGCACGGCCTTCAGGAGGCGCTGCGTGACGAGGTCGGCAAAACGCCGGTTCGGCGCCGTGGCGTGAGTATAGTCGTGCATGGCGAGGCCGAAGTGCCCCGTATCCGGCGTGCCGGGCTCGTGCAGTTCATACACGCCGGGCCCGATCAGCTTGACCACGGAGACGGAAAGATCGGCGAAGTGATCCGGGTCGGCTTTCTGCCGCTTCACGAGGAACGCCTCGAGCGCACCGGAATCGGCCGCAGCGGGGAGCTTCTCGCCAAGGGTCGCGGCGAGCGCGACGATGCGGTCCCACCGCTCCGGCGTGCGCACGACACGACGGATCGTCGGCGACTGGCGCTCGTCGAGGAATTTCGCCATCGCGACGTTCGCCGCGATCATGAAGTCTTCGATGAGATGGCTCGCGCGCGTCTTCTCGACGAGCTCGATGCTCACGCTCTTGTCGTGGTGAACGACCGTCTCCGCCTCGATGGTCTCGAGGCTGAGTCCGCCCTGCTTGCCGCGATACACGCGCAGGGCCTGGGCAACCGCATCCTGCAAGCGCAGCTGATCCTGAATGGCGCTCGTGCCCGCGGACGGAAGCTGGGCCCGCCCGTCCAGCCACGCACCGACATTGCCGTATGCGAGCTTTGCCCTGTTCTCCACGCGAGCGAGGTAGACGTCGTGCGATCTCACCGTGCCGTCAGGCACAACCACGAACTCGATCACGATGGACGGATGATCCGCGCCCTGCGTGAGTGAGGTCAGCTCCGTGGATAACCGGTTCGGCAGCATCGGGAACGTCTCGACGCCCGTGTACACCGAGCATGAGTTGGCGGCGGCAAAGCTGTCGGTGGCCGATCCGCGCGGCACGAGCACGTCCACGTCGGCGATCCCGACGCGCACGCGCACGTCGCCGTTGGGAAGTTTCTCGGCCACTTCGATCTGGTCGAGGTCGAGCGACGAATCGTTGTCGATGGACGACCACGGGAGCGCGCGAAGGTCGCGCGCGTTGCCGGATGGAAGAGATGAAGGGTCGGCGGCCTTGGCGACTTCTGCGGCTACCGCGGCGGGAATGTCAGGCTGGAAACCATTGGCAAGCATCGCGCGGTGTGCACCGGCGCGGAGATCGAACGAGTTTGGCATGGACCTGTCGAGGGGGTGGAAATTTGCGATCACCCATGTATAACATTCGAGACGGGTCGAGAAATCCGCCAGCCGACGACGGCCGGACTGGCCCGGCGGTCGGATCCAGAGTACAGGAACAGGCATCCGATGGCCGTGCCTCCCTCCCGCGCGTCTGCCACACGGCGCGTGTCCGGGGGATCGGGCACCCGTGAAAATTGACATACCGACTGCAACCCAATGTCTCTCCTTTCGCTGCAGCACGTCACCAAGCGATTTGACGGGATCCCAGCGGTCGACGACGTCGCATTCGATGTCGATCGCGGGCAGGTGGTCGGATTTCTTGGCCCCAACGGCGCCGGCAAATCCACCACGATGCGCATGATCACCCAGTATTTCGAACCGGACGCCGGCGAGATCCGCCTCGATGGCGTGCCCATCGCCGAGCTCGGCCGCGAAGCGAAGCGGCGGATCGGGTTCCTCCCGGAGAACAACCCGCTCTACGGCGAGATGCAGGTGTCCGAGTATCTCGACTTCGTCGCGCGCCTGCGCGAACTCGAAGGCAGCGCACGGGAGGGCGCGGTGGACGACGCGGTTGCGTCGACGCAAATCGAGAGCGTGTTTCACCGCCCCATCGGCGAGCTCTCGAAAGGGTTCCGGCAGCGCGTCGGCCTCGCCGCGGCGATCCTCCATCGCCCCGACCTCCTCGTGCTCGATGAACCCACCGAAGGGCTCGACCCCAACCAGCGCCTCGAGATCCGCCGCCTGATCGGCGACCTCGGGCGCGAGCGGACGGTGATCCTCTCTACGCACGTGCTGCCGGAAGTCCAGCACACGTGCTCGCGCCTCCTGATCATCAGCCGCGGCAAGATCGTCGCCGACGGCGCGGTGAACGCACTCATGCATCGCGCGGCCGCGGGTACCCGCGTGGCGGTCGAAGCCAAGGGAAACGGCGTCGAACAGCAGCTCAGCACGATTGCCGGTGTGCAGCAGGTGAACGCGACCAGCGAGGGCGGCACGACGCGCGCCACGCTTACCGTCGCCGCGGGGCGTGACGTCCGCGCCGACGTCTTCACGATGGCCAAGGCGCACGGATGGACGCTCCTCGAACTCCACCAGGAATCGGCGAATATCGAAGACCTCTTCCGCGAGCTGACGGCGGAAGAGGGCACGCAGGAGGCCGCATGAGCGGCACCGTCCTGCTCCTCCGCCGCGTGTGGACCATCGCCCGCCGCGAGCTCGCGATGATGTTCAACCACCCCACGGGCTACGTATTGCTCGTCGTGCTCCTCGGCGCGAACGCCTTCCTTTGCTTTCGCCAGGTGTTCGTGATGGGAGTGGCGACGCTCCGGCCCATGTTCGACATGCTGCCGTGGCTGTTTCTCTTCTTCGTTCCGGCCGTGACGATGCGGACGCTCGCGGAAGATTCGCGCAGCGGAATCCTCGAGGTGGTCCTCACGCAGCCGATCACGGAGGCCGAACTGCTGCTCGGAAAATTCGCGGGCGCCGTGCTCTTTCTGTGGATCGCGCTCGGCCTCACGCTCCCGATTCCGCTCGGCCTCGCGCTCGGCTCGCACATGGCGTGGGGGACCGTATTCGCACAGTACGTCGGCGGGGCGCTGCTCGCCTCGGGACTCGCCGGCGTCGGTGTGTGGGCCTCGAGCCTCACGCGGAGCCAGATCACCGCGTTCATCCTCGCCGTCGCGGTGACGTTCGTCCTGATACTCGTCGGCTTGAACGACCTTCTCGTCGGCCTGCCGCCCGCCCTGTCGTCGATTGCGGCGCGGCTCGGCGTGCTCTCGCACTTCGAGAGCATCGGGCGCGGCGTGATCGACCTGCGCGACGCCATCTATTTCGTCTCGCTCGCCGCCGTGTTCATCGCGTTTGCGTACGGGGCGGTCTGCGGGCGCGCGCTGACGCGCACGGGAATGCGCCGCAAGCAGCTGCGTACCGGCGTCGCGCTGGTGGTGGCCCTCCTCCTCGTCGTGAACCTGATGGGCGGGTACATCGGCGGACGCCTCGACCTCACGCCCGGGCACAGCTATACGCTGTCGAAGGGGGCAAAGCAGATCGCGGGCCACCTTGACGATCTCGTGACGATCAAGGAATTCGCGTCCGACGAGCTGCCGACCCAGGCGTCGCTGATGAAGCGCGACGTCGACGACCTGCTCACCGACCTTCGCTCGGCTAGCCACGGCAAGATCCGCGTGCTGAAGCAGAACCCCGCCAAGGATTCGATCTCGATGCGTGACGCCCGCGAGCTGGGAGTCGAACCCGTGCAGTTCAACGTCGTCGGCGCTTCGGAACTGCAGGTGAAGCAGGGCTGGCTTGGCCTCGTGGTGCAATACGGCTCCGGCCACGAGACGATTCCGTTCGTGAGCAGCACGGACGATCTCGAATACCGGCTCGCGGCGTCCATCCGGTCGCTGACGCGAACGGTAAAGCCGGTGGTCGGTTTTGTGGAGAACGCGGGAGTGCTCGATCAGCGCTCGCAGGGCGGCGGACTGCAGCGGATGCGTACGGAGCTCGGCAAATCGTATGACGTGCGCGACGTCTCGCTCAGCGACACCACGCAGCCCGACAGCAAGGTGACCGCGCTCATCGTCGCAGGATCGCCCGATTCCCTTCCGGCGGGTGCGGCGGCGCGTATCGCGGCGTTCTTCAAGCGCGGAGGCGCCGCGCTCGTCCTCGCGGGCGGAGGCAAGCTCGACGCCCAGTCGCCGGTCGCACAAACGCATCACGTAGCATGGAATCAGATCCTGAAGCCGTTCGGCGTCGCGATCGACAGCAACATCGTGTACGACCTCGTGTCGAACGAGGTGGTGCCGGCGCCCGGCGCGGCCGGCCCGTTCCAGGTGATGGAGCGATACCCATTCTTCGTGAGGGCACAGAGCACCGGTGATTCGCCGGTGAACCACGACGTGCGCGACGTATTTCTGCCGTGGCCGAGCAGCATCGACGTCAGCAAGGCTCGCGCGGGGACGGTCACGCCGTTGATCGTGACGAGCAAGGGCGCGGGGAGTTCGATGGGAATGACGATGATCCAGCCGGGCACGAAACTCGCCGAGACGAACCTTTCGCAGAAGATACTCGGCGTGCAGGTCGCGCCCGCGGCGCACGATACCGCGATGCACGGGCGCGTGATCGTCGTCGGCAACTCGGACTTCGCCACGGACCAGTTCGCGCAGGAGGCTCCCGAAAATCTCGCGCTCGCCCTGAATGCGGTCGATTGGCTCGCGCAGGACGACGCGCTGATCGCGATTCGCGCCACCGACCGCACACCCCCGGCGCTCGCATACAGCAGCGCCGCTGTCGCGCAGGGCGTGAAGTACATCGTGATGATCGGAGTTCCCGTGCTCGTGGCCCTGTTCGGAGCCGTCAGGATGGGCCGGCGGCGGGTACGGAGCCGCACTCCCTACCGCGCACGCGCCGCTGCCGTCCCCGCGGGCGCAAAGCCCATGGAGGCCATATGAACGAAGGAACGATCAAGCGCCTCGTCGCCGTGCTCGCAGTTGCGGTCATCGCATGGGGTGCGCTTGCCGGCGTTGGACACCTCCGCGCCGACAAGGAGACACGCTTCTCGCTGCCGCGGGTGGATTCCGCCGCAGTCGACACCATCGTCATTGCGCGGCACGGCGACAGCGCGACGCTCGCGAGGAACGTGCATCGCTGGACGATGAACGGACATCCGGCCGACAGCTCGCACGTGCACGACCTGCTCGCCGGACTCGTCGACTCGACGCAGTGGGGTGAACTCGTGGCGCAGAGCCCGTCTTCGTATGCGCGCCTCGGCGTCGACGCGGACAGCGGACGCCGCGTGCGCATCGTGGCGCACGGCAAGCCGCCGGTCGATTTCACCAGCGGGAAGCGCACGACCGACTGGAGCGGATTGTACGTGCGCCGCGGGAGTGACAGTGCCGTGTACGCACTTCACTCCAGCCTCCTCGGTGAGGCGCTGACGCGCGGGGCCGACGACTGGCGCGACAAGCGAATTGCACGCGTGACACCCGAAAGCGTCGGGAGTGCGGATGTCCAGCGCGGTGCGCACAGCGTGGCGCTGAGGAAGAACGGTGGAAAATGGTCTCTCGGTTCGGGCTTCGCGGATTCAGCCGCGGTCGCGCGCACGCTCGAGCTGTATCAGAGTTTCGACGCGACGGGCTTCGCGACCGACGCGCAGGCGGACTCCGTACGCAAGGCAAAGCCGTTTGCGCGTGTGAAGCTGCGTGCGAAGTCAGGGGCCGCGCTGCTCGACGTCACGTTCGACAGCTCGGCCGCCGGTGCGTGGGTGCGCGCGGACTCGGGAGGCCCGGTCTACAAGATTGATTCCTACCAGCTCGCGCAGCTCGCGCCGCCGGAGAGCACGTTCAAGCGAAGGAAACCGGCGGCCAAGCCGAAGAAGTGAGACGCGGATCCGCCCGGTCGAATGGACCGGGCGGCTCCCGGTCACCCTCCGCGAAACACGCGCGCCGGATCCGCACGCAGCGCGCGCCGCGACGGAATGAAGCAGGCAACCGCGGCGGTGCCGAGAATGACGGCGGCCACCATGACGTACGTCGCCGGGTCGGTGGCGCCGACGTGGAAGAGAAGGCTCGACACGAGGCCGCGCGCAGCGATGGACACACCCCATCCCACGGCCAATCCGAACGCGACGATCACCAGTCCCTCGCGCATCACGAGCGCAAGCACGCGACCGCGCGTCGCGCCAAGCGCGATCCGGATGCCGATTTCCGGAAGGCGCTGCGTGACCCCGTAGGCGATCACCCCCGAGAGGCCGGTCGCGGTGAGGATCAGGGCGAGCACCGCGAACGCCGACACGAGTGTGGTGGTGAGGCGCGGCTCGGCGAGCTGCGCGCCACGCACCTGCTCGAGCGTCTGCACAAGCGACACGGGCTGCTGCGGGTCCACGTCGCGGACCGCGGCGCGCAGTGCCTTCTCCACGGGCGGCATCGCGCCGGTGGTGCGCATGAATACGCGCACGTCGCCGGACGACGCCGACAGGATCGGTACGTAGAGCTCGTCCGTCACGTCGGCGTCGGTGAGGCTGGTGCGCACGTTCCCCGCGATTCCGACGACGGTCATCCAGTGCTTGCCGCTGTCCGGCGTGACGCGCGCTCCGATCGGGTCGCGCCCACCCCAGTATTCCTTCACCATGCGCTCGTTGATGATCACGGGCGGGCTGTCCGGGTCATGGTCTGCAAGCGAGAACGCGCGCCCGCGGAGCAGCGGGATGCCCACGGTCTTGAAGTAGTCGGGGCTGATCGACGTGGCGTCGCCGTGCGGGAGGCGCGTGCCCGGCGGAATCGGGATCCCCTCGATCTGGAACGGGACGTCGTTGACGCCGCCCGTGCGGAGCGGTGACGAGCTCGCCAGCGCAAACGACGTCACGCCGGGGAATCCGTCCAGACGCTGCAGGAGCGCGCTCGTCACCGCAGTGACCTTGGCCCCCGAATTGTATTTCGTGAAGTTGAGCGTGAGCTGCGCGGTGAGGACATCATGGACGTCAACGCCGGCGTCAACGCGCTCGAGCTCCACCAGGCTGCGCGCGACGAGGCCGGCGCCGACGAGCATCACGAACGCGAGCGCGACCTGCGCCGTCACGAGGGCGTTGCGCATGCGGATATCACCGCGCGTTCCCAGCGACCCGGTGTTCCCCTGGCGGAGCGCGTTCGCGACGTTCCTCCCCCGGAGTGCGTGCACGAACGGCGCCGCCGCGATCACGAATGCGATCGCGAGACAGAGTGCGACCGCGAAGATCACAATCTGCGCGCTCATCACGATCTCGCCGGCCCGCGGCGTGAACTTCGTTGCGAGCGTGCGGAGGAGCCCCACGCCGCCCGCGGCAATTCCTACGCCAGCCACCCCGGCGGCGAACGTGAGCAGCAGGCTCTCGAACGCCAGTTGACGGTACAGGCGGGCACCACCCGCGCCGAGCGCAACGCGGAGAGCGAACTCTCGCGAGCGGCGCAGCTGCCTGGAAAGCGAGAGCGTCGCGACGTTCGCCACGGCGATCAGGAGGAGGAATGCCGCGGTCGCGAGCAGCATGTACAGGATCGGTTTCGCGCGGGCCGTCATCTCGTCGCGCGCACCGGTGGCCGCGAACTGCAGCGCCTGCGCGTCGGGATACGCGGCCGGGTACGCGCGGTGATACCGCGAGCCGACGGCGGCGAGCTCGGTGCGCACGCGCTCGAGCGACATCCCCGGCTTCACGACCGCGAACGCGTTCACCATGCGCATGTCCCGCGTGTTCATCATGGAAGGTGCAGAACGGAAGGGGCACGCACCGGCCGGCATCCAGATGTCATTGTTGCTCGGATACCCGGGGAGCGGCGGAAGCACGCCGACGACGGTGTGCAACTTGTCGTTCATGGTGAACGTCGCGCCGACGATGGATGAGTCGCCGTTGAACTGGCTCATCCAGAACGCGTGGCTCAGCAGCACGACGGGCGGGGCGCCGACCGCCTCCTCTCCCGGGAGGAAGGTGCGGCCGAGCACGGGCTTCACGCCGATCATGTCGAAGAACCGGTCCGAGACGACGCCGGTGGTGACGCGAAGCGGATCACCGTGGCCATACAGCTGGAACGACATGCTGTGGTATTCGGCCACGCCGGTCACGGTATGAAGGTCGCGGTTGAGGTCTGCGACTTCCATCACCGAGAATCCTTCGTTTGTCGTCCGCTTTGACGGCTGCGAGAGGTGGACCAGACGGTCGCCGCTTCCGATCGGCAGGCGGTGGAGAAGCACACCGTTCACCATGCTGAAGATCGCCGTCGCGGCACCGATGCCCATCGCGAGCGTCACGACCGCCGCGGCGGTATATCCGGGCGCTTTGCGAAGCGTGCGCAACGCGTACCGCGCGTCCTGCGCAATGGCCTCGACGAGAATGCCGGGACGCACATCGCGCACTTCTTCCTTCACCTGCTCCACGCCGCCAGTCTCGAGAAGGGCGGCCCGTCGCGCCGCCGCCGGCGACAGTCCCGCGCTGATCTTCTCCGCGGTCAGGAGATCGACGTACGCACGCAGTTCGTCGTCCAATTCACGGTCTTCCCGCCGGTGATCGAACATGGGTCCCTCCCGGTGCCCTCAGGATTTGCCGATGGCGAGCGCCATCGCCACCGCAATGCGAGTCCACTCCTCGGTCTCACTCTTGAGCTGCCGCCGCCCCGACCTGGTCAGCGCGTAGTACTTTGCGCGCCGCTTGTTGGCGGACTCTCCCCACGATGACTCGAGCCATCCCGCGTGCTCCATGCGATGGAGCGCGGGAAAGAGCGAGCCTGGCTTGACCTGGAAGGTGCCCTTCGTGATCTGCTCGATCCGGTGGGAGATGCCGAGCCCGTGGAGCTTGCCGAGGGCGAGGGTCCGGAGGATCAGGAGGTCGAGGGTGCCCTGCAGGAGGTTGGTTGGTGGCATGTTCCCTATAGACAGTCGATATGGAAGGAAGGTTTACTCGTTCATATAGAATGTCAATAGAGGGGTGCACTCACCCTTGCCACTCCCCACTGGCCTCAACGCCCGCCCCTGAACTCCCACCTGGCCTCAGCGGGCGCCCCTTCGCTCAAGAGCGACGGGGCGAATTGGCCCCGGATGCCCAATTATGGTAGTAGTTGCTTGTCCCCACCGTCACGACCGTCCTGCGATTTTCACTCGGCGGCCGTGAGAAGGGCCCCCTTCTTCACCGCTTGCCGCGCCAGGAGCGCCACATGCCACAGCTGCATCTCGACACGGGTAACACGGGCTTCATGCTCCTTTGCACAAGCCTCGTCATGCTGATGACGCCGGGACTCGCCTTTTTCTACGGCGGACTCGTCGGACGGAAAAACGTGCTCGCAATCATGATGCAGAGCTTCGCGTCGATGGGGTGGACGACCGTGCTCTGGTGGGCGTTCGGGTTCTCGATGTGCTTCAGCGGTGATCTCAAGAGCGGAACGGATTTCGCGGGAATCATCGGCAACTTCGACCTGGCATTCCTCCACGGCGTATCGCTGAACACGCCGTCCGCCGCAAACGACACGATCCCGCTGTTCGTGTTCTTCGCGTACCAGATGATGTTCGCGATCATCACGCCGGCGCTGATCACGGGCGCGTTCGCGAACCGCGTGAAGTTTCCGGCGTACATGCTCTTTCTCACGGGATGGCTGGTGCTCGTCTACTTCCCCTTCGTGCACATGATATGGGGCGGCGGGATCATGGCGAGTTGGGGAGTCCTCGATTTTGCGGGCGGGATCGTCGTGCACAACATCGCGGGAGTCGCGGCGCTTGCGTCGGTGCTCTACGTGGGCAAGAGAAAAGTCGCCGACAGCGGGCCGCATTCCATCCCGCTCGTTGCGCTCGGCACCGGCCTGCTCTGGTTCGGCTGGTACGGGTTCAACGCCGGCAGCGAGCTGCGTGTCGACTCGGTCACCGCGGTCGCGTTCGTGAATACGGATCTCGCCGCGAGCTTTGCGGGGATCGCGTGGCTCATCATGGACTGGACGACCACAAAGAAGCCGAAATTCCTCGGGCTGCTCACCGGCGCCGTCGCCGGCCTCGCGACGATCACCCCCGCGGCCGGGTACGTGTCACCAAAAGCCGCGTGCGCCATCGGTGTGCTGGCCGGCGTCGTCTGTTTCTACGCCGTCGCGCTGAAGAACCGCCTGCAGTGGGACGACGCGCTCGACGTATGGGGCGTGCACGGCGTCGGTGGGTTTCTGGGCATCCTGAGCTGCGGCGTGTTCGCGACGACCGCGTTCAATCCCGCCGGTGCGAACGGTTTGCTGCACGGCAATCCGCATTTCTTTCTCGTGCAGCTTGGCGCGGTATGCATTTCGTCGGTGTGGGCGTTTGGATTCACCTATGGAATGCTGTGGGTGATCGACCGCGTCACGCAGGTGAAGGTCGACGAAGCCGGCCAGACCGCGGGCCTCGATCAGGCCCTGCACGGGGAGGTGGCATACCTGGAGGGTGTGTAACACAACCGAACTAGTTCCTTTTTCATGCAATTGAGGGATGGGAGCCCCGCCGGCTGCCGCGTATCGTCCGTGACATAGCTCACGGCGCGCGCACAACGGCGGGGTTTGCGTGTATAGCGCAATAGCTGTCCATTGGCAGCCGAACCGTGGGTGTATCGTGCGATCTCACCCGGACCATGGAGCGACACCATGCTGATGACTATTGCCACAATCCTGATCATCCTCTGGTTGCTCGGGATGGTCACGTCGTACACGATGGGCGGGCTCATCCATATCCTGCTCGTCATCGCAATCGTCGTCGTGCTGGTGCGCGTGATTCAGGGCCGAAAGGTGCTCTGATGGCGGCCCGCCAGTGAACGCCACCACGACTTGGAGCGCGTGAACGTCCCCGTCTGGGCGGGCGTAGCCGCAGTGGCAGTCGGCGCGGGCATCCTGCTCGTTCCGGCCGGGAAAACCTGAAGACCACCAGCCGCACAACAGGAGCACGGAATGCGACTTTCAAGAGTGATGGGAGCGGCGCTCGCCGCCGCGCTGATCGCAGCGCCGGCGATGGCATCGGCGCAAGTGAACATCAGCGTCAAGTTCGGCACGCGGCTCGGACCAGAGATCGGCGTGTTCGCCTACACGCCGGAACGGCATGGCGACTGGCACGCGAACTACCGGAGATGGACACCGGTGACGCTGTACGACGTGAACGGGCGCTACTATCGCGCCGAAGTCGCCGGGTCCCGTCCCGTGATGGTCTACACGTACAACAACGAGTACTTCTTCCCTCCGACGGATCGCGCATGGGTCGGCTTCGACAGGCGCTACAATTACAAGCGTGCCCCGGTCGAGGTGGACATGCATCGCGCCCGTCCATACGAAGCACCGGTGGTCGTAAGCCCGCGCTTTGGCGTCGAGCTCGGCGTCGTCGGATACACCACCGAACGCGCGGGTGACTGGCGCAGAAACTACCGGCGCTGGACGCCAGTCACCGTGTACGAGTACCGCGGACATTACTATCCACGCCCGGGGCCCGGCGCACGCGCCGTGCAGGTCTACCGCTTTCAGAGCGAGTACTTCCTCCCGCCGACTGACCGCGAATGGGTCGGGTTCGACAAGCGGTTCGACTATGAGCATGCGCCGTCGGATGACGACCGTCACCGCGTAAGAGAGCGGCCGTAATACTGGCGAGGGGCAAGGAGTACGGCGAGGAGCAAGGACAATACTCCTTGCTCCTCGCTCGTTGATTCGTAGTCCCTTGTCCCACAGAAAAAACTTTGGCGGAACGATCGTGTGTACCTTCGAGTACGACACACGTCTACTCGAAAGGAGCCGCCCGTCATGCCCATCTGGAAGGAGCAGTCCTCCCCGCCAAAAGACACGGCCATCGCATCGCCGGATTCTGCCGTGAAGAAAGAAATTGAACCGCGCAACGATCACTCTGCCGCGCCGTCCATGCCAACTCCCGCGCCCACTCCCGCGATCGTACCGCATCGTCATCCGGATCGCGCTCCGAAAGAATCACTGATCGCTGAAGAACTGACCATCGAGGGAAAGATCGAGGGCACCGGGCACGTCCGGATCGCAGGTCGCTTCAAGGGCGACGTGCACGTCAAGGGCAACCTCGCGATCGAAGCGGGCGCGACGCTCACCGGCGGTGTGCGCGCGAACACGGTCACGATCGGCGGACAGGTCGACGGAAACATCGACGGCGCCACACGCGTCGAGTTGCTCGAGACTGGAATCCTCAACGGCGACCTTAGCGCCGACTCCCTCACCGTCGCCGCCGGATCGCGCATGCGCGGCAAGGTGGAATTCGGCTGGGACAAGAGCGAACGACAGGCGCGCACCCCGGACCGCACACCGGTCGCGTCCAAGTACAAAGCGGAAAGCATCGCTGAGCTATGAGTCCGGTGCGGCAGGGCGCACCAGGGGCCACGCGAGTGTGCCCGCACTGCCGGCAGGTCATCCTCGAAAGCGCGAGCGTCTGCCCGGCATGCCGGCACCACCTCCGCTTCAATCCGGGTGAAAAAGAACGCACGCCCGCAACGTTTTCGCCGCTGCGGGTGGAAGGATCGATTCGCCATCCGCGCGACGGCGAGGCATGGGAATACTCCGTCGTCGTGACCGTCCTCGACGACAACGGCGCCGAAGTCACGCGCCACGTCGCGGGCGTTGGCGTGTTGCGGGCGATGGAGCGCCGGTCGTTCTCCGTAGCGGTGGAGATTTTCGCGCCGGATCTGGACTGATTGCGCGAGGAACTGCGCGAAGGGCAAGCCGTCGCCATTTGGAGGTCTCCATGACATTATTCTGACGGTACGCTAACCTCCTACTCCGCCCGTCATGAGACGCCTGTCCGCAGCCCTGATCGCCTTCGGCGCGCTCGTCGGCACGCCACGCGCAGGCGCCGCGCAAAAACCCGCGCCCGCTGAACGCGTGGTTGCGGTCTCCAAGCAGATCAACGAGTTCATGTACGCGATCGGCGCGCAAGGCGTCCTGGTCGGCCGCGACCTCACGTCGGTCTATCCACCCGCAATCCTCAACCTCACCTCGGTCGGGTACCATCGGGCGCTCAACGCCGAGGGGATCATCTCGCTGCGCCCGACACTGTTTCTCACCGACGGCAACTTCGGCCCCGCCGAAGTCTCCGCGCAGCTCGAGAAAGTCGGGGTCCCAATCCTCACGATCCGCCCGGGCGAGTCGGTCGACAGCGCAGCCGACCTCCTCGTCACGCTCGGCAGGCGCTTCCACCGCGAGCACGCGGCCGACAGCATCGCGGCGGCGATGAAGAAAAACATCGCGGCAGTCCTGAAGGACACACTGCGCTGGGTCGGCAAGCCGCACCCCCGCGTCCTGATCATTCATTTTGGCCAGATCGCCAACAACTATCTCGCGCTCGAGCGCGGCAGCGTCGGCGACCAGATGCTGCGCTGGGCGGGCGCGCAGAACGCCGTGGATTCGGCCGGCGGTATGCTCCGGCTGACACCGGAGATCATCGCGAAGACCGCGCCGGACATCATCATCGCCACCGACGTCGGGTTCGATCGCTACGGCAGCGAGGAGAAATTCGCCGCGATGCCGGGCGTGGACCTTACCCCCGCCGCGAAGGACCACCGCATCTATAGGATAGACGAGACCGACGTGATGTACTACGGGCCGCGCACGCCGGAGGCCGTGAAGCGCCTCGAGGGATTCTTTCACCCGGCCGCTGTGACGGGAAAGCATTGATGCGCGCGGCGTGCTGAAACGGCTGTCGTTCGCGCAAACGTACCTCCTGCTTGCCGCTCTTCTTGCCGGCGCGATGCTTGCGTCGGCCGGGCTGGGTGCGTTCACCTTCACACCGGCCGAAATGGTGCGTTACCTGCGCCAGGCCGCGGGCTGGGCGCCGCCCGAGACGGCAGATACCCTTGCGCGCAATGTCTTTCTGCTCCTGCGCCTCCCGCGCGTGCTGCTCGCCGCGCTGACCGGCGCGGTACTTGGCGTCTCCGGCACGCTGATGCAGGGGCTGTTCCGCAACCCGATCGTGGAGCCCGGGCTCGCCGGCACGTCCGCCGGCGCGGCGTTCGGCGCGGCCCTCGTGTTCGTACTCGGCGAGCGAACCACGCTCGCCTTCACCGCGCCGCTTGGGACGCTGGCCGTGCCGCTCTTCGCGTTCATCGGGGCCTTCGCGGCGACCATGCTTGTATACCGTGCGTCAACATCGTTCGGCAAGGTAAACGTCTTCACCCTGCTCCTCGCCGGGATCGCGGTGAATGCGGTGTGCACGGCCGGCACCGGCTTCCTCTCCTACGTCGCGCGCGATCCCCAGGCGCGGAACATCACCTTCTGGAACCTCGGCACTTTCACGACGGCCAACTGGAAGGGGACGATCGTCGTCGGCGTGTTTTTCGTGGTCTGCTTCGCCGCGTCGCTGCGCCACGGCAAGTCGCTCAATGCGCTGA
This sequence comes from Gemmatimonadales bacterium, assembly GCA_044449085.1. Lineage (GTDB taxonomy): Bacteria > Gemmatimonadota > Gemmatimonadetes > Gemmatimonadales > Gemmatimonadaceae > Fen-1231. Next base: position 713 of record JBIOHR010000066.1, on the reverse strand, counting down.
TGCTCGGCGAGGATGAGGCCGCATCGCTCGGCATCGACCCGGCAAAGCTGATCCTCCGCCTCATCATCCTCAACACGGTGATGGTCGCGGTGGATACCGCGATGGTCGGCGTGATCGCCTTCATCGGCCTGGTGGTTCCGCACATCCTGCGGATGATGCGGTCCGCGGACTACACGTTCCTGCTGCCGGCCTCCGCGCTGCTCGGTGCGCTGCTCATGGAAGTCATCGACGTCATCGCACGCTTCGTGATCTCACCGGCCGAGCTGCCCATCGGGATCATTACGGCGGTGGTCGGCGCGCCCGTGTTTCTCTGGATCCTGCTCCGCCAGCATCGCGGGGGAAACGCGGATTTCTATGGTTGAGCTTCGCGGCGTGCAGTACCGCGCGAGCGGCACGCGTATCCTGCACGACGTGAACCTCGCGTTCCGTCCGGGCCGCTTCAACGTAATTCTGGGGCCGAACGGTGCCGGCAAATCGACACTGCTCAAACTCGCAACCGGCCTGCTCAAGCCGAGCGAGGGAGAAGTACTCTACGGCGGCCGCAACGCGCGTGACATTGATGTGAACGAGCTCGCCCGGCGGCGTGCCGTCCTGTCGCAGCATGTCGAGCTGGCCTTTCCGCTTTCGGTCGAAGACGTCGTGCTCATGGGGCGGTATCCGCACTACGCCAGTGTTCCCGGCGCGCGCGACCGCGACATCGTCGAGCGCGCGCT
>JBIOHR010000065.1:0-15227 GCA_044449085.1 Gemmatimonadales bacterium | reverse complement strand
GCGATGCCCGGCGCCATGTAGAGACCCATGGCGAACGTGAACAGAAAGACGAACCCGATGTTTTGCGGGAACGAGTTTCGCGATACCTGCGCCATGATCAGCGGCACGAACGTGCATCCCAGCATGATCCACGGGTGCGCGAGCACCGCATCCATCATTCGGGGGCTCGACATTGCGTAGGCCGTTCCCGCGATCGTGACCAATATGCTCGCGAACACCAGCGAGTACGTCCGCCGGACGAGCGTCGCGCGCTCCGCGCCGGTGCGGACCATCGTGCCCTGCTGTGGAACTGCGTACCTGGAGAAGCCCATCTGTGGTGCTCCGTGGAGGACTCCGAATTATAACCGGTTCTCGCCGCGTGCGTTCCGGTTACTGCCCTGTTACCGCGTCCATCCGGCGGCGCGGTTACGGCGCCGCGACCGTCCCGTCAGCCTTGAGCTTGTGCAGCGCGGCCGACCCCGTCACCGTGCCGATGTCCACCGTGCGAGTCCCGCTGCCAACCGTGGCCGTGAATTTCTTGTCGCCGTCCTTCGCTGTCGTTCCCGGGAAGTCGCTCGCGACGGTCCCAAGCACCGACTCCATCTCCACCGATCCGTCGAACTTCTGCGGCAGGTAGGCGGCCACCGTCCCCGTGATCGCCCGCGCGCGCACCGGGCCGTCTCCCCCCAGCGTCGTCATGCGCACGTCCACGTTTCCGTTCACCGTCTCCGCGTCCACCGGACCCACGGACGTCGCGACCTTGATCGTGCCATTGATCGTGCGCGCCTTCACCGGCGCCGTGACGGCCGCGCCGATCGAGCCGTTCATCGTCATCACGTCCACCTTCACGCCGGTCGGGACGTACACCGTGAAGTTCACGCTCGCGTCGGTCCCCTGCGTGAACGGGCCGATCGAAAAGCCCGGCTTCTTGGTCTCATACTTCCCTTCGGTGCAGGTGCCGTCGTTCCAGACCGCGCAAACGAGCACGCCGTTGGCGGTCGGCACGGTCTTGAACGTGATGTCGTGCTTGGGGTCGCCGCGCCGCCACTTCATCTCGGCGGTGACCTGCACGTTGCCGCCGGTGGCCGGCTTGACCTCCACCGATCCGTTCGTATTCCGGATGAACAGCGTCGCCGGCGCCGAGACGGGGGCATTCCACGTCCAGGCGGTTGGGTCGTCGTGTTCCGGTCCGCTGCTTCGCGCGTCGATGACGCAGGCGGTCATCGCGACGGCAGCAACTACGAGAAGGCCGAACGCGGTGCCGCGTGCGGCCTTCTCTCCAGGGAAACCGTCTTGGTCTGAGGGCATGAGTGATCCTCCGTTACTCAGGCCCTACGAAACTATCTCACGAGAGTTTCCGCAACCGGATGCTCCCGTTGACCGTTGAAAGCCTGAGTGTCGCCCCGCCCTTGCCGAGTGTCGCGTGCAGGCGCTTCGGACTGAACGAGCCCTGGACGGTCAGAGGGAAGTCCGACGTCAGGCTCCCGTTCACCGTGCGCATATCCACGTCGGCGTCCACCGATGCCGGCAGCGAGACGGTGACGGTCCCGTTCACGGTGGTGAACTCGGAGTGGTCGATGTCGAGCTTCGCGGCGCTCACCCGGATGTCGCCGTTGGTGGTCCGTGCCGATACCGCGCCGCCCGTGGAGCGCGCGTCGACGCTTCCGTTCACCGTGCGCGCCACGACGTCGGACGTGGCGCCGTCCACATCCACGCTGCCGTTGACCGTGCTCGCGTCGACCTTCACGCCGGCCGGCAGCCTGACGACGAACTCCACGGACACATCATTGCGGTCGTTGTCGCCGCGAAACCAGCCGTCGTTGTGCGAGTGGTACCCGTCTTCATCGCAGCTCGAGCGGTCGTTCCACAGTGCGCACACGAGCACGTCACCGTTTGCCGACCCGACCTGCTTTACCGTGATCTTCACGTCGTCGGGGTTGCCGCGCCGCCACGACTTTTCGGCACGCACTTCGACCTTGTCGCCCGTGCCGGCCTCGACGCGCACTGTGCCGTTCAGGTTCCGAATGTACACGGAGTGCCCGGACTGGACCGTACCGGACCAGGTGAACGGCTTGTCGTCATGCGACCAGCTTTGTGCGTACGCGCGGCTCGTCGCGCACGCGGTGACTAGCGGGACGGCGGCGGCAACGGCCAGCACCAGCGTCGGGATCTTGCGTCGCATCAGTTCTCCTCGCGGTCCGGATGACCGCCCTTGTCGATGGTGATGTTGCCGCTGAACGTCGAGGCGGTGACCCGCGCGCCGCCCTTGCCGATCGTGAATTCCATCTTCTTTCCGTGGCGCGCCATCGATGAGATCTCCCCGGGCTGCAGCGTGATCGGAAACGCGCTCGAGATGCGGCCGCTGAATGTTTCCAGCTCGAGGTCGGCGGACGAACCGTCGGGTACCGTCATGTGCACGCTCCCGGAGTGCGTCGAGAGCTCGTAGCTGCCCGCGGGATCGATGTTCCCCTCGTACGTCACCGTCCCGCTGACGGTTTCGGCGCTCACGTGCGACGACGTCACGCCGGTGAGCGTGATGCGGCCGCTGACCGTGCCCGCGGAGAGGTCGCCGGTGATATCCTCCGCCTCGATCGAATTGCTCGTCGTCCCGAGCCGCACGCGCCCGCGAAGTTTCGCCGCATGCACCTTGCCCGACACTGTGTGCGCGTTGATGCGGTCTGTCGCACCGATGACCTCAACCGCGCCGCTGATCGAGCCCGCGTCGACCTCGCCGTCCGTGCCGGTGACGCGCACGCTGCCGGACACGGTGCTCGCCTGCACGCGCGTTCCGATCGGGACCATGATCTCGACCCGCACGTTGCCCGAGCGGCCCTGGTCGGAGCGGCTGCGCAGCGTGATCCGGTGCGAAGAGAGCTGCGCGTCGATCCAGCCGCGCTCCGAAGAGGCGTACACTTTCGCCTCGGGACGTGTCCACCCGGTGACGATGACTTCGCCGGACACGATGCCGATGTCGATCCAGCTCCCCTTGTCGAAGGCGAAGGTGGAGTCGATGCGAGTGGGCTCGCGGTCGCGCTGCGCGCACGCCGAGGACGGCAGGGCGGCGAACGCGGCCGCGGCGGTGAGCAGGGTGAAACGGGCGATGCGGTTCATGACTCGAGTGCGATTCGGGAAATCAGCCGTGCGACGGAATGGCCGCCACACCGCTCAGCAGCTGCAGCTTGGTGTCGTACGCGTGGTTGAGCCGGTCCATCAGGAAGGTGCTCGCCGGATCCCTGGCGAGAGCGGCTTTGCTCTCCGCGATCGCGGAGTCGATGACCTTGAGGTTCTTCTCGAGCACCGCGATGGTGGCGGGATCGAGATCCTTGCGGCGCTGGTCGATGATGTTGCGCATCGCGCCGATCTCGCGGTCGAACGTCTGTTCGGCCGACACGGCGCTCACCGGTATGGCGCTCGGCACGGCGGGCGTCAGCGGAAGCGCGGCGTCGACGGTCGCGGTGTCATTCGTCGCGGCGAGCTCGGCGGTGCCGCGCCGCGCGACGAGCGTATACGTGACGCCGGCAGTCGCGGCGACGAGCAGCGACGCCGCAATGGCGAGCCTGCGCCACGGAAGGCGCGCGGGTGCGGCGGCCGGGAGGGGCGGCTGCGCCGGCCCTGCCGCCGGCACCGATTCAGGCGCATGCGGGAGTGCGATCACCGGCGCCTGGATGCGCGCCTCGATGCCGCTCCAGAGGTCGCGCGAAGGCGTGAGCAGCGGGAGCTGCGCCGCGCGGCGCGCGATCGCCTCGAGTTCGTCGCTGTTGAGTTCGGGTTCGTTGGTCATGCGTTCAGTGCCTCTCTCAGTAACAGTCGGGCGCGGTGGAGCTGCGCCTTGCATCCGCCTGCGGTCACGCCGAGCATCTCGCCGATCTCGTCGTGGGTGTAGCCCTCGACGTCGTGCAGCACGAAGACTTTCCGTGCTCCAGGTGGCAATCCCGCGATGGCGCGCTCCAGGTCGATTGAAAGTCCCGCCGGGACCTCCGCGCGAACGGCACCGTGCGCCACCGTGTCCACGTCCTCCACCGAATCGTCCTGCCGGCTGCGCCGCCGTCCTTCCGTCTGCCGGTCGTTCAGCACCACGTTCACCGCGAGCCGGTGGAGCCAGGTGCCGAACGCGCTCTCGCCCCTGAACTGCGCGAGCTTTTCCCAGGCCCGCACGAACGCGTCCTGCGTGAGTTCCTCGGCGTGCATGCGGTCGCCGACCATTCGCGTGCAGAGCGAATAGATCCGGTCCACGTGCAGGCGGTAGAGCCGCTCGAACGCCTGCCGGTCACCCCGGGCGGCACGTTCGACGTCCGTCTCGTTGCGCTTGTCGAGCGGTTCGATCACAGGCTGGAATCGCAGGGCCGCCGCCATCGGGAATCTGGTCCTTTTTGTCTCACTGGATCAGATGTCCGCGGAGGGGGAAAGGTTTGAAGTGTCCAACGACACTTTTGGGAGGTACTTTCCGTACGGGTGGGAAGGGAGTCCGGTTACGGGAGCAGCCATGCTGAACCTACAGAACAGTCAGGCGGGCGGTGCCAAGGCGCCGCCCATACCCTCGATGGACGTGAGCCCGCCACCGCCGGTGACGTCGGGCCGGGAGATTGCGCGCGAGGTGAGAGACATAGCGAGGCAGGCGAAGATCGCGGCGCAGGATGCGCGGCGAAATGCGCAGGGGGCGACCCCGGCGATCGCGGCCGCCGGCGGACAGGACGCGGGGCACACGGCCACCACCGCCCCAGCGCCATATGACGCGAACAACCTCATCCCTCCGCAAGTGGAGGACATCAGCATCGCGTTCTTCGTGACGGTCGCGTTCTGCGTGGTCGGGTATCCGCTCGCGCGTGCGTTCGCGCGGCGCATGGACCGCAAGGTCGAGCTCAAGGCCGCCTCCGGGCCGGATCTCTCGCCGCACATCCGTCAGCTGCAGGATTCCGTTGACGCCATGGCGATCGAGCTGGAACGGATCTCGGAAGGGCAGCGGTTTACCGCCAAGCTGCTGGCGGACCGTTCAAGCGTCGCGGCGCAGAACAAGTAGCGCGCGCACAACAGGTGACCACCGCGCGCCGTCCCCGGTGCGCGGCGGCAGGTGGTCGAGGCGCTCTTCGCATGCTGCGAGCAGCGCCTCGAGACCGCCTGTTTTCAGGCGGCACAGCTCCGCGAGCGTGCCTTCGGCACCGGCGCTGATGGCGCGATCGACGAGCACGCGGATCGCGGCGCTTCGCGGCGCGAGCGCGGGGCGCGAGTGCGCGTGGGCCTCGCGGAGGGCGGCGTCGAGGCGCGCGTGCAGCGCCCTCCGCGCGCGCGATGCGCCTCCCCGCGCGCCGCTCCGTCCCCGCGCGCTTCGCCGGCAGAGCCAGCGATCGAGCGCCGCGCGCGCCTCCCGTGCGAGCGACGCATCCGGCGCGGCGGAGCAGAGGCCGATCCCCGCCGCGATCGCGCCTATGGCGGATGGCGCATCGCTGATTTTCCACCGATGCTCATCGTGTCGAATGGCGCACACAACCGTGGCATCACGCCCCACGCCCACGACCGCGATGAAGGCGTTGCGCGTTCCGCGCGTCGTTGCGAGGAGCGGGCCTTCCTGAAGCCGGTCGTTGCGCGGCAAGTCACGCCACCCGCGCACGGCTGCACGGAGCTTTTCGGCATCATCCGGCGCGCGCGCCGCCTCGGCCTGCTCCGCACGCTTTCGTGCGAGCCGTTGGTCGAGCGCGAGCAATCGCGTGGCCGCGCGCGGCGGCGAGATGCCATGAACATGGACGCGATCGTGCGGCGAACCCATCCGCGCGGCGCGACCGACGCGCTGGTCGAGGCCCGCCGGCGTCCACGGCGTGTCCAGGTGGACGACGACCGACGCACCCTGCAGGTTCACTCCTTCGCTCAGCAGGTCGGTGGTGATGACGAGTGAAATCGCATCGCGCCGCGGGTGGCGCCGGCCGGCATCGCAGCCGTCCTCAGGGCGCGGCGTGCCGGCGCCGAGCGCATCGATCACATCGGCCCGCGGGCGCGCGCCTCCAGCGGTGCGCGCGCCGCGCGCCGTGAGCAGCGCGACGCCCGGCTCCCGCCGCAGCGCGCGAAAGAGCGCCTCGGCGGTGGCCGCGTGCGCCGTGAACGCGACGATACGCGCGCCGGGGTGGACGCGGCGCAGATCCGTCAGGACGCCGGCCCGCCGCGCGGCGTCGCGGCGCACGTCACGCTGGACGCGCGCCCTCAGGGCGTGCACCGCCGCGACGTGGGCGTCCAGTACCACGCGCAATCGCGCCGCGTCTGGTACTTCGTGCGACGCGAGCATCGGAAAGGCGAGTTGGACGGCGTCGTCGCCCACCACCCACGCGCGAAGCTCGCCGCGCGTCGGGATGCGTCCCGCGTCGAGCAGCGCGCCGAGGGCAGCGCCGCGCTGCAGCCGCCGCCGCAGCGCCGTGTCGAGTGCCGCCAGGCTCGAGGCCCAGCAGCGCGCGAGCGAGATGCGCAGCAGGGCGCGTGACTCGCGGCCGTCGAGCGCGGGCAGCGGCGGCGGCATCGTCGCGATGGCGGCGGCAACGCCGGCGCGGGCGCGCACCGGATGCCAGTGCGGGCCGTCAACCGCGGGACGGAGCGATGCATCGCCGGTCCGTCGCACGATGCAGCGGGCCCGCTCCGCGTCATCGAGGCTGTACGCGCGCGGACCCATGAACAGCGCGAGCAATGCCGCCAGTTCCGCGCGCCGGGTGCGGACCGGCGTGGCCGATATGAGCAGCACGCGGCGGTATGCGACGAGGCGCGCGAGGCGTGCGTAGCGCGCCGTTGCCGGGTTGGCCGCGTGATGCGCCTCGTCGACGATCACCAGCGCGCCGCGGTCGGCGGCGTACGCGTCGGTTCGCGCGCCGCGGCGGCTGAGCGCCTCCACGGAGACGAACGAGATGTCCACTCCGGTCTGCGCGGCGGCGCTCCGCCACATTCCGCGCAGCGCGGCCGGTGCGACGACGATCGCCGCGGGAAACTCCTGCGCGAGCGCGAGCGCGACATAGGTCTTGCCGAGCCCGGGATCGTCGGCGAGCAGCGCGCCGCCCGTGCTGTCGATCCCCGCGCGCAGCCGGCGCAGCGCGTCGCGCTGGTGATCGCGCAGCGTGATCGCGCCGACGGTCACATCCGGATCGGTGGCGTCGCCGAGCACGGCGTCGGCGATCGCAGCGAGCACGGCGGCGAGCGCGGGCGCGAGAACGGTCAACGGAGGCACCATGTGAGCAGCGGCTCGATATCGACCGACCGCACGCGATACGCGCGAATGGCGGCGTCGGTGAGCGTCGCGGCATCCGGGACGTCGCCGTCGAGCGCCTCGCGGGCGAGCGGTGCGAGGATCGCGACCGCGCGCGGCCAGTCCGCCGGAATTGGCAGGCGCGCGAGCGTCCATCCGAGGTAGCGGTGGTAGCCGCCCCTGGCCGGTTCCGCGATCGCCGCAAGCCACGCGGCGGCTACCGGCGAGTTCAACAGCGCGGCGAGCGCGTACGCATCGTCGAGCGATCGCGTGCGCGCCACGTAACAGCTGTTGATCGGCACGGTCGCGTCGCCCGGCGGCAGTACGAGGGCACGTGGAGACTTGCCGATGTCGCTCCAGACGACGCGGGGGCGATGACTGCGCGCCGCGTCCGTCCGGAACAGCGTCCACCAGAGCGCGGTCCGCTGCGCATCGGCGCGCGACTCGAGCTGACGGCGCCACGGCGCGAGCCAGCCGGCCGCGCCCTCGGGGAGCGGGCGCAGCGGCGCATCGGTCGCGTCGTGCGTCCAGAGGAGCGCGGAGTCGTCCGGGTCGGCACGCCACGCCCGAACCGTCTCACCGCGGAGCAGCGGTCGGAGCAGCCGGCGCTCGACGCGGCCCTCGCGGCCGGCGCTCGTCACGGGCCAGAAGTCATTTCGCGCGGAACGCCACCCGGCGCGCGGCGTGACGATGAACGCTTCGTTGCAGCCGCTCTTCACGCCCAGAATCGGCCGCCCGAGCACGGAGCGGGCGAGCGGCGTGCCGGCTGCGGCGAGACGGTTGAACGCGGCGCGCGCGTCGGGCGGCAGGAGCAGCCAGGGAGCGCCCGGCGAGTCATCGAGCGGCAGGCGCGCCCTCGCCATCTGCCAGGTAAACGCATCGTCGCGGTGGTGCACGGCGACGCGCACGATCGACGGCGTTTCGTCCTCATCGTTGGGCGCGCGCCGGCGGCCGAGCAGGAACGATGGGTAGACCGCCGCGTCGAATGCGGCGCGTGACTCCGCCCAGTCTTCAATCGCGAGGAGCTCGGCGCGGTCGTCGAGCACGCGGCGCACGCCGCCGCCTGCGAGCGATCGCCAGAGCTTCGCCGGCAGGAGCAGCGCGATAGCGCCGCCCGGCCGCACGAGCGCCATCGACCGCTCGACGAACAGCGCCGCGAGATCGACCTGCGCCGAGAAGCCGCGCCCGGCGCCGGTTTCCTCGGCGCCCGGCATCCATGCCGCTTCGCGAAACGAGCGATAGCGGTCGCGGAGCTGGACGCGCATTGCCGGCGGCACGTTGTGCAGCCGCACCCACGGAGGGTTGCCGACGATCAGGTCGAATCCGGATCTCGCCGCGGTGTCGGCGAAGTGCGCCGGAAAGGAGAACGGAAGCGGCGCACCCGACCGCAGCGCGGCGATCCGGCGCCGAAGATGTCGCGCGTGCAGCCGGAGCGCGGCCAGCGCCTCGCGTTGCAGCGGCGCAGCCGCGGGCCGCTCGGCAAACAGGTCGCGCGACCGCACCGCGCAGATCAAGTCACGCCGCCGCGCGGCGATTGTCTCGCGTTCGTGTTCGGTTATGGTGACGGCCGCGCGTCGCTCCTCGCGATCCAGTGCGCGCGCGAGAAACCGCTTCTTCGCTCCCGTCGACCGCGCGTACCGGCCGCGAAGGCGCGCGAGCGCGGCGGGTGCGGCGATCCGTGCCGCGTCGTCGAACGCCGGCCCCGCCAGGGCATCGCCGACGCGAATGTGCCGGTCGAGATTCGGCAGCGGCCGTACGGCGAGCGGGTCGCTTTCGCCGGCGTCGATCACGACCGACAGCCAGAGGCGGAGTTCGCAGAGCCAGACGGCCGTGGGGTTGACGTCCACGCCGAAGATGGAGCGCGTGAGCGCGTCGCGGCGGCGGTCACCCACGCCACGGTCGTCGCCGGCCGCCGCGGCAAGATCGGCGATCCGCTCCAGCATGTGCACGAGAAACGCCCCCGAGCCGCACGCGGGGTCGAGTACTCGCAGCGCGGTGAGCGCGTGGTGCAGGCGCTCGCGGTCCGCCGCTGCCAGCGGCGCCTGGCCGCGCGCTGCGCCGACGATGTCCGGCGCAACGCCGAGCGATGCGAGCGCCGCGTCGAGTCCCTCGCCGCCGACGCGCTCGATGATGGCGGCCGGAGTGTAAAATGCCCCCGATGTGCGGCGCTCGCCCGCGCCCATCAGGGACTCGAATGCCCGGCCCAGCATTTCAGGATCGATCGCCGCTTCCGTCCATGCGGCGGAGCTCTCGTGCGCGGTCACGCGGTACCGCGCGAGCAGGCTGCCGATCAACCGGCCGAGCGCCTCGTCGGTGAAACGCAGGTCCGGCGCGCGGCGCTCGAGCGGACTGCGCGCAAAGAGACCGCCGTTGAGGAACGGAATCCGTCCGAGCGCGCGGGCCGCAGGCGCGCGGCGCGCGACGGGCGTGTTCAGCGTTCCAAAGAACAGTGGGTTGAGCAGCCGCCGGTGCACGCCGCCACCCGCGGCGCATCGCGCGTCGAACGCGTGCCGGAGGAACTCGCGGTCGCCGTCGAGCCATCCTTTCGCCTCGAGAAAGGCGAGGAACAGGACCCGCGATGCGCAGAGCAGCGCGAGTTCGCGTCGCGTACCGCCGGCGACGCGCGCTTCAGCGGACTCGGCGAGCTCACCGACCACTCCTTCGAGCTCGCGGTAGAATCTCCGGGTGAGCGCGTCGCGGCCGAGCAGTTCGCGCCAGCGGTGGTGCACGAGGAGGTCGACGCCGCTCGCCGCGTCGGCCATCGCGGCGAGGGTCTCGCCGTCCGAGTCCGTGACATGGGCGGCGTCGACGGTCAGCGCAGACACGCGAGCGCGTGCGCCAGGCGCCGGTGCCGCGATGACGACCGTGCCGACGTCGCGATGCACGATGATGAGGAGCCAGAGCAACTGCGGCGATCGCGCGGTGACATGCGCTGCGACGCGACCGACGGTCTCTCTCAGCGGCGCGTCTGCCGCCACCTCGAGGAGCAGCGCGCGGAGCGTGCCGGCACCGTTTGCGATGGATCCGCGCCGGACGGCCGGATCGAGACCGAGCGCGCGGCGCGCGTCGGCATCGAGCGGCAGCGGCTCGCCAAAGCAAAGGGGCGTGAGCAGCGGCTCAAGTGCGCGAAAGGTATTTGCGCCGGCGAGGAGCGCGGCGGCGTTGCGGAGTGTGGACACGCCGCACGATGGCGACGCGCGCGCGCGGAACCGTCACCGCATTGGCGCATCCCGCATCGAAAGAACGCGGGCGGCCCAGCGATCCAGCAGTTATGGTGAAAGCGAATCCACGAAGGCGGGCAGCTCGCTGATGCTATTCATCCAGAACGTCGGCTTCGCCACGGCGATCTGTTCGCGCGTGAACGGCCCCCAGAGTGCCCCAATGGTCCGCACGCCGGCCGCGTTTCCCGAGCTGATGTCGTGCGGCGAGTCGCCCATCATCAGCGCCTCATCGGCGCCGACGCCGAGCTGCTCGAGCGCCAGCAGCACCGGCTCGGGCTCCGGCTTGTGCTTCGTCACCGAGTCCGCGCTGACTACGACCGGCAGATACTGCGCGAGGCCGGTGAGCTCGATGCCGCGTCGCGCGAGTTCGTTTCCCTTGGACGTCACGATCCCCATCGCGATCCCGCGCGCGTGAAGATTTGCGAGCACGTCGACTGCACCCGGATACGCCGTGATCACGTTGTCGTGGTGGATCACCTGGTATGCGCGGTAGCGCTCGCGCAGGATTTCCAGTTCCTGCGGACTGCGGGCGTATTTTGCGAGCTGCTTGTAGAGCGGCGTGCCGATGCCGGACATCCAGGCGGCGTCGTCGGGCACCTCGCCGTCGAACGCCTCGAACGCATGATGCATGGCGTCGACGATCAGGCCGATCGAGTCCAGCAGCGTTCCATCGAGGTCGAACAGCACGGCGCGGAGCGGTCTTGGCATCCGCGAAAACTAGCCGGGTGCACTACTGCGAGCGGTACTCGCGCCCCTTCCACTCCACGCGGGACCCGCGCCACGACGCGCGCGCGAGCATTGCCGACACCACGCACCCGGCCACCGGATGCAGCGGCGCGTACCAGAGCGGCGCCCTGAACACCGCGCGCACCACAATCCAGAACAGCGTGCCGACTGCGTACGTCACCGCGCCCCATGCGCCCACCGCCGCCGGCACCACGCCCGAGAGCGCCAGCACGATCGCCGCGGCCGGCACGACTTCCCACAGCGGCGCGAGCGGCGCGAGCACGCGAAAGATCGCCTGAACCACCGCGCCGCCCGGCATTGTATCGCGCCCAGCCGCCCACACGTTCTTGCCCCACCCGCGCCAAATCTCTCTGAAGCCCTCGTACATCCGCGTGGTCATGTAGTCGATCCCCGCCACCATCTGCACGGACAATCCGCGGCGCGTCCACTCCTGCGCGAGCCGCAGGTCCTCGGCGACGTGCGCCCGCACCGCTTCGTGACCACCCTCGCGCTCGTATACGTCGCGCTGCACGAGTATGAACTGCCCGTTCGCGATTTTCGCAAACGGATTCGTTGAGCGGCTCACCCGCTCCGTGCCGCCGTAGCGCGCCATGAGCATGCCGAACACCTGGGGCTGAAGCAGCCGCTCCCAGAAACTCTCCACCAGCTGCGCGCCGGCCACCGTGAACAGGTCGGCGCGCCGCTCGCGCATCGCGTTCATGGATCGCGCGAGCAGCTCCGGCGCATGGCGTGTGTCCGCGTCCGCGAACAGGAGAAACGTCCCATGCGCCGCGCGTGCCCCGTTGTGGCAGGCCCATTGCTTGCCAAACCATCCCGCCGGGAGATCGGGGTTGTCGATCACCGTCACGCGTGCGTCCGCCGCCGCCACGGCGCGCGCAGTCTCTCCAGTTTCATCCGACGAGTGATCGTTCACCACGATCACTTCCGTCCGCGGCCACGTCGTTTCAAGAATCGAGCGCACGCACGCCCCGATATGTCGCGCCTCGTTTCGTGCGGGAACGATCACCGATACCAACGGCGTCGCGGCGTCGGGCCGCGCGGAATATTCGTCCAGCGATTTCGTATCCCGCGCACGCAACAGAATCACCACTGGCACCGCGAGCCAGGGCAGCGCCGCCAGAGCGATGTTCCCCCAAGGAAGATCCGCGATCATTCGGAGGTCGTCCGGAAAATCCGCGGTTGTGCCTTGAGGCCAGCCATCACGCGAGCTTGGTCCGCCGCGCCAGAATCACGGCCACCGCCACGTCGCCCGTGACATTTGCCGTCGTCCTGAACATGTCTGGAATCGTGTCGACGCCGAGCAGAAGCCCAACGCCCTCAGCCGGCACGCCCGCCGCGAGCAGCACCGGCACCATCATGATGATCGAGCCGCCCGGAATCCCCGGTACCGAGAACGTCGTGATGATCGTCGTCACGCCGATCGCGGCGTACTGAGCAGGGCCGATCACCACTCCGTAGAGCTTCGCCACGAACAGCGCGCCGATCACCTGCGCGATCGCCCCGCCGCATCGAAAGAGCGTCACCGCCAGCGGAAAGACGAACGACGAGACCGCCACCGGCATGTCGAGCCGCTCGCGCACCGGCTCGAGCATCGCGGGGAGGCACGCGAGTGACGACCGCGACGAAAACGCCACCGCCTGCGCCGGAAGCGCAGCGCGCGCGAACGTCTCGAGCGACACGCCGCCGAAAATCACCGCCGCCGGATAGAGCACGAGCGCGCAGAAGGCCACCATGAGCCCGCTCACCAGCGCGACGTACGCCGCCAGTGCGCCCGCAGCCGAGAGTCCGAGTTTGGACCCTACCCCAACGGCCAGCGCGAATACCCCCACCGGTGCGAGCGCGATCACCCAGCGCACGAGCACGATCGTCGCGTCCTGCACTCCCGTCACGACGCGGAGAAAGATCGCGCGCCGCTCCGGCGCCACCCGCGCGAGCGCCGCGCCGAACAGCAGCGAGAATACAATCAGCGGCAGGATCGCCCCGTCGGCCGCGGCTTTCACCGGGTTCGCCGGCACAAGGTCCACGACCCACTGCGCGACTCCCGGGAGCGATTTCGCGCTCTCGACCGCGGAACCTGACGTCTGCGCCGCACCGGTCATCAACTTTGCGGCGGCAGCGGCATCTATATGAATGGAGGCCAGCACCGGCGGTCCGGCGGCCAGCGCCATGAGCGTCGCCGCGGCGAGCAGCGCGACGAACAGCACAAGCGCCCGCGCGCCCAGCCGCCCGACATTTCGCGCGTCCGCCGCGCCGCCCACGCCGACGATCAGGCTCGCCACCACCAGCGGGATGATCGTCATCCGGATCGCCGCAATCCAGAGCGTACCCACCGGTTCGATCAACGGCACGAGGTGCGCGAGCCCCGGTGACCCGCTCGACGCAATCCCGAGCCCGCAGGCCAGCCCCGCGACCAGCGCGACCAGCACTTTCAGCGCGAGCGACATGCGCACCAAAGTACGGAGCCGCATCGCGTTTCGCATGGGACGCCGGAGGCGCCCGTCCCTCTCGCGTGGCATATTTCGCCATGCCCTACAAGACCGGAACGGAACTCGTCGACGAAGCGCGCGCGCGGATTCGCGAAATCTCCGCCGCCGACGTCAAGGCGATGATCGAGCGCGGCGAGCGCGCCACATACCTCGACGTGCGCGAGCCCAACGAGTGGAACCTCGGCCATCTCCCCAAGGCCGTCCACCTCCCGCGCGGCAATCTCGAGAGCAAGATCGAGGCGCTCGTGCCGCGCGATGCAAAGGTCATCATCTACTGCGCCCGCGCGAACCGCTCCGCGCTCGCGGCCGATACCATGCAGGTGATGGGCTACACCGACGTCGCATCGCTGGCCGGTGGCTGGGCCGACTGGATGGCGGTGGACGGCCCGGTCGAGGGATGACCGTGTCGCCACCGCCGGCCGCTGCGCGCCTGGCGCGGATCGCCGAGGCCGTGCGCGCGCAGGCTCCGGTGATCGCCGGCCGCGACGGTGAGTGGTACGAGGCCGCGGTCGCGCTCATCCTGCGTGAGGCGCGGGGCGGCGACCTCGAGATCCTGTTCATCGAGCGCGCGGCGCGCGCGACCGACCCGTGGAGCGGGCAGATCGCCTTTCCCGGCGGACGGCGCGAGGCCGCCGACGCATCGCTCGAAGACACCGCGGTGCGCGAGACGCTCGAGGAGGTCGGCCTCGACCTTCGCCGCGACGGCGCGATTGTCGGAGCGCTCGACGAGCTTCGCCCGCGCACGATCGTCCTGCCGCCGGTGATCGTGCGGCCGTACGTCGCGACGGCGCGGGCCGAAGCGCGCGTCGCGTCGGTCGGTGAGGTCGCGGGATTTTTCTGGGCGCCGCTCGACGCGATTCTCGATCCCGCCGCGGCGGGCGAGCGCGAAATCGTGGCACGCGGAACGCCGTCGATGCGCCCTGCGATCGTGTTCGAAGGCCGGGTCATCTGGGGGATGACGGAGCGGATTCTCCGGCGGTTTGAAGAGGTGATCCGGTGACCGGCGCCTGGACCGGGTACGCCAAGGCGCCGCTCGCCGTGCGTGCCGCAGTCGCGCTCGTGATCACGCTGGCCTTCCTCGTGATCCCCGCCTTGGGCGACCAATGGGCGTACGCGCACATCCATCAGGCAAAGGTTTACGACCACGACTGGGCGATGGCGCTGCGCGCGTGCGGCACGCTCTACATCTGGATTCCCGTCGCGCTGATCTTCTGGCTCGTGCAGCGCGAGCACGATCCAGCCGGTGCGAAACGTCGGTCGCTGCTCGTGCTTGGCGCGCCGGTGCTCGCCGGACTGCTGTGCG
Source organism: Gemmatimonadales bacterium (assembly GCA_044449085.1). Taxonomy (GTDB): domain Bacteria; phylum Gemmatimonadota; class Gemmatimonadetes; order Gemmatimonadales; family Gemmatimonadaceae; genus Fen-1231. The sequence continues at coordinate 278 of JBIOHR010000065.1, read as the reverse complement.
AAGTGCTCAAACTCGTGATCCGCCGCGAGCGGCCCGATGTGGACCTCGGCAACTGGGTGTTCCGTGCGTGGAGCGATCGTCCGTTTTCGTCAGCGGGGCTCTCGACGCCGAGCAGTCATACGATCGTTGCGTTCGCCGCGGCGACGATGCTCGCGCGAATGTATCCGCGGGCGCGCTGGGTGTTCTATGTGTTCGCGGCCGGATGCGCGACCACGCGGGTGATGGCGCACGCGCATTATCTGAGCGACGTGACGTTCGGCGCGCTGCTCGGGTGGGCG
>JBIOHR010000064.1:0-15230 GCA_044449085.1 Gemmatimonadales bacterium | reverse complement strand
TGAAGCCGCCGCGGCTTGGGCCCGCCGTACCTCACGTGCTTCCGGGATCGTGTCGAGAATCTCTTCAACCACTGGCTGCGTGGACGGATGCGCGGTGATCGTCGCGCGAATCGGCACCTCGAACGCCTTCCCCGACTCAAGTCCCGCGTCCGAGCGGCGGTTCAGCGCCAGCACTGATCTCGCGTGCTCCGCCGTGAACGCGAGCAGTTCGTGCACGAACGCATAGGTGGATTTCACGCGGCGCTCGAATGGGTCGTGCGAGAACGCCTCGCTCAGCACCGATATCCGGCCGCGCAGCGCATAGTAGTTCGTTCCGTAGCGCGGCGTGTGCGAATAGGTCGACCAGCTGCGCGCCTCACCGGGTGCGGCGCGCGGACCCTCGTCGCCGGAGAAGTTGCCGTAGTCGAAGATCGCGAAATGGTCACGGAGCTTCATCCGCTGGCGCAGCACCGGCAGCATCGAGTCGCGCGCATATGCGCCGCCGAAGGTTGCGCCGGGGATCGCCGCCGCCGGGTGCAGCGACGGCGCGTAGGTGAGCGCGTAGCCGTGATAGCTGCCGTCCGTCGTGTGCAGGTCCACGAACACATCCGGATCCCACGCGTTGAACATCGCGAGCGATCCCTTGGTCTCGGGCGTCTCAGCCCTGATGTAGTCGCGGTTGAGGTTGATCCCCTGCGCGTCGGCGCGCGTGCCGACCATCTCCGGACCCTGCTGCGCGCCACGGTTGCGGGCCTGCGGGGCGAGCGCCTCGTTGCCGTCTGCGTTGTAGTCGGGAACCGTGATGAGAACGATGGAGTCGAGCACGTTCGGCTTGGGATCGAGCGTGAGGTCGCGGAGCATCGCGAGCATGGCCTCTTTCCCCTCGACTTCGCCCGAATGAATGTTCGCCTGCACGTAAACGATCGGCCGGCCGAGCCGCTTGGCCTCGAGCGGCGTCGTGACGAGCGGCCGCGACGCGATCACGTACGGAATGTCGCGCCCCTGCATCGTACGCCCGATGAAGCCGACGCGGATCTTCGCGCCGCGCTGCTGGAGCGAGTCGAGAAACGAGATGATGTCGTCGTAGAGCGAGGTCTCCGTGTATTTCGTGCGCTCGGCGCGCGTCTGCTGTGCGTGTACGAGCGGTGCAAGAAACAGAGCGGAGACCGTGGCGACCGCCGCGCGGCGCAGGATGGAGTTCATCTCGTTTCCCGGGTTCCTGAGTGCAGTGAGCGGCTCAAACCGGTTTCCCGGTAGCCGGATAGAAGCGCTGCCCGTCCTGCGCCATTTTCACGAGCAGCGCGCAGGGAGTAAACCGCCCGGGATGCGCCGCGTCCAGTGCCACGAGGCGGCGGACGACTTCCGCGGCTCCGATCGCGTCGACGTAACGGAACGGACCGCCGCGGAACGGCGGGAAACCGATCCCGAACACCGCACCGACGTCGCCGTCGCGCGGCGCGCGCACGATGTTCTCCTCCAGGCAGCGGACGGCCTCGTTCACCATCGCGAGCGCGCAGCGGCGCTGGATGTCTTCCTGCGGCAGCTCGGTGCGCATCGTGGCGGGGAAGAGCGCATATACGGACTCGTCCACGCCGCCCTTCCGCCCACTCGTGTCATACAGATAGAAGCCCTTCTTCGACTTTCGTCCGAGGCGCCCCGCCGCGAGGACGCGCCCCAGTGACTCCGACGGCTGCAGCCGACTGCCGAACGCCTTGGCCATGATCGCGCCGGATTTCCCCGCGATGTCGAGGCCGACTTCGTCGAGCAGCGTGATCGGGCCAACCGGGAATCCAAAGTCGAGCAGTGCGCGGTCGATCGCCTCGATCGCGACTCCTTCGTCGAGCATCCGCGCCGCCTCGTTGATGTACGGCGCGAGAATGCGGTTCACGAAGAAGCCGGGCGAATCGTTCACCACAATCACCGTCTTGCCCAGCCGCCGCCCGAACGCGACCGTCGTGGCGATCACCTCCGGCGCCGTGCGCGGCGTCACGATCACCTCGAGCAGCGGCATCTTCTGCACCGGGGAGAAGAAGTGCATGCCGATGACGCGCTCCGGACGCGGCGATCCCTCCGCGATCGTCGCGATCGGAATCGTGCTCGTGTTGCTCGCGAAGATCGCAGACGGTGGCAGCACCTTTTCGATCTCGGCGAGCACCTGGTGCTTCACGGCGACATCCTCGAACACGGCCTCGATCACCAGCGGCACGTGGGCAAAGCCGGTGTATTCGATCGTTCCCGAGACGAGCGAGAGCTGATCTTCGAACTGCTGGCGCGTGATCTGCTTCTTCGTAAGGCGCTCCCGCAGCACCGCGCGCACCGCGGCGAGGCCGTGCGCAACCTGCTCGTGCTTCATGTCCTTGAAGCGCACGGGCAGCCCCTGCATCGCCGCGACGGCCGCGATGCCCGCTCCCATGAAGCCGGTGCCGAGCACGCCGAGCTGGTTCACCGCGAGCGGCGGTGGCGCCTCGCCCTGGACGCCGCTGTCCTTCTTGAGCGACGCGGTCGCGAAAAACAGGAAGATCAGCTCGCGCGAAACGGCCGTCGCCGCCATCTCGCCGAACAGCTGCGCTTCCGTGGCGAAGCCCTGCTCCGGCGTCTCGCGGAATCCCGCCTGCACGGCGTCGAGCGCCGCGATCAGCGCGGGATACGCCCCGCGCGATTTGCGCAGCGTCATCGACCGTGCCTGCCGGAACACGATCGCGCGGCCGGCGGCGTTTCCTTCGAGCAGTTTGCGCATGAAGCCCGGGTCCTTGCCGCGGCTCGCGCGCAGCGTGCCCGCGGCGAGCGCCTGTGCGCGCCGCACCGCGATGTCGCGCAAGATGGCGGGGTGCACCACTTCGTCCACCAGCCCGGTCTGCAGTGCTTTGTTCGCGCGCACGTTCTTCGCCGTGAGGATCATGTCGAGCGCGACCTGCAGCCCGACGATTTTCGGCAAGCGCTGCGTTCCACCTGCGCCAGGGATCAAACCGAGCTGGGTTTCCGGAAGGCCGAGCACGGTCTTCGGATGGTCGGTCGCGATGCGATAGCTGCAGGCGAGCGCGGTTTCAAGACCGGCGCCGAGGCATGCTCCATGAATCGCCGCGACCACAGGCGCGCGCGAGCGCTCGATCCTCGACACCACGCGGTGTCCCGCCGCGCTCGCGGATTCGGCGTCCGCCGCCGACTTGAAATCGAGGAAGGCGTCGATATCCGCACCCGCAATGAAACCGTCGGGCTTGCCGCTGATCAGCACGACGCCCTGCACCGCAGTGTTGCCCTCGATCTGCGTCATTAGCTCGTCGAACTCGGCGATCACGGCAGCCGAAAATTTGTTCACAGGCTCGCCGGGAAGGTCGATCGTGACGACGGCGATGCCGTCGTGCACGTCCACCGTAAGCGCGGCGGTCGTGGTCACGCGCGCTCCAGCACCATCGAGAAGCCGAGTCCGCCGGCGGCGCAGACCGTCATGAGGCCGAAGTGTCCGTCGCGGCGCACGAGCTCGTTCATGAGCGTCGTCGTGATGCGCGCGCCCGTCGCGCCAAACGGATGGCCGATGGCGATCGACCCGCCCATCACGTTGAGGCGCGAGCGATCCACCGCGCCCATCGGGCGCGCAAAACCACCGCGGTCCGCCCAGTACTGCGACTCGAAGCCTTGCAGATTGGAAAGGACCTGCGCCGCGAACGCCTCGTGCATCTCGACGAGATCGATGTCCTTGAGCGTGAGCCCCGCGCGCTTGAGCGCCGTCGGCGCGGCGAACACCGGCGCCTGAAGCAGTTGCTCGCCGGGGTCGATCCCCGCGTATGCGTAGCTGCGGATGTACGCGACCGGTTTGTACCCGAGCGCCTTCGCGCGCTCTTCACTCATCAGGAGAACGGCCGCGCCGCCGTCGGTGAGGGGCGAGGAGTTTCCGGCCGTGACGCTGCCATACTTGCGATCGAACACCGGCTTGAGCTTGGAGAGCAGGTCGATGTTCGTATCGCTGCGAACGCCGTTGTCCGCGGTGAGCGTCTTCTCGTAACGTGGCGGGATGTACGCCGCCGTGATCTCGGCGGTCAGCCGGCCGTCCTTCGTGCCGGCGGCCGCATTCATATGGGACGCGAGCGCGAACTCGTCCTGGTCGCGGCGCGCGATGTGGTTGACCTTGGCCATCTTCTCCGCCGATTCGCCCATCGACTCGCCGGTGGTCGGCTCGGCGATCGCGGGCGTGACCGGAATCAGGTCGCGCGGGCGGATCTTCGACAGCGCGCCGAGCCGCTGGCCGAGCGACTTGGCCTTGCTCGCCGCGACGAGCGCGTCGGCAAAGCCGCGCGAGTGGAGGATCGGCACGTTGGAAAGCGATTCCGCGCCTCCCGCGATGGCGATGTCCGCCTGGCCGAGGACGATCTGGTCGGCGGCATCGGTGATCGCCTGGTTGGCCGACGCGCACGCGCGGCTGACGCTCCACGACTGGATCGTCTTCGGGAACAGCGACATCAACGACACTTCACGCGCGATGTTCGGTGCGAGCACGTTCGGCACCACGGTGCCGAATACAAGCAGGTCGATTGCAGCCGGGTCCACGCCGGAGCGGTGGACCAGTTCGCTGACCGCCATCTTGCCCAGGTCGATCGCACTGATATGCCGGAGGTCGGTGCCCGCCTTCGCGAACGGCGTGCGCACGCCCGCGACGATCGCAACACGACGGCGGGTTCCCGAAATGTCCATATCCCGAAAGCTAGGCTATGTTGTTCGTTGATGGGAAACCCCTCTGGCGGCCCAGCGCATTCGTGGAGAGACCGGGCGCGCCAGCGCCTGGCACACGATCCGTTCGACCTGCTGGTCATCGGCGGCGGGATCAACGGCGCGGGCATCGCGCGGGATGCTGCGCTGCGCGGGCTTCTCGTCGCGCTCGTCGAGCGCGACGATTTCGCGAGCGGCACGTCGAGCCGCTCGTCGCGGCTGATTCACGGCGGGGTGCGCTACCTCGAACACGCGTTCTTCCATCTCGTGTTCGAGTCGAGCCGCGAACGCCGCATCCTGCTGCGCATCGCGCCCCATCTCGTGCGGCCGCTGCAGTTCACCTGGCCCGTATACCACGGCGCGCGCATACCGCGCTGGAAGCTCGCCGCGGGGCTTTGGCTGTACGACCTGCTGGCCGCCTTCCGCAATGTTGCCAGGCATCACTCGCTCAGCGCGGCGCAGGTGCTGGCAACCGAACCGAAGCTGAAGCGCGACGGGCTCAGGGGCGGGGCGACGTATTACGACGCGGCCACGAACGACGCGCGCCTCACGATCGCGAACGTCATGGACGCCGTCACGGCCGGCGCGGCGGCACTCAACTATGCCGAAGTGACGTCGCTCGCGTTCGACCGCGGGCGGGTCTGCGGCGCGTCGGTGCGCGACCGGTTCACGCAGCAGGCGTTCGCGATCCGCGCCAGCGCGGTCGTGAACGCGACCGGCCCGTGGACGGACGCGATCAGCCGCATCGAGAGCCCGTCATCGCCGCCCGCGGTGCTCGGCACCAAGGGCGTGCATATCGCCGTGCCGGCGGATCGCGTCGGCAATCGATCCGCGATCACCATGCTCGCGCACGCCGATCAGCGCGTGATGTTCGTGCTTCCCGGCGGCACGCATACGATCATCGGCACGACCGATACGGATACAGCCGAGCGGCCGGATCAGGTGCGCGCCACCCGCGCAGATGTGCAATACCTGCTCGACGGCGCCAACGCCTATTTCCCGAGGGCGAAACTCACCGCGGATGACGTTGTGTGCGCGTGGGCCGGGATCCGTCCGTTGATTGCCAGCGGAAACTCCGGCGACCCCGCCGGCGCGAGCCGGGAGCACGCGATCACCGTCGGACCGCGCGGAGTGATCGCCGTGACTGGGGGGAAGCTCACCACGTATCGATCGATGTCCGAGGAAGTTGTCGACGAAGTGCAGAAATACCTCGGCCACGCACGAACGCGGTCGCATACGGACACGAAATCGCTTCCGGGGTCAGCCTCGCGGCCGGAGGAGGGGGACGGACGCATCAGCGAACCGCTCGTCGCGGGACTCCCGTATACCGTGAACGACGTGCTGACCGCAGCCGATCACGAGTACGCGTGCACGATCGCCGACGTGCTCGTGCGGCGGACGCATCTGGCGTTCGAGACTCGCGACCATGGCGTATCGGTGGCGCTGCGCGTGGCGGAACTGCTGGCGCCGCGGCTCGGGTGGAGTGCGGCGGACGTCGCGCGCCAGCTCGGTGACTATCGCACGGAGGTGGCGCGGTTGTTCACGATCGACGAGGTGGAAACGAAAGGCTAGCCGAGGTCGTCGGGCTTTGCCTCGTGAATCGTCACGATCTCGGTGATCAGCAGCTTGCGCGTCATGGACGGCAGCTTGAGCAGCACGGTTTCGCCCTGCTTCTTGTTCAGCAGCACGCGCCCAATCGGCGACGACATCGTCACTTGGCCTTCCTCGAACTCGACTGAATCGCCGAAGATCAGGTGATAGGTCTCCTTTTTCCTGGAGTCCTGATCCTGCACGGTGATCTTCGAGCCAAGGCCGACGCGATCGGTTGGAATCTGGGCGATGTCGATCTGGGACAGCTTGCTGAGGCGCATCGTGAGCTGGCCGAGGCGCGCCTGCACGAGGCGCTGGCGCTCGAGCGCAGCCTTGTACTCGGAGTTCTCACGCAGGTCGCCCATCTCCACGGCGCGCGCGATCTCCGCGGGCAGCGTTACGTTGAGCTCGATGCGGAGCTTTTCGACTTCTTCACCGAGCTTCTGTTTGAGGGCTTCGATCATGGTCCGGCGCGGGGATTCGGAGAGATGGAGCATAAAAAGCCAGCGCCCGGCTGCGGTCGACCTGGCCGGGCGCTGCTGCTCCATCAAGATTACTACTGGCGAGGGTGCCGGGCAATCGGTGGCAGTGGACCAACTCGCGCTTTTGCTCGCCATGGTTGTGAGTCGGCGGCCATTGGTCTGACGTTTGTGGTATCCGGTTTCTTGTCTCTAGTTTTCGGTCATTGGCTTGCGGTGTCAGGACGGAATCGCCCCGTGCACGTGCCGGGCAGGACAAACCGGGTGCTTCAGGACACGCGCCGACGAACCACCGACCCAACTCCTCCGACGATGAACTCTGGACCGCACACCGATAACGAACCGTCATGAACCGACGACACCCCAATGGCTACAGCGTTCTCTCGAACTCCGTGCGGAGCCTCTTCATCAGCGCGCCACGCTCATCGTACAGCCGCCTCAGCTTCCGCTTCTTCCGCTTCGCGAGCGCGTAGCTCGTCATCAGCGGCAGCGCGATGGTCGAATCGAGATAGCACACCACCGCATCCGGCAGCCGGTCCGGATCGATCTTCCCCCAGCTCACCGCCTCCGCCGGCGTCGCGCCGCTCAACCCGCCCGTGTCGGGGCGCGCGTCGGTGACCTGCAGGAAAAAGTCGTGTCCCTTTTCATCGATGCCGAGCACTTCCTGGATCTGCGGCTCCGTCTGCAGCGCGAAGTTCTTCGGACTGCCGCCGCCCATGATCATGATCGCGCTTTTTCCGCCCCCGCGCTTGGCGCCGAGCACGATCGCGGCCGTCTCGTTCACGTCGCTGTTGGGATCGATCACGCACTTGTAGCCCTCGAGCGCGAGCGCGGCAACGTTCATTCCGATCGAGCTGTCGCCGGGACTCGACGTGTACACGGGCACGCCGCACGAGTACGCCGCGCTCAGAAGTGACTTGCTCTTGAGGCCGAGCACCTTCTCCCGCGCGGCGACGTACTTGCCACACAGCCAGTGGAACTCCGCGCTCGACATCGCATGCTGGAACTCGGGCGCGCGGATGATCTTCCGGAAGAACGCGTCGGTCGAGAGCAGGACGTCGTAGTCGAAGAACACGTCGTAGATCCGCACGACGCCTTCTTCACGGAGCACGACGTCGCTTTCTGTGGGATTGCCCCTGTGCATGGAAAGTCCCAGGCCGAAATGCGTGTCGTGATAGAGATTCGCGCCCGTCGAGATGATCCAGTCGACAAACCCCGCCTCGATCAGCGGAATCAGGCAGCTCATGCCCAGTCCCGCCGGCGTGAGCGCGCCGGTCAGCGTCAGCCCCACCGTGACATCGCTCTCGAGCATCTTGTCCGCATACAGCTGGCACGCTTCGCGCAGCCGCCCCGAGTTGTACGCCTGAAACGAGCCCTCGATGAGCTCAACGACGGTCTCGGTGCCGTCAATCCGGCGCGGGTCGATTTTCTTGCCGCGAAGGAAGCGGCTCCCCTCCGCGGAGACGTGCTTCTTTCCGGCGGCCTCGCGCTCCTCTGCAGCGCGCTTCTGCTCGCCCTTGGGCCCGGCGGCGCTCGCGCGCTTGGCCGCATCCTTCGACCCGTGACGCGAGCTCTTGAATCCGCCGCGCTCGCGCCCGTTCTCTTTCTTCTTGCTCATTTCTCGATCTTCTCTTCGGCGGTCTTCATCTGGGCCTTGTACGCCTTTGCGACGAGACGGACAACCTCCTTGGGGTCGTCTGTCACGGTCATGAGGTCGAGGTCGCCGTCGGAGATCTTGTGCTCGCCGAGCACGCGCGACTGCATCCAGCGCAACAAACCGGCCCAATAGTGCGTGCCGAAGAGAATCACAGGGAACTGCGAGATCTTTCCCGTCTGCACGAGCGTGATCGCCTCGAAGAGCTCGTCGAGCGTGCCGAACCCGCCGGGAAACACGATGAACCCCACGCTGTACTTGATGAACATCGTCTTCCGCACGAAGAAGTAGCGGAAGTTCACCACCGTATCGACGTACGGATTCGTCCCCTGCTCGAACGGCAGCTCGATGTTGCACCCCACGCTGCGCCCGCCGGCGAGCTTCGCCCCCTTGTTGGCGGCTTCCATGATTCCCGGCCCCGAGCCAGTGATCGTCGCAAACCCCGCCTCCGCGAGCAGCTTCCCGACCTCGACCGCGGCGAGATACTGCGGGTCGTCCGGCTGCGTGCGCGCCGACCCGAACACCGTCACCGCCTTGCCGACGTTCGCGAGCTTGTCGAACCCTTCGATGAACTCGCCCATGATCCGCAGCACACGCCACGTGTCGCTGCGCGTGAAGTCGTCCGGATGGGGGAGCGCCTGGAGGAGTTTCTCGTCCTCGGTGCTGTAGGCCTCGTATTGGTCGCGGATCGCGTCGTCGACGCGGCGCAGGGGCTTCGATTTGCGCGGCGCCGCCAGGCGCGAGCCCGTCGCATCTGTTCTTCGTGGCATTCAGGCAGTTTACTTTCCCGCGTGACTTCCCGCGAGATGGCGAACCAGGACAAGCCCAGCGTCGTGATCCTCGTGGCCGACGGGGTGCGCCCGGATACGCTCGCCGCCGCGATGAGCGCGGGCGAGGTGCCCGCGCTCTCCCGGCTCGCCGCCGAAGGGGGAATGCATGTCGTCACCTCTGTTTTCCCTTCCGTCACCGGTCCCGCCTACGCGCCGTTTCTCATGGGCCGCTATCCCGGGCCCATCGGCCTGCCGGGTATCCGATGGTACGATCGCGCGGCGAGTGCCCGCTCGCTGCTCCCCCGCGCCCGCAGCTACGTCGGCAGTGAAATCCGAAAGGTGGACCGCGACATCGATGCCTCCGCGCCGACGCTGTTCGAGCTTTCGGATTCGAACGTCGCGGCGCTCAGCGTGATCGGCCGCGGACTCCGCGCGCGGGATCGCGAGGGACATTCCGTGGCGTTCGGATTGCGCGCGGCGCGCGTCCACTTCAGCGGCAATGTGCGCGGCTGGCTCGCGATCGACCGTGACATCGGTGCGCGCGTCGCGCAGCGCATCAGGGCCGAGCGTCCGCGCGTCGCGTTCTGCGCCCTCACCGGCATCGACAAGACGTCGCATTCCGAAGGACACGACTCGCAGGTCGTCCGCGACGCCATCCGGAAAGTGGACGAAACCGCGGCGCACATCCGCGCCGACGCCGAGCGCGACGGCCGCTGGGACACCATGCATCTCTGGATCGTGAGCGACCACGGCCACTCGCCCGTGCGCGCGCACGAAGACCTCGCGGGGCTGATCGCGTCGTGGAAACTCGGCGTGATCGCGCATCCATGGATTTACGGGGCCGGACGCGACGTTGCCGTGATGGTCAGCGGGAATGCGATGGCGCACCTGTATCTCGACCTCGCGAGCCGCTCGCGCACGCGCGCGCCATGGCACGGGCTCGAACAGAAGTGGGGGTGGCTCGCAGAACGGCTCCTCGAGCGCGAGTCCGTGGACCTGCTGCTGATTCCGCTGGGCGGCGGCGCGTGTGACGTGCGGTCGCGCGGACGCGGCACCGCGCGCGTGGCGATCGAGAACGGCCGCTACGCGTACCGTCCGCTCACCGGCGATCCGCTCGCCATCGGTGCTCACGAGTCGCTCTCGCACGACGACGCGCACGACGTGACGGCGTCATCCGACTATCCCGACGCGATCGTGCAGATCGCGCATCTCGCCGGCAGCGCGCGATCGGGCGAGATCATGCTCTCGGCGTCGCGAAACTGGGACTATCGCGCGAAGTGGGAGCCGATTCCGCATGTGTCGTCGCACGGCGCGCTGCACCGGGAGCACATGCAGGTGCCGCTGCTGCTGAACCGGCGGGCGGGCGGAGTGCCGCGGAGAACGGTCGATGTCATGCCAAGCGCGCTTGCGGCGCTGGGGATTGCGATCCCTCGGGGACTGGATGGGCGGTCGTTCATCTGATCGCCGTGAGGGCAAACCCCAGTGGTAAGGGCTGAGGTTCCAGTTTACGGTGGTTTACGGTGCTGAGTGACTGCGGTGAACGCAGTCATCCACCAATGACCACTTGAACCTCACCACCCACCACTGTAGTTCATGCTGTCATCTCATATAGCGAACGAAGTTCCGCCGCGAGCATCTTCTGCCGCTCGCGCAGCGCCGCGACCCGCTCGCGCTGCACGCGCAGCACGAAAAAGCGCCGGATGGCCTCCCAGGTGAGCCGCCTCGACTCGCCGACTGCGAGCGTGCCGAATGCGACGAACGGGAGCGCAAGAAACACGATCAGGCCGCCCCAAGCCCCAAGAACGAACGACGCGGCGACTCCAAGCACGATGAACCAGATCAGGAAAAACAGGAATCCCGCCAGCACTCGATACGTCGGGACGGCATCCTCCCCTTCCGCGCGGGCGAGCTTTTCCGCGACCGCGGCGGTGATCTCGCGCGGGATCCAGAACAACACGTAGCCGATCGCCGCGAGCGGAACGAACGCGAGCTGCGGAATCCGGCTCAGCGTCCAGCGAAGCGCCGCGTCGGAGCTCACCTGTTCGGTCAGCGTGCGCGGCGTGAGCCCCATGCGCGTGAGCATGCGGTCGTGCGCGCGCAGCGCCCGCGCGACGTGCCGCCAGCGCGACTCCTCGCCCAGGCGCAGGCGGGCGAGGGCGTTCGTCGCGGCGTGGAGGCGCGCCATCTCATCGCGCGCATCGGTCGAGACCGGGAACTCCGCGCGCCACACGCGTTCCGCGCAGCGCACCAGCTGCTCGTCGCTCCAGTCGTGCAGGTTGAGTGTGACCGAGCGCATCGACGCCTCGATCCGCCGGGTGAGCTCGCGCACGGCCTCCTTGTCGCCCGGCCCGCGCGCGGCGAGGTCGTCCCACGCGAACCCATCGCCTACGATGACGTGCGCCGCACTTCTGAACGAGCGGCGATCGCGGAACACGAGCCCCATCGGCACGATCGGAAACGCGCGGCCGATCTGCGCCGCCGCGCCGAGCGCGATGCGCGCCGCGCCCGTCTTGAGCGGCTGCAGGCGCGACGCGCTGTGGCTGATACCTTCCGGGAAAATGCCCACCGCGTAGCCTTCGGCGAGCGTGGCGCTCACGTCGCGGAATGAATCGAAGTTCTGCGACACGGCCTTCGGATCATCCTGCTGGCGATACACCGGCACCGACCCCACGGCCTTCACGAGCCACGAGATTCCCGGGTGCGTGAACAGCGTGGACTTCGCCATGAAGCGCACCGTCCGCCCGGCGGCGACCACGACGAGCGGCGGATCCATCAGCGAGTTCGTGTGGTTCGCGACGAGCAGCACGGGCCCGTCCGGCGCGACGCGCGCGCCGCCCACCGTCAGCCTGTAGTAAACGCGGCAGGCGAGGCTGCTGATCGCTGGCATGGCGCGGTAGAGCCACATGGGTGCTGAAAGCTGTGGGGTCACGCCCGCTAAAGGGAGCGCCGGGGCGAAATCGCCGGGCACAGAGTTGATTGAGCCCTCACGCCCCGCGATCTTCCCCGTGGATGAAATGGCTCACGCTCTCCCTCTCGCTGGCACCGCGCGCGCTGGTGAATCCTGCGCTCGCGCGCGATCTCATCACGGTCGCATGGCGCTTCAGGCGCCGAGACTGGCTCCGGCACGCACCGTTCCTCCCGCTGCCGTCGCGCGACTACATCGCATGGCGCATGTACACCGCGTTCGGCGACCACCAGGCGGTGCCGACGGTGGAGGACGTGATCCGCTACGCGCGCTGGGCGCGCCGCGGCGCGTGACCAGCAGATGAGCCACACGTGACGGGCGCGAAGGCGTCGATGCCCGGAGCCGCGCAGCTCAAGGCGCAGGCGTTCGGCCTCGGGTTCGACCTCGCGGGCATCGCCACGCTCGGCACGCCCGACTCTGCCGCCGAGTTCGACGCGTGGCTCGCCAGCGGCTACGCCGGCGAGATGCACTACCTCGAGCGCGGCGCCGATCTTCGCCGCGACGCGCGGCATCCCGAGCCCGGCATGCGCTCCGCCGTCGTCGTTGCGCTGAACTACGGCGGCACGCAGCCGACGGGCCCGATCGCGCGCTATGCCCGCGGCGACGACTACCACGCGGTGATGCACGGGAAACTCGACGAGCTCGGCGCCTGGCTCACCGCCGCGAGCGGCGGCACGGCCCGCACCAGGTCATATGTGGACACCGGGCCCGTGCTCGAGCGCGACCTGGCGCGCCGTGCCGGCCTCGGCTGGTTCGGCAAGAACACGAACCTGATCAACCCCGGGCTGGGCTCGTTCTTTTTCATCGGCGCGCTGTTCACGGACGCCGAACTCGAGCCGGACGCGCCGTTCGAGGCCGACCGCTGCGGTACCTGCACGCGCTGCCTCGACGCGTGCCCCACGCAGGCGTTCACCGCGCCGCGCACGCTCGACGCGACGCGCTGCATTTCGTACCTGACCATCGAGCTCAAGGGCGAGATCCCCGAGCAGTTCCGCCAGGCGATCGGTGAGCTCGTCTACGGCTGCGACATCTGCCAGGACGTCTGCCCGTGGAACGTACGCTTCTCGCGCGACGTCACCGAACCCGCGCTGCAGCCGCGCCCCGATCGTGTGCACCCGGACGCCGCCGAGCTCCTCGTGCTCACCGACGCCGGCTGGCGCTCGCGATTCGGCAAGAGCGCGATGACGCGCGCGAAGAGGCGTGGTCTCGCGCGCAACGCGGCGGTGGCACTCGGCAACCGGCGCGACCCGCGCACGCTGCCGGCGCTCCGGGCCGCGGCGGAAAGCGATCCCGACCCGGTCGTGCGCACGCATGCGAGCTGGGCGCTCACGAGGTTCGAATGAGCGCTGCGTCGCGGGAGCGTCTCATGGCGTTCAGGCAGTCGCAGCCGCGCACACCGCGGCTCGTGCGGCGCACGGTGGAGGCACGCGGACTTTCGTTTGCGGTGTTCTCCTCGCCCGAGGTGCCGGGCGCGCCGCCGCTTTTTTGCATCAACGGCGGAATGCTCTACTCGCACGCGATCCTGTGGCCGGCGCTCGCGCCGCTCGCCGCGGGGCGCCAGCTGATCCTGTACGACCAGCGCGGCCGCGGCGCGAGCCAGGCGCCGCCGGCCATCAGCGGCTCGCGCATCGAGTACGACGCCGGCGACGTGGTCGCGATTCGCGATGCACTCGGGATCGCCCGCTGGGACCTGTTCGGCCACTCGTGGGGAGGCGGGATCGCGATGCTCGCGGCGGCGCGCGATGTCGTCGGCGTGCGGCGCCTCGTGCTCTGCGACGCGGTCGGCTCGACGAGCTCGTGGATCGGCTCGCTGCACGCAGATGCGCTGGCGCGCCTCACCGGCGTCGAGCGCGAGACTCTCGCAGCGATCGATCCGGTCACGCTCCATGCAGGCGACCCGGCGGTCCATGCCGAGTACAGCCGCGCGATTTACCCGGCGTACTTCGCCGATCACGATTTTGCCGCGCTCTTCCGCCCGCCGGTCGATGCGAGCGCGACCGGCGCCGCCGTGGCGTCACGCCTGCGCCGCGAGGGATACGACTGGCGCGCGAGCGTCAGGACGATCGCGTCGCGAACGCTGATCGTGCATGGCGCCGATGACGTGATCCCGGCGCACCTCGCCGGCGAAACGGCCGGTCTCGTCCAGCGCGCCACGACGCTGGTCATCGAGGGCGCAGGGCACATGCCATTTTTCGAGCAGCCTGAGGAGTTCTTCCCCGCCGTGCGGGGCTTCCTCGACGCGCCGGACGCGGGCGCGTGAAACGCTCCGAGACGGCGATCTTCACCGCGCTTTTCGGCGTGCTGCTCGCCGTCGCGGTGTTCGTGGGCGTTCAGGTGTGGCGGGCGCCCCGCCGCACCGCGACGACCGTCGTGGCCGCCACCGATTCCGCCGCGGGCGCGCCGGGCGGCGCCGGCGGGCTGAGCAGTGTGCGGAAGTCGTCGCTCCCGCCTCCGCCGCCGCGCGACTACGCCGAAACCGCTCGCCTCCTCGCCGAGGGCAACGGCGCGACGTACATGGACGCCATCCTCGCGGCGCGCGACGGCAACGTGGCCCGGTGGGTGGAGCGGCGCGCCAATCCCATCACGGTGTGGGTACAGCCAACGACGGCGCTCAAGGACTACTGGCCGCGCTTCGTCGACCGCACGCGCGACGCGTTTTACACGTGGGCTGCGTCGGGCGTCCCCATACGATTCCTGTTCGTGGACGACTCGGCGCAGGCCGAGGTGCATGTCGTTTGGGTCGACCGCTTCGACGACTCCGCCGCCGGCAAGACCTACTGGTCGCGCGACACCAACTGGTGGATCGTCGGCGCGGACATCGAGATCGCGCTACACCGCCCGACGGGCGAGGCGTACGACGACCAGATGATCCGCACGATTGCTTTGCACGAGGTCGGGCACCTGATCGGCCTCGACCACAGCCCGAACCCGGACGACATCATGTCGCCGAAGGTGCATGTCACGTCGCTCTCGGCCGCTGACCTGCGAACCGCGGCGCTGATCTACAAGCTGCCGCCGGGGCGGGTTGCGAAACCTTGAGTCAGTGAGACGAGGGGTGAGGGGTGAGGGGTGAGGCCACGACCAGCGTCGTG
>JBIOHR010000063.1:0-15322 GCA_044449085.1 Gemmatimonadales bacterium | reverse complement strand
TTCGGTGAACGTCTGCATTTTTTCGGTCGCGCTGGGCAGGCGTCTCGGCCTCACCCGGCTCCAGCTCTACGACATCGGCTTCGCGGCGCTGTTCCACGACATCGGCAAGTCGCGTGTGCCGGTCGAGATCCTCAACAAGCCTGACCTGCTCAGCGACGAAGAGTGGCGCGCCATCGCCGCGCACCCGTGGCTCGGACTGCTCTCACTCTTCCAGATAAAGGAACAGCAGGAGTTTCCGTACCGCGCGATGATGGTGGCGTACGAGCATCACATGAAACGCGACGTCACGGGATATCCCCGGTCGCTGCGCACCAAGGCGATCGGCTTCTATAGCAAGATCGTTGCGGTCGCGGACGGGTTCGACGCCGCTACGTCGCGCCGATCATACCAGAGTGAGCCGATGAACCCCGCGGCCGTGCTCGGCGAAATGCGTGACAACGTCCGGCGCGGGATGGATCCCGTGATCGTGAAGGCGTTCGTGAACCTGCTCGGCATTTATCCGGTCGGGACATTCGTCGTTCTCGACACGTTCGAACTGGCCATCGTCCACTCGGCCAATGCGAACCCCGAAATGGTGTCACGGCCCAACGTGCTGATCGTGAGCGACGATCTCGGCAATGTTGTGCACCCGGGCGAGCTCGCCGATCTTGCCGAGCAGGACGAAACGGGCGTGTTCAGGCGCACGATCATCAAGACGGCTGACCCGGATCGCTACGGCCTGCGCATCGGCGATTACTTTCTCTGACGTGCTGACCGAACGATTCACCTCGCTGCGCGCGGCGGGCCGCCGGGCGCTGGTCTGTTACGTCACCGCTGGCCACCCCGATCGCGCACGGAGCCTCGACTTGATCCGCGGTCTCGCCGACGCCGGGGCGGACGTCCTCGAAATCGGCGTGCCGTTTTCGGATCCCGTGGCCGATGGGCCGGTGATCCAGTCGAGTTCGCAGCGCGCCCTCGACAACGGTACGACACTCGAGAGCGCGCTCGGCCTGATCACCGAGGCGAACGTCGCGGTGCCGGTCGTGCTGTTCTCGTATCTCAACCCGATCATCGCCGCCGGGTCGAAGGTGCTCGTGCGCGCGAAGGACGCGGGCGTCAGCGGCGTACTCGTGACCGACCTTCCCGTCGGCGCAGACCCGGAGCGGGAGGCGTGGTTCGGCGAGGGGCCGCTCGATTTCGTGCGGCTCGTCGCGCCGACCACTCCGCGCGGGCGCATGGCGGAAATCGCGAAGCATGGGCGCGGCTTCGTGTACCTGATCAGCCGCCTCGGGGTGACCGGGATGCACGCCGAGCTGGCGTCCACGCTGCCGGCGTCGATCGCGGAGCTCCGCTCGGTCTGCTCACTGCCGATCTGCGTGGGCTTCGGGATATCGACCCCGGCCCACGCGCGGACGGTTGGGGCGCTCGCGGACGGGATCATCGTGGGCAGCGCGATCGTGCAGGCCGCCGAGCGCGGCGTTGGCGAGGCCGTCGCCCTCACCCGCTCACTGCGCAGCGCGCTCGACGCCGCCGCATGATCTCCCGCCTGGTGGCGCTGTACGCGCGGATCATGCCGCTGGCCGGCACGCTCCTGCTGTTCGTCGGCTGGTACTACGACCAGAGCTGGCGCGGACACGGCTGGGCGTTCCACGCCGCGGTTTTCGTCGCGCTCCTCGGCGCGACGATCGCATTCCGGCGATTCCAGCTGCCGATCACCAAGTACGGAGCGGTGAACCTGCTCGGCATCGTCGCGACCGGCGGCGCGCTCGTGGCGGGACCCGCGACCGCCGCGGTCGCGCTGTTCGCCGGCCTCATCGCGTGCGACACGCTCCTGCTGGGAAAGAGCGTGAACTTCGCGTGGATCAACGCGGGGCGCGAGGCGCTCGCGCTGTTCGCGGCGTACGGGTTCTACGCCTGGGCGGCGGTCACGATCGATCCCGTGAATCCCATGGCGACCGGGCCGGAGTTCATCCCGGCGATGACGCTGTTCTTCCTGATCCATTTCCTGCTGAGCCGCGGTCTGCTCTACTTCTCGCTGCTCGTGCGCGGAAAGCTCCTCCCCGAGGAACGGTCGCTGCTGCTGCGCTACGAAGTGCTCACGTACGGCGCGGGCGCGGCCGGCGTCGCGGTGCTGATCGGCGCGCTGCAGCTCGTCGGCGTCGCGAGCAGCGCGGTGGTGGCGCTCGTCCTCGGATTTGGCGGCCTGCTGTTCAAGCGGATCATCGAGGAGTCGATCGCGGCGGAGGAGCTCAATACGATCCTCGCGATGGAGCAGGTCGTGTCGAGCGAGCACGGCCTGTCGGACGCGATCCGCCGCATCGAGTCGCTTGCGCACCGTCTCGTGGACTGGAGGGCGCTGCGCATCATCCGGATGGAGGGCGGCAACGATCTGATCATTTATCGCGGCGGCGAGGGACTGCTCGTGCATCCGGTCGCCGCGGATCCGGCCGGCGGCGAGCTCCGCACGCTTGCGCTATCCGATCCGGAGCCGGTGGTCGTGCTCGATGCGGCGCGCGATGCGCGGTTCCAGAACCCGCCGGCGGGACTGCGCTCCGCCGTCACGATCCGCCTCCGGTTCGGCGATCGGGTCATGGGCGTACTCGAGCTCGAGCACCACAAGCCCAACGCGTACGGGCAAAAAGAGGCGATGCTCGTCAGCCGTTTCGCGAACCAGCTCGCGACGACACTGCATATCCACGACCTGCGCAACCCGCTGCTCGACACCGTGTCGCGCATCACCCGGGAACTCGAGACGCTCACCGAATCGGCCCGCAAGCTGCGCACGGGCGGCGAGGCGGTCGCACGGACCGCGGCGGGGATCACGCGCGGCATCTCGGAGGAGGCGGAGCAGGTGCAGTCGAGCCTCGAGATGACGCGTGCGCTCCTGCAGGCAACGGGTCGCGTGGTGGGCGACGCGCGCGACGCGGCCGGTGCGAGCCGCGGCGCGACCGACATCGCCACCACGAACCGCGACAAGATCACCCTCGCGATCGAGCGTCTCGTCGAGGCCAAGAAGTTCGTCGGCGAAAGCGGGGCACAAATCGACGCACTCGCCGTGAGCACGCGCCGCATCACGGATTTCATCACGATCATATCGCAGATCGCGGACCAGACCAACCTGCTCGCACTCAATGCCGCGATCGAGGCGGCGCGCGCGGGTGCGCAGGGCCGCGGATTTGCCGTGGTCGCGGAGGAGGTCAGGACCCTCGCGGAGGAGAGCAGGCGCGCGAGCGACGAAGCGGGCGAGATCCTCCTGCGGTTCGAGGCCCAGATGCGCAGCGTCTCGCAGCAGATGGCGAGCGGGCAGGCGCTCGTCGCCGACGTCGAGCAGCTCTCAGAGGCGTCGCGCGGTGCGCTCGAGCAGATCGTCCAGTCGACGGCGCAGAGCGCGCGGGGCGCGCAGCGCATCGCGGCGACGTCGAGTGAGCAGGAGGGGGAGTTCACCGTCCTCCTCGACCGCGTCGCGCGCGTGTCGGAGATCGCGGGACGCAACCGCGTAGGTGCCGAGCAGGTCACCTCGAGCGCGGTGGATCAGGCCGAGGCGCTGCGCGGGCTCGAAGGAGCAATCAACGGGCTGCGCGAGGTCGTCACGAGCCTCAACGATCTCGCACACCGCATTACCAACGTCGCCTGATGGAGGCGCGCGTCCCCGAACTCCCGTCGTGGGCGCAGGCCGGCGAAAAGCGGCGGGGGCACATCGCGCGCGTCACGGCGCTCCTCGACCGCTGGGCGGCGGAAATGGCGCTCGCCCCGGCCGAAGCGCGCGCGTGGCACGACGCGGGCCGCTGGCACGATGCGCTGCGCGACGCACCGGAAGGCGAGCTCCGCGAGCTCGTCCAGCGGACGCCGTTCGCGGATTCACCGGTGGGCGTCCTGCACGGCCCCGCCGCCGCGGCGCGGCTCGAGCGGGAGGGGGAGACGCGCACGGGTGTCTTGCTGGCCGTCCGCTGGCATACCGTCGGAAATGTGGAATGGGATCACACCGGCCGGGCGCTGTTCATGGCCGATTTCCTGGAACCCGGGCGCGGCTTCATGCGCGACGACCGCGCATTTCTTGCGTCTCACCTTCCGACCGACTTCGACGGCGTGTTCCGCCAGGTCGTGCGGATGCGCCTCGAATGGACCCTGCGGGAAGGGAAGCCGCTGTTCCCGGAAACCGCGCATCTCTGGAACTCGGTACACGGGTCGTGAGTCGCGACGTGCGCGCAAAGGCGCGCCGCTGGATCGTGCTCGGCGGCGTGGTGCTCGTCACGTCCGGTGCGCTCGCGCGGCTCTACTTGCGCTCAGGCCGCCGGCTTCGCGCGTCCGATGCGGTGTACGGCCATGTCGTCCCCGCCGGTGCGCATGTTCGCGTCGAGGTGCTCAACGCGACCGATACCAAGGGACTCGCGCGCCGCGCGATGCTCGTGCTCCGAAGCGCGGGTTTCGACGTCGTGTTCTTTGGAAACAGCGCCGAGCGAACGGACACCACGCGCATCCTCGACCGGTCGGGTCACGCCGACTGGGCCTCGCTCGCGGCGCGCGCGATGGGACGGTCGCGCGTCGAGGAGAAACCGGACAGTTCCCGTTTTCTCGACCTGACGGTGCTAGTCGGACGAAACTGGACGCCGCCGCTGGAGCCGCTCTACCCGTAGCTGACCGCATGCGGCGGCAATGTCCACGCCGCGACTCTTGCGCACGGCCACTTCCACGTCGAGGGCGCGCAGGCGCTGGGCGAACACCGCGATGGTCTCGCGCGACGTCGGCACGAATCCCATCGATCCACCGGGGTGCAGCGGAATCAGGTTCACAAACGCCTTGCAGCGGCGCGCGAGGGCAGCGAGTTCCGTCGCGATCGCCGGCGTGTCGTTCACCCCGCCCAGCATCACGTACTCGAAGGTGACGCGGCGGTCGAATCCGGCGGCGGCGGCGATCACGTCGGCGAGCGGGAATTTGGTGTTCACCGGCATGAGCGTCGCACGCAGCGCATCGGAGGGCGCGTGGATCGAGATCGCGAGGCGGAACTGCTCCTTGCGCGCGGAGAGCGCTTCGATCCCCGGCAGCCAGCCGACGGTCGAGACCGTGATGTGCCGGGCGCCGATCCCGAACCCGCGCGGGTCGTTCAAGATGGTCAGCGTCTTGTCCACCGACTCCCAGTTCATGAGCGGCTCGCCCATCCCCATGAACACGATGTTCGTCGCGAACAGCGGCGGCGAGAGCATCGCGAGTTCGCGCACCTGGCCCGCGATCTCGTGCGTCGTGAGATTTCGCACGAATCCCATCGCGCCGGTCGCACAGAACGAGCACTTGAGCGCGCACCCCGCCTGCGACGAGACGCAGAAGGTCATGCGGTCGCCGTCGGGGATGGCGACGGTCTCGATTGCCTGGCCGTCGTGCATGGTGAAGAGGAACTTTCGCGTGCCGTCCGTCGATTGCTGCTCGGCGGCGAGTGTGAGGCGCGGAAGTTCGAAGTGCTCCTCAAGGCGCGCGCGGAACGCCTTGGGCAGGTCGGTCATCGCCTCGAACGTCGCGGCAGGCTCCGCGCCCCACAGATGCCGCGCCGCCTGACTTCCGCGGTACGCCGGCACGCCGTGCGACTCGGCGAATGCGCGCAACGCGGCTTCGGCCTCCGACGGCGCGAGGTCGAGGAGGTTCATCCTGATGGTGGCTGGCAACGCTATATCCTGCATTGACTTAAGCTAGTCGATCTCCAGTGGTTTTCGCTACCCTTTGGCTACCACCAAGTGTTGATGCCGCTTATATTTAAGACACTTTCAGTGGAGTTCCCCCTGTTCCTTAGCGAGCTGCTCCCAACGGAACGCGTTCGTGTTCCGCTCTGCAGCCACTCCAAAGCCGACCTCCTGCGCGAACTCGTTCGATTGGCCGTCGGCGACGCCGATGAGAAAACGATTGCCGGCATCGTCGATGCCGTCGAAGACCGAGAGGCCCAGGTAAGCACGGCGTTGGGCGGGGGACTGGCTGTGCCGCATGGGCGAACTGACCTCGTCGCGGAAGTTCGGCTCGCCGCCGGAATCGTGCGCGCGGTTCCCGACTATGTGGGCCTCGACGGATCCCCGGTGCGGGTCGCGTTCCTGGTGCTCACGCCCAAGGCGGCAAGCAACCAGCACGTGAAACTGCTCTCGAGAATTGCCCGCCTGATGCACGATCCCGCGTCGAAGGAAGCGCTGCTCGCGTCTGATTCTGCGGATGCATTTCTCCGCGTGATCCACGCCGCGGAAGCGGCATGAAGCCGTCCCGGGCACTCCGGTGTTCCGCTGTTCTCCCATCACCGGCGCTCTGCGCCGCAGGCATTTGACGTGACCGGTTCTCCAGATCGAAACTCGGCCGCCACCTCCCTTCGTACCCATCTCGCCGGCTCGCTCCGCGCGTCGGACGCCGGCGCGCACGTCCGCCTCGGCGGGTGGGTTCACCGCTCGCGAAACCTCGGCGGGATCGTATTCATCGACCTGCGCGATCGCGCCGGCATCGTGCAGCTGTCGTTCGGCACGGACTGGGCGAGCGCGGACTGCATCGCGCGCGCGGCCGCGGTCGGCGTGGAGAGCGTCGTCATCGTGGAGGGTACGGTTGCCGCGCGATCCGCTGAGACCCGCAACGCGGAGATGGACACCGGCGAGGTGGAAGTGCGCGCGACGTCGATCGCCGTAGTCGGTGCGGCAGAAACCCCGGCAATTCCAGTCGCGCGGGGGAAGGGGGAAAAGCTCCCGTCGGAGGAGCTCCGCCTCCGGCACCGCTACCTCGACCTGCGCCGCCCGGAACTGCAGCAGAGCCTGATCTTGCGGCACAGGCTGCTCCAGGTCACGCGTCGGCATCTGACCGAACGCGGATATCTGGAGCTGGAGACGCCGATCCTCACGAAACCGACGCCGGAGGGCGCGCGCGACTATCTCGTGCCGAGCCGCGTGCACGCGGGCGAGTTCTACGCGCTGCCGCAGTCGCCTCAGATCTACAAGCAGCTGCTCATGGTGAGCGGGTTCGACCGCTACTTCCAGATCGCCCGCTGCTTTCGCGACGAAGACCTGCGCGCGGACCGGCAGCCGGAGTTCACGCAGATCGACATCGAGGCGTCGTTCGTGCGGAGCGACGATATCCTTTCGCTCGCGGAGGGCTTGATCGGCGCGCTTTGGCGCGAGGCGGGACACGAGATTCCGGCGCATTTCGACCGGATGACGTACGCCGACGCGATGGAGAAATACGGGTGCGATCGCCCGGACCTGCGATACACGCTCGACATCGCCGACTACAGCACGGCGTTCCGCGAATTGGAGTTCGGCATCACCCAGTCGGCCCTCGCGGAGGGCGGTCGCGTGCGCGGGATCGTCATTCCGGGTGGCGGCGTGTGGAGCCGGAAGCAGGTGGACGAGCTCGAAGCGATCGCGAAGGGCGCCGGCGCGCTCGGCCTGTTGCGCGTAAAGAGGGTCGACGGCAAGTACGACGGTCCGATCGCGAAGTTTCTCACGCCGGCCGCGCAGGCGGCGCTCGCCCTGGATGACGGTGCGCTCGCCCTGTTCGTCGCCGGCCCCGACCGCATCACGAGCCCTGCGCTCGACCGGGTTCGTCAGGAGTGCGCCGCGCGGCTTGGTCTCGTGGATCCCGCCGCGCGCCGTTTCCTGATCGTCACCGATTTCCCGATGTTCGATCGCGATCCGGGTACCGGTGCGCTCGGCGCCGTCCATCATCCGTTCACCGCACCCAATCCGGAGGACATGGCCGCACACCCGGATCAGCCGCATACGTGGCGGGCGCTCGCCTACGACGTGGTGCTCAACGGACTCGAACTCGGCGGTGGCAGCATTCGCACGCACGACTACGCCACGCAATCCCGCATGTTCGCGCTGCTCGGCATCGGCGATGCGGGAGAGCAGGAGCGCCGGTTCGGATTTCTTCTCGAGGGACTTCGCGCCGGCGCGCCGCCTCACGGTGGAATTGCGTTCGGCGTGGATCGCATCGCCATGCTGCTCGCCGGCGCGAGCTCGTTGCGCGATGTCATCGCCTTTCCGAAGACGACCGCCGCACGCGCCCTGTTCGAAGGCGCACCGTCGGCCGTGCCGGCCGAGGAGATGCACGCGCTCCACATCAGGCCGGAGGACGCCTGATGTCGGACGGCGCAGCGACGGGCCCCGGCGTGCCCGAATCGATCACGACCCGCCTTTCGACCGAAGGCGCAGATCTCCTCACACTCGCCGGCGTGTCGGACGCGAACCTGAACGAGATCCAGAAACTCTACCCGGTGCGCGTGACGCTGCGCGGCGACACCATGGCGCTCACTGGCGATCCCGAGTCGGTGCGGAGGGTACTCCCGGTCGCCCAGCGCATGATCGACGCCGCCAAGCAGCGCGCGCCGCTCGAGCCCGACGACGTCTTGCGCATGTCCATGGAGAACGGGAAGGACGCCGGTACCGGCGAGCGGATCGTGCTCCCCGGTGTGCGGAAGATCATCCAGCCCAAGACGTCGGGGCAGGCGGCGTATCTCCAGGCGATCGCCGAGAACGATATCGTGGTCGGCATCGGCCCCGCCGGCACGGGCAAGACGTACCTTGCGGTCGCGGCCGCCGTCGACGCGCTCTCGCGCAAGCGCGTGAAACGCATCATCCTTGCGCGGCCGGCCGTCGAAGCCGGCGAGTCGCTCGGGTTCCTTCCCGGCGACATGCAGGCCAAGGTCGACCCGTACCTGCGCCCGCTCTACGACGCGCTCGAGGACATGATGCCGCCGGAGCGCGTGATGAAGTCGCTCGAGACGCGCGTGATCGAGATCGCGCCGCTCGCCTACATGCGCGGCCGCACGCTGGCGGATGCGTTCGTGATTCTCGACGAAGCACAGAACGCGACCGCGCTGCAGATGAAGATGTTCCTGACGCGCCTGGGCGTGAACTCGCGCGCGGTGATCACCGGGGACAAGACGCAGGTCGATCTGCCGAAGCGCGAGGAGAGCGGCCTCGTGCAGATCGAACGCATCCTGCCCGGCATCGAAGGGATCGCGTTCCATTACCTGAGCGATGCCGACGTGATCCGCCATCGCCTCGTCCGCGACATCATCAAGGCGTACAGCGCCGAGGCGGAGGCGTGAACGCGCTCGTCGTCGCGGTGCAGTGCGAGCGGGTGCGGTCTCCCGTGGCCGGAGCGCGCCTGGCCGACGCCGCGCGGCGCACGCTGCGCGCGGACAAGGTGCGGCACGCACTCGTGTCGGTCACGCTCGTGACCGCGCCGCGGATCGCAGCCCTGAACAGCACACACTTGAAGCACAGGGGTCCGACCGACGTGATCTCGTTCGGCTTCGCGCGCGAACGCGGCGGCCCGGTGATTGCGGACATCTACATCGCGCCCGCCGTTGCCGCGAAGAACGCGCGGCGCCATGGCGTGGGCGTGCGCGAGGAGCTCATCCGGCTCGTGGTGCACGGCGTGCTGCACGCGCTCGGGTACGACCACCCCGACGGTCACGCGCGGCTGCAATCCCCGATGTGGCGGCGCCAGGAACTGCTGGTCCGCCGCGCCATGCGACGCACCGCGTGACGGTAGTCGCCGCGTTGCTTGCCGCACTGGCGGCCGCGGGCGCCACGCTGTGCGCCCTCGCCGACGGTGCGCTGCTCTCGATCGACGACGACGCACCGCCCGCGGCACCCGTGGTGGCGGCGATTGTCGCCCGGCGGGAACCGGCGCACCGCGCGCTCGCGTTCGGGCGCATCGTGGCGCTGCTCCTGGCCGGCGCGCTCACCGCCGGTGCCATCGTGTCGAGCACGCTCCCGACGATCGACATCGCACCGGTCGTTCTGCTGGCCGGAGTCGCGATCGTCGTGCTCGCCGAAAGTTCGGCCCGAATTGCGGGCGACGCGCTCGGGGCGCCGGCGGTGGAATCGCTCGGTCCGTTCATCGCCGCGGTCGAGTGGGCGATGCGTCCCGTCGTCGCGTTTGGATCGTGGTGCGACACGCTCCTGAATCACCTCTTCCCGGCGCCCCCGCCGGACGAGGATGAGCGCGAGGCCACGCTCGAGCAATTCCGCGAGGTGGTGGAAGCCGAGGCGGACGTGACGCGCGACGAGGCGGTGCTGCTCCGCGGCGTATTCTCTCTCGGTCATACCGCGGTTCAGGAAATCATGGTACCGCGGGTGGACATCGTCGGGATCGATCGCGGCACGGCATGGTCGGAAGTGGTCGACCGCGTGCGAAGCGCCCAGCATGCGCGGCTCGTCGTGTTCGACGGGACGCTGGACGAGGTCGTGGGCGTGCTCTACGCGAAGGATCTCCTTCCCGCCGTCATCGCGGACACCGAGCCCACGGCGGGCTGGCTTACCCTCGTGCGCCCGGCGACGTTCATTCCCGCCGCCAAGCATGCCGACCGCCAGTTGCGCGAGTTCAAGGCGAGTCACCTCCATATCGCGATCGTCGTCGACGAGTACGGCGGCACGGCCGGCCTCGTCACGCTCGAAGATGCGCTCGAGCTGATTGTCGGCGAGATCCGCGACGAGAACGACGTGGAGGAGCCCGACGTCGAGCGCGAAGACGACGACAAGTTCTGGGTGTCCGCGCGCGTGACGCTCGACGAGCTCAGCGAGCTCACGGGACAAGACTTCACGCACGAGGATGTGCAGACGGTCGGCGGGCTCGTCTACGAACTGGTCGGACGCGTGCCGCGCGCGGGTGAATCGCTGACCGTCGGAAACTTCAGGCTCGTCGTGGAACGCGTGGTGCGCCGGCGGGTCGAGCGCGTGTATCTCGAACGCCTGCACCCCGTCACCGAAGACGCCGCATGACGACATTCGCGCTGATCCTCCTGCTCGCCGCGCTCGTCGGCTGCCTCACCATGGCGGCCACCGCGGTGCGATCGGTGAGCCGGATCTGGCTTCGCCACTGGGCCGAACAGCGGCTGGCCGGTGTCCCCGGCACCGAGCCCGTGCTCGACCGCCCCCAGCGCTGGCTGTTTGCAGCGGGGACGGGAATCGCGGCGATCGTATTCACGACCGGTGCGGTGATCGGGTTGCGCGAGACGGTCGCCGGCGCGATTGAACAGATCGTGATTGCGATGGGGCTGCTCATGATCGTCGGGCAGCTGGTGCCGCGCGCGCTCGGCAGGCGATGGGCGACGTCTCTGGTTCCACCGCTGATGCCGGTGTTGCGCGCGCTCGAATGGCTTTGCGTGCCGTTCATGAAGGTGTCGGCGCTGTTCGTCGCGCGACGGGCGGACGCCGCCATGGCGGACACCCCGCACGATCCGCACGACGCGCTCGAGGAACTGCTGCGCGAAGGCGAACTCGAGGGAGTCGGGGAGGCGTCGGAGAGCGCGATCATCAGCGGCCTGGTCGAGTTCGGCGAGAAACTTGCGGTCGAAGTGATGACGATGCGCGCGGACATCGTCGCGGTGGACCGCTCGATGCCGGCCGCCGAGATCGCCCGGATCGTTTCGCAGTCGAAGTACAGCCGCATCCCGGTGATCGACGGCGATCTCGACCATGTCGCCGGCCTCGTCCATTCGTTCGATGTCCTGGCCGATCCGGGGCGACCCGTGCAGGTGCTGCGCCGCGTGGCGATGGTGCGCGCCGCCACGCCGTGCCACGAACTCATGCGCAGCATGCTGCGCGAGCACGTCCACCTGGCGATCATTCAGGGCGTCCTCGGCGAGACGCTCGGACTGGTCACGCTCGAAGACCTGGTCGAGGAGCTCGTGGGCGACATCAGCGATGAACATGACGAACCCCAGGGCGTGACCGCATGACCACATGACCACATGCACCCACTCCGTGCGCACGCCGTGAGCACTCTCGCGCTTCCTGAATCGGCCCCGGCCGGACTCCGCTCGCTCGGCGCCGACTTCGGCGCCGGCAGAAAAGCCGCACTGGCGCGGGCGGTCAGCATCGTGGAGAACCAGCGCGACGGCAGCGACCTGCTGCTCGCGGCGATGCATCCACACATCGGGCGCGCGCACCGCATCGGGATCACCGGGCCGCCGGGCGCGGGGAAGAGCACGCTCACCACGCTGCTCGCAGCGGAACTGCGCAAGGCGGGGCTGACCGTCGGAATCATTGCCGTCGATCCGACGTCGCCGTTTACGGGCGGCGCGCTCCTTGGCGACCGGGTGCGCATGGAGTCGGTCGCGCTCGATCCGGGGGTGTTCATCCGGTCCATGGCGACGCGTGGATCGCTCGGCGGGCTGGCCGCGGCGACACGCGAAGTCTGCGATGTGCTCGACGCGTTCGGAGTGGATCGCGTCCTCGTGGAGACCGTCGGCGTCGGCCAGAGTGAGCTCGACATCGCGCGTACCGTTGACAGCAGCGTCGTCGTGCTCACGCCCGAGTCAGGCGATTCCATCCAGACTCTGAAAGCGGGCCTCATGGAAATCGCGGACCTGTTCGTGGTCAACAAGGCCGACCGTCCGGGCGCTGACCGGCTCCGCAACGACCTGGAACTGATGCTTGGCCTGCGCAGCGGCGCCGTGACGGGTGACGCGTCCGGGCACCATGGCGTCGATTTCAAGGCGGCGATGAACCCGGCCAAGACGGCACGCGCACTCGCCAGGGCGGACGACGACGCAAAGTGGACGCCTTCGGTGCTTCGCTGCGTCGGTACGACCGGTGAGGGCATCACCGAGTTGCTGACCGCCCTCGATCGGCATTTTGGCTATCTTGAACGGAGCGGTGTGCTCGTCTCGCGCCGGCGTGCGCGCCTGCGTGAACGGGTGGTGGATGTCGTGGAGCAACGGGTCCGTCGCCGGCTGTGGACCGACGCCGCGACCAGCGAATGGATCGATGAGAGGATTCCGGAGTTGGAATCCGGAAAGACTACGCCGTACGCAGTGGCCGACGCGCTGCTTGCGCGCAGCGGTGATCTCCTTATGGGAGCGAAATCGAAATGACGAGCATAGGCAACGAGACGGACGCGACCCTCGCAGAGATGCAGGAGGAGCTGGATCGCCTCCGCAGCGAGGCGGCCGCCTGGCGCGCCAGCTTCGACAAGTCAAAGACCCGCGACATTGCCTTCACGAACTCCGCTGGTGAGGTTGCGCCCCTCTATTCCGCGATGGATCTCGAGGGTTCCGCTGGATCGGCGTTCGAGGTGCCGGGCGCGTACCCATATACCCGTGGCATTCACGCCACCGGCTACCGCGGCCGCCTCTGGACGATGCGCCAGTTCGCCGGATTCGGCTCAGCGAAAGAGACCAACGAGCGATACAAATTTCTCCTCGCGCACGGCACCACGGGCCTCTCGGTCGCGTTCGATTTCCCGACGCTCATGGGCTACGACTCCGATCATTCGCGCTCGGAGGGAGAAGTCGGGAAGTGCGGCGTTGCGATCAGTTCACTGGCCGACATGGAGACACTCTTCGCCGGCATCCCGCTTGGCGACGTCTCGACCTCGATGACGATCAACGGCCCTGCGATCATTTTGTGGTGCTTCTACATCGCGGCGGCCGAGAAACAGGGTGTGAGCGCGGACAAGCTCCGCGGTACGGTGCAGAACGACATCCTGAAAGAGTACATGGCGCAGCACGCCTGGTGTTTCCCGATCGAGCCGGCGCTGCGGCTGATCGTCGACATGTTCGAGTGGGGATCGAAGCACGCGCCGCTGTGGAATACGATTTCGATTTCCGGATATCACATTCGCGAGGCCGGGTCGACGGCGGCGCAGGAGCTGGCCTTTACGCTCGCCGACGGGTTCACCTACGTCGAGCGCGGGCTGGCGCGGGGGCTGAACATCGACGACTTCGCGCCGCGCCTCTCGTTCTTCTGGGACATCCACAACGATTTCTTCGAGGAGATCGCCAAGCTTCGCGCGGCGCGCCGCATCTGGGCCCGCCACATGAAGGAGCGATACGGCGCGAACGATCCGCGTTCGTGGATGATGCGGTTCCACTCACAGACGGCCGGCGTGACGCTGACGGCGCAGCAGCCGATGAACAACATCGTCCGCGTCGCGTATCAGGCGATGGCGGCGGCGCTCGGCGGCACGCAATCGCTGCACACGAACTCGATGGACGAGACGCTGGCCCTGCCGACGGAGCACGCGGTGCAGGTCGCATTGCGCACGCAGCAGGTTCTCGCCTTCGAGAGCGGCGTGGCCAACGTGATCGACCCCCTCGGGGGATCGTACTACGTGGAGAAACTCACCGACGATCTCGAGCGCGAGGCCGAGGCGATGTTCGCGGAGATCGCGACGCAGGATGGCGTGGTGCGCGGGCTGGAGACCGGGTGGTTCCAGCGGAAGATCGCCGAGGCCGCCGCGCGCCAGCAGTGGGAGATCGAGCAGCACCGGCGCCTGATCGTCGGCGTCAACGAGTTCGTGACCGAAGAGGACGACGCGCTTTCGATTCCGCTCCTCAAGATCGATGAACAGGCGGCACGCGATCAGGCAGCGGCGCTCGCCACGCTGCGCCAGACGCGGGACAGTGCGCTGTGTGAGAAGAATATCGCCGCGCTGCGGGCGGCTGCGTCGGGAAACACCAACGTCGTGCCGTGCATTCTGGATTGCGCGCGGTCGTACTGCACTCTGTATGAGATCCGCGCGGCGCTCGAGAGCGTCTTCGGGGCGTATCGCGAGCCGGTGTTTTTCTGACCGAGTGGTGGCGCGATTATTTTGACGCGCAGTATCTGCTGGAGTACGAGCCGATCTTTTCGCTCGTCGACGACCGGCGCGATGTGGCGCGCATCATGGATGTCCTGGAGCTGCCGTCGGAGTCGCGGATCCTCGACGTGCCGTGCGGGCAGGGACGCCACGCGCATCTGCTCGCGGAAGCTGGCTTCGATGTCACCGGACTCGACTATTCCGCCGCGCTTCTGAAGCGCGCGAAGGCGCGCGGCACCGGAACGCGCCTGAGATATGAGCGCGGTGATATGCGCGCGCTGCCGAAGACGTGGACCAGTCGGTTCGACGCGGTGCTCAATCTGTTCACCAGCTTCGGCTTCTTCACCCATCCGGCTGACGACGCAAACGTCATTCGCGAATTCACGCGAGTCCTCAAACCCGGCGGTGCGCTCCTCTGGCACGGGGGGAGCCGGGACGGCGTCGTACGCGCGTTCATCACGCGCGACTGGTGGACTTCGAACGACGGGACCATGATCGGGCACGAGCGGAGCTTCGATCCGCTGTCGGGCGTGCTGACGGTGCACACGACCGTGAAAGGGAAGGGCCGGACCGTCGAACGCGAGCACAAGATCCGGCTGTACACGGCGACACGGCTCGCGGAGCTCTGTGCGGATGCCGGGCTGATCGTGGAGCAGGCGTGGGACGGCTGGCGCGACCGGCCGCTCGGCAGGAAGTCGAGCGAGATGCTTCTCCTCGCGCGCAAGGAGCGGTGAGGAACGGCAAGCGGTGGGCGGGGGCTGTGGGCCAGGGCTATAAGATGAGCGGGCACCCGATG
>JBIOHR010000062.1:0-15333 GCA_044449085.1 Gemmatimonadales bacterium | reverse complement strand
GGCGTGGACAGTACTTTGCGGGCTTCCACGGCGCCGCTCGCGCCCACGGCGGCGAGGTCCGTGTACGTTCCGCCGACGTCTATACCGACCGAGTATGTCAGGCTCTCTCTCCGGCGCGGGCGGCGGTGACGTGCCAGAGTGCGAGCGCGAGCGCGGCCTGCACCGGCACCGCCAGCACGAGGAGCGGACGGTTGTCCTGGGCAAGGAACGGCACGACGCGGAGCAGCACGGCGGTGGTCGAGCACGCCGCCGCGAAAATGCTCAGCGACCGTACCGCGCGCACGACCGTCGGCGGGGCCGACGCGCGCAGCGCGAGGGGGATGAGCAGCGCGAGCGCGAGCGACGCCGGCGTGGCGAGGAGCAGGTTCACATTGTGCCCCATGTACAGCGCATGCCGGGTGAAGAGGTCGGCACACAGGAGGAGAATCCCGCCAGCGCCGGCGAGGAGATTCCAGAGCGTGCCGATGATGCCCACCGCCCACCGGGCCGGTGTCGCGACGCCGGGCAACAGGCAGAGCGATAGCAGCACGCCGGTGATCACGAAGCCGACTTCGAGCGCGGCCGTGAAGTAATCCGGCGGGGTGTCCGAGTCCTGATATCGGGTGTCGGCGACGAGCTGCCGCTCGCTCCGCACGAGGCGGCGCACGGTGCCGTCCGCATGGCGCACGCGAATGGTGCGGATCAGCTGCTGCAGGCGCATCGGGACGAACATCTCCTGCCACGCGGAGAGCGTGTCGTCGGCGGGGTGGCCGAGCACGAAGTCCATTCCGAAGTTGATCATCGGATACGCACGCGCGAGGCGAAGCGTCTCGCTGCGGTAGCTCACGCCGTGCTCGTGCGTGGCGACGGCGCCTCTGATTGCGCCGCCGAGCACCATGTCGAGCACGTCGCGCACCCTGGTCGCGCAGTTGTCGCGGTAGTAGTCATAGCGGTACCACTTGTGCTCGTCCTGCGAATTCCAGATGAGATAGCGCCAGAGCGAGTCGGTTTCGGCGCGGGTCAGGGCGAGTTCCTGTTCCCACACCGCGCGGCCGTTGTCCCTGTACGCTGTGATCAGCGATTCCGACGGGAAGCCTTCCATCCAATACTTCGTATCGCCCGTGAGGAAGCGCACGAGGAAGTGCGGCTGGTCGAACGAGAACATTCCCCAGTTGTACGCGCTGTCGAGGCCCGTGGTGATGTCGTGAATGCGGATCGACTGATGCCCGAAGCGCTCGAAGATTTCCTCGCCCGGCCCCATCGTGAGGATGGACACGACGATCGAATCGTGCGGCGTCGCGGCGGGCGTGCGCGTCTGCGCACCTGCCGCGCCCGAAAGCATCGCGATACAGCCAGCCATGAGGCCGCGCGAACGGATCACATCGACCCCACGGTTGTGCCGGGATAGTAGGTGGCGAGTATGTAGCGCGCCGACTGTCCGGCGCGCGCGCGCCCGATGGCGCCCCACTGACACATGCCGATGCCGTGCCCGTAGCCGTTCCCCTTCACCACGAGCTTGTCGAGCGACCCATCCCGCATTTCCGGCTCCAGCGAAAAATAGGTGCTGTTGAGGATCTCGCCACCCGGCTGGCGCAGCACGTATCGAATGTCGTTGCCGCGCAGGGCAAAGTCGCCGCGGTCGGCCGAAAGAATCAGCCGCGCGACCCGGCCGCTCGCGGTCCGTGACTCGATCGTGGCATTGCGCACACGCCCGGCTCCGCCAGATGGCACCGCCGTATAGTTGGCGAGGTACGCACGCACCGCTGCGTCGAGCTGACCCGCGGATAGCGTGCGCGTCCAGCTGAACCGCGGCGAGATGTCGCAGTAATACCGATCCGCGGTGCCCGGAATGCGGTCACTCACACGCCGGAGAAATGGCTCATCCCCGGAGCGCCAGACTTCGTCCGGTTCGGCCGTCTCACCACCGCACGTCGAGTGATACGGCGCGTTCACCACGCGGCCCTTGTACTTGATGACCAGCCCGACCGTGCGCGCGACGGCCTCGTTCGAAAACGGGCGCTCGGCGTCCACGCCGCCATAGACCTGGTCGGCCACGCTCGAGAGGACATCATAGTTCGCGTCGCGCGCGGCTGAGCTGCCGGTTCCGGCGAGACGCACAACGGTGTAGCTGCGCGCTGCGATCGCCTGCGCCTCGACCGCCGCCTCCTCGTTTGCGGTGCGCGTGCCGATCTCCAGCGGGACCACGCCGCGGAGGTACCACTCCACAGGCAAGACATTCACCACGACGATCCCCGTGTCGCTCGCGATGACGCGGATCACGCCGCGAAAACGCTGTCCGGCGTAGATACCGAGCTCGTCGTCGCGATCGGTGCGCAGCGTGATGAGCCCGTCGCTCCACGAGGTGGACGTTCCCTGCCGCACCGCGCGCAGGCGCCGTCCGCGCCGCTCGATGGTCCACGCATCGGGGCCGCGCGCGCGGACGATCTCGGAGTTGCGCGCGTCGTACAGCCGAAACGCGCCCGTACCCGAGAGAATGGCACCCTGCGCCGCCGTGGCCAGCGCGACGCGGACATCGCGCGATCCCTCGGGACGCGGCGGCGGCGCTTCCTCGCGCGGCATGTCGGGCGCGGGCGGGGGAGCCTTGGC
This sequence comes from Gemmatimonadales bacterium, assembly GCA_044449085.1. Classification (GTDB taxonomy): domain Bacteria; phylum Gemmatimonadota; class Gemmatimonadetes; order Gemmatimonadales; family Gemmatimonadaceae; genus Fen-1231. Next base: position 12,747 of record JBIOHR010000062.1, on the reverse strand, counting down.
GCTGTCGGCGGCAGTGCGCGGGAACGAAACCATCACAGGCGGCTGGTCGTTCTCCCTGATTCGCCTTGGCGAACAGGCGACGGCGACAAGACACCCGGCGAGCACCGCGCACCAGACGCGCGGCACGCCGCTCACCGACCGAAGCTCCCGACGGTCGCGAGCGGGAGCTGGCGCGAGACGGCGCGCGGCGCGACCGCCGGCGCGTCGAGGACGTTCAGCACGCGCGCACGGAAATCGTAGTCGTCAACAACCTCCATTACCTCGGCCTCGACGAACGAGCCGACGGGTGCGTCGGTGTCGAGCCAGGTCACGCCGTCGATGTCGTCGGCCTGCCAGGGCAGGCGCGCGGACGCTCCTCCGGCGCCGACGCCGTCCGCGGCCACATCCGCCGCGCTCCGCTCGACCAGCGCGTGCGCGCGCGAGCCGACGCGGCTCTCGTAACGCTCCGCCGTGATCGCCCGCTGCAGTTCGGTCAGGCGCTCGAGACGTTCGCGCTTCACACCTTCGGGCACGTCGTCCGCCATCTCCGCGGCACGCGTCCCGTCCTGCGGCGAGTAGGTGAAGGCGCCGACCCGCTCGAACTGCATTTCCTCGAGAAAATCCAGCAGCTGTCGAAAATCGTCGTCCGTCTCACCGGGAAATCCGACGATGCAGGTCGTGCGAATCGCGAGCGTGGGCACCGCGTCGCGAAAGCGGGCGACCTTCTCGCGTATCGTGCGCTTGCGTTCGGGGCGGCGCATCCGCTCGAGCACGGCATCCGACGCGTGCTGCATCGGCATGTCGAGGTAGCGGAGGATCCGCGGCTCGGCGGCGATCACCTCCAGCAGGCGCGGCGTGATCCCGGCCGAGTAGAGGTAGAGGTTCCGGAACCAGGAGATGGAGGTTTCCTTCACGAGCGCCTCGAGCAGCTCGGGGAGGCGAACCCCGTCGCGGCGGTCGCGGCCGTAGTGCGCAAGATCCTGCGCGACCAGGCTCACCTCGCGCGCGCCCTGCAGCTCAAGCAGCTGCGCCTCGCGCACGATGTCGTCGAGGCCGAACGAGCGGTGCCGGCCGCGCATGAGCGGGATCGCGCAGAACGCGCAGCCATGATCGCACCCCTCGCTGATCTTGAGGTAGCGCACCGCCGGGGAGTCGCCCGCGTACACGCGCACACCGGGATGCGCGGTGACCGAATCACCGATCAGCCCCTTCTCTCGCAGGCGCGGGAGCAGCTGATCCATCTCCGACGCGCCGAGGAAGAGGTCGACTTCGGGGAGCGCGTCGATCAGTTCATCGCGATGCCGCTCGATCATGCAGCCAACGGCGACGACGGCCTGCGCGCAGCCATCGGACTTCATCCGGCCGGCCTCCACAATGGCGTCGATCGACTCGCGCTTGGCGGCATCGATGAAGCCACACGTGTTCACGAGGATCAGCTCGGCCGTGGAAGCATCCGACACCTGCTCGGCACCGTGGTCGAGGAGCTGCGCGAGGTAGCGCTCCGAGTCGACGGTGTTCTTGTCGCAGCCGAGGGTGACGAGGGCAACTCTCATAGTCAAAAACTACCGACAGCGCAGAGATCAGGGCAGTATCAGGGGCGAGAATTCAACCCGGTGCGCGGTGCGGAAGAGGAGTCCGGATTCGGGGCTAGCGGGGAGGGGCGAGATTTCGCCTTCACTCCATACGAATCGCCGTCATCGGATCAACCCTCGTCGCCCGCAGCGACGGAATCAGCACCGCAGCGAGCCCCGCGAGCACGATCGCCGCTGCGGCAATCGCCCACGTGGTCGCATCGAGCGGGCTGACCCCGTACAGCATCGACCGCATGAAGCCCGTCACCGCGCTGCTTGCCACAAAGCCGAGCGCAATCCCGGCGCTGACGAGCACGGCACCGTGGCGCGCCACCAGCCGCACCGTGCGCGCGGCCGTGCTACCCAGCGCGGCGCGAATCCCGAGCTCACGCGTCCGTTGCGCGACGACATAGCTCATCACGCCATAGAGACCGGCCACCGCGAGCACGAGCGCGACCACCGCGAACACACCCATCAGCGAGAAGAGGAAACGCGGCTGCCCGACGCTGTCGGAGATAACGCCACTCATCGACCGAATACGCGAGACCGCGGCACCCTTGTCAACCGAGCGAATCGCCGCCTGCACCGACTTCGACGCGGCGAGCGGGTCGTCGCCCTTCACGCGAACGACGAACTCGTACCCCGACGCATCGCTCCCGCCCTGCCGATAGGTCTCATAAATCTCCGGTGCAGGCGGGCGCACTGGTCCGGAATTCTTGATGTCGCTGACGACACCGACAATCGTCGCAAAGGTCGTGTCGCCCGTATAGAAGCGCTTTCCAAGCGGGTCTTGGCCGGGAAAATCGCGCTTCACGAGTGCCTCGTTCACCAATACGACGTCGGCCGCGTGCGGTGCGCCTTCGTCGGATGCGCGCAGCATGCGACCGCCGAGCAGGCGCTGGCGCGTGACGTCGAAGAATCCCGGCGTGACGACGCGACTCTCCACGATCGGCCGCTTGGCCGCGTTGTCGGCCGACTGCCCTTCGTAGCGAATCCCGAAGTTGTTTCCCCAATTGTCGTATGGAAGCAGCGTGATCGCGCCGGCGGCCTCGATGGAGGGATCGCGCCTGATCGCCTCGAGCGCGGGATCGAGGAACTGGCGGGCCGTCGCGCCGTCGGCATACGCCTTTGGCGAAATGCGAACGTCCATCGTCAGCATCGGTGCAGGATCGAAACCCGGACTGCTCTCGAGCAGCTTCGTGAAGCCCTTGAGCATCAGCCCCGCGCCGATGAGCAGCACGAGCGACAGCGCGACTTCGACTACGACCAGCAAGTTGAGCGCGCGATTGTGGCCGCGCCCTGAACCGCCTCCGCGCCCGCTGCGCATGGCATCCTGCGGATCCACCTGCGTCGCGCGCCAGGCGGGTATTGCCCCGCAGAGGACGGCGACGAGCACGGAGAGCACGAGCGCGAACACGATGATCCGCATGTCCACGGTCAGTCCCGCGAGCTGCGGCATCCGCGCGGCCGCGAGACGGCCGATCGTGCGGACACCAACCAGCGCGAGTCCAAGCCCGAGCGCGGCGCCGGTCGCCGCGACGAGCAGACTCTCGGCGAGCACGGGGCGCATCACGTCCCAGCGCGATGCTCCGATGGCCGTGCGCACCGCCATCTCTCGCTGCCGCTGCACACCGCGAGCGAGGAGGAGGCTCGCGACGTTGGTCGCCGCAATCAGCAGCACCATCACGACCGCGCCGAAGAGCAGGAGAAGCGGCGTGCGCACGGAGCTGACGCCGTCGGCCTGCAGCGCGACGGCCCGCGCGGTATCGTCGCTTTGATCGGCGAACACCTTGCCGAGGCCGTCGTAGAGGTGTGCAAGCTCCTGGCGCGCGCTCTCGACTGTCGCGCCGGGAGCCAGCCGGCCGATTGATTGGAGATAGTTGCTTCCGCGCGAACCGAGCTCGGAGGTTGTAAAACGCATGGGCTCCCAGATGTCGGCGTGGATCACCGACGAGCCGTGCGGAACGCGGAAGCCGCGCGGGATGATTCCGATGACCGTCGCCGCCTGCCCGTCGATCTGGATGGTCTGCGACACCACGTTCGGGTCGCCGCCGAGATATTTCCGCCAGAGTTCCTCACTCACGACGACGACGCGATTCTGACCGGCATCGTCGTCGGCGGGAGCGAGGAGACGTCCGGCCAGCGCATGCACGCCGAGGAGCGGGAAGAAATTTCCGGTCACGCGCAGACGGCTCACCTGAACCGCCTCGTCGCGAAGGGTCACCAGCGCGGAGCCTGACGCGATCGCCGCCATGGACTCGAGCTGGCGCGTTCCGGCAGCGAGGTCCTTGTAGTTCGGAGCGGAGAGCGGCCAGGTATTCGCGTTGGGGTGCGGCGCGACACGGTAGACCGTGACAAGACGGTCCGGGTCCTTGAACGGGAGCGGCTGCAGCAATGCGCGATCGACCGCGCTCGCGATCGCGGCAGTCACACCGATGCCGAGCATCAGGCAGAGGACGGCCGAGAGGGTGAACGCTGGGGAGCGGCGCAGGCTGCGCGCCGCCGAACGAAGGTCACTCCGGAATACGCTCACGGTTCCTCTCCACAATCAGGCGGCGTCAGGTGGTCTTCTCTTTGACCACTTCAGAGTGCAAACGGTTGGACCACCGACCGCGACATCCGAAAACCGACGACCGACGACCGACGACCGAAAACCGCCTACCTGTAGTTCCCGAACTGCAACTCGACGCCGACGTCCTGCGTGCGCAGAAAGGCAATCACCGCCTGAAGCTCGTCGCGCGAAGGCGCGCTGACGCGAACCTGTTCGCCCTGGATCGAAGCCTGGACCTTCTTGAACTTCTGCTCCTTGATGGCCGCGGCGACTTTCTTGGCGGTCTCGCCGTCGAGGGCCTGCTTCAGTTTTATCTCGCGGCGCAGCGTGTCGCCGCCGGCCGGTTTCACATCGCCGACATCGAGGTTTTTCACCGGGACGCCGCGCTTGATGAGCTTCGTCTGCACGACATCCCACAGGCCGCGCATGCGCAGGTCGTTGTCGGCGAGGAGCGAGATCAGGCCTTCGGCCCGTTTGAACTCGATCTCGATCTTCGCGCCTTTGAAGTCGTAGCGCTGCGCGACTTCCTTGCTGGCCTGATTGATGGCGTTGTCGACTTCCTGGAGGTCGACGCCGGTGGTCACGTCGAAGGAGGCTGTTGGGGGCATACAGGAAATGTACTGAAAGCTTGGTGTGGCGGCTGAGGGCGCTGACGGCAAAAACAGTGGTGAGTGGTGGGGGTCCAGTGTTCCGTATTGAGTGACTGCACTTCAATCCGCATGGCTTTCACTCGCCACCGATCACTGGAACCTCAGCACCCACCACTGTCGTTGGTCTCTCGTTGGTCTCTCGTTGGTCTTTAGCGCAGCATCATCTCCGAAAGCCGCTCCTTCACCCCCGGCCACTCATGATCGACAATCGAATACCACGCCGTATCCCGCCTCGACCCGTCGTTGTGCAACATGTGCTTCCGATGGACTCCCTCGAACGTCGCCCCGATCCGCTCGATCGCGCGCCGCGATTTCACATTCTCCGAGTGCGTCTTGAGCTCCACTCGCGTCGCGCCGAGTGTCTCGAACGCGTGCCGCAGCATGAGCAGTTTTGCCTCGGTGTTCACCGCGCTTCTCTGGTACGGTACGCCGATCCAGGTCGCGCCGATCTCCATCCGGCCGTCGCGCGCGGAGATATTCAGGAACCGCGTGCTCCCCACCACTCGGTTCTCCGCGAGCAGCACCGTCGCAAACGGCAGCGTCGTCCCCGCCCGCTCGCCCGCGAGGGCCTCACCGACCCACGCGTCGAGCGCAGCGCGGTCGAGCGCACGTGTCGGCATCCACCGCCAGATGGACGGTTCGTATGCCAACGCGGCGAGCGCATCGGCGTGCGCGAGCGTGAGCGGCTCCAGACGGACAAATCGCCCCGTCAAAGTGACCGGGGCGATCTTCAACGGCGTCGTGATTCCGGGCATCGTGATGTCCTAGCCGAGATAGCTCTCGAGCGCGCGTGCCCGGCTCACGTGACGGAGCCGTGACAGCGCCTTTTCCTTGATCTGCCGCACGCGCTCGCGCGTGATATTGAGCACCGCGCCGATCTGCTCGAGCGTCATCGGTTCCGCGGCGTCGAGGCCGAAATACAAACGCAGGATCTTCGCCTCGCGCTCCTTGAGTCCCGAGAGCGCCTCGTGGATCGATTCGGTGAGCGCCTTGTCGAAGGTCTCTTCGTCAGGCGTCTGGTTCGTGGTGTCGGGGAGATAGTCGAGCAGCCGGTTGTCTTCGCCCGGCGTCATCGGCTGGTCGAGCGAGAGATGGATCTGCGAGATCGCCATCGTCTTGGCGACCTCCTCCTCCGTCAGGTCCGTGCCGTACGCAATCTCGGCGTGCGTCGCCTCGCGCCCAAGCTCCTGCAACAGGGCACTCGCCCGCTTCCCGATGCGGTGGAGCGTCCCGGCCCGGTTCAGCGGCACGCGCACGATCCGGCTCTGCTCGGCGAGCGCCTGCAGGATGGCCTGGCGGATCCACCACACGGCGTAGGAGATGAACTTGATCCCCTTGGTCTCGTCGAATTTGTGCGCGGCGCGAATGAGGCCGAGGTTGCCTTCGTTGATCAGGTCGCTGAGCGAGACACCCTGATTCTGGTATTTCTTGGCGACGGAGACGACAAAACGAAGGTTGGAGCGCACGAGCGTGTCGAGTGCCTCCTGGTCATCGTCCCGGATTTTTTTGGCAAGCTCAACCTCCTGCTCCCGCGTGATCAGCGGAAAGACGCTGATGTCGCGGAGGTACTGGTCGAGCGATCCTTCTTCGTACGTATGTCGTTTGTGGGGCAGACCGGCCATGTGCTTTCCCGTTCCTGCAACCTTAGTAGGACCCCGCCCGCCATGAGCGTGGGTGGAATGTGGAGCGCAATCGGTTCCGGCGTAAGGTCAGGTCCCGACTACCGCACAACCTCTCCGAGCCTGCTCCAGCGCACGCGCGTCAGCCAGTCGAGCGAAACGGTGCTGTCGTGCGCGTAGCTGTAGTACACGACGATCGGGCTTCCCAGCACGAGCGAATCCGCGACGAAGCCCCAGTAGCGGCTGTCCTCGGAGTCGTCGCGGTTGTCGCCGAGCATGAAGTAGTGCTTGGCGGGCACCACGATCGGGCCCCAATTGTCGCGCGATGGATGATACGTTGCCGCCAGTGTGCTGTGCGTCACCAAAAACTCGCGCTGCCAATCGAATTCCTCCCCGCCGGCGTCCGACTTCGGCGCGATGTGCGTCACGAAGCGCCGCTCGTCCTGCGGCTTGCCGTTGCGGACGAGCGTCCCGTCGCGCATCGCGAGCGTGTCGCCCGGGAGCCCGACGAGCCGCTTGACGTAGTTCTTGGTCGGGTCCTCGGGATACTTGAACACGACCACGTCGCGGTATCGGGGCTGGCGCACGGCCGGAAGCCGCTTGCCCGTGAACGGAATCTCCGCGCCGTAGACGAGCTTGTTCACCAGGAGGAAGTCACCGACGAGGAGCGTGTGCTCCATGCTGCCGCTGGGAATGCGGTACGCCTCCACCAGAAATGCCCGCACGACGAGGAAGAGGATGATCGCGAGCGAGAGCGACTTGGCCCACTCGAAGAGGGCGCGGGCGATGGCGGCCACGGGGTTGCGGCGTTGAACCGGGACCAGTGCTGATTCGAGAGGAGTGTTGTCCATGACTGCGATGGAAGATCGAAGATGGAAGATGTATGCGGAATGATGGAAGGCGATGTCATCTTCCATCTTCGATCTTCGATCTAGTAGTTGTCTATCTGCGCCCGTTGGAGTTTGCCGCTGAAATCCACATATCCCACTTTGGTCTCGCTGTAGAACTCGTACACTTCCCAGCCACCCTCGCGGTGGCCGTTGCCTGTCTGTTTGACACCGCCAAACGGCAAATGAGCCTCGGCGCCGATCGTCGGGGCGTTGATGTACGTGATGCCGTTGTCGAGCTCGTTCAGCGCGCGGAACGACAGGTTCACGTCCCGCGTGTACAGCGACGATGACAGACCATAGCGCACATCGTTGTTCACGCGGAAGGCCTCGTCGGCGTCCTTCACTTTGACGACCGAGAGCACCGGTCCGAAAATCTCCTCCTGCTCGAGCCGCGAGAGCGCCTTCACGCCGGTGAAGATCGTCGGCTGAAAGAAGTAGCCGTGTTCGAGCCCGGGGCCGGTCGCGCGCTTGCCGCCCATGCGGAGCGTCGCGCCCTCGCCGGTGCCGATCGTCATGTACCGCTCGACCTTCTCCACGGCGCGCGGATTGATGAGCGGCCCGACGTCCGTGCCCTTCGCGCGCCCGTCGCCGAGCACGAGTTGCTTCGCGCGCGACTCGAGCGTCGCGATGAACTCGTCGTGCACGCCGGCCTGGACGATCAGCCGGCTTGTCGCCGTGCAGCGCTGGCCCGTGGTTCCGAACGCGCCCCAGAGTACGCCTTCGAGCGCGAGCTCGAGGTCGGCGTCGTCGAGCACGATCATCGCGTTCTTGCCGCCCATTTCCAGTGAGAGGCGCTTGTGCGTGCGGCCGCACGCTTCGCCGACCTTGCTCCCGGTCTCGGTGGACCCGGTGAACGACACGAGCGCGACATCCGTGTGCGCGACGATCGCCGCACCCGCCTCGCCCTTGCCGTGGACGAGATTGATCACCTCGGGCGGCAGCCCGGCCTCGAGCAGAATCTCGACGAACAGGTGACCGGTCATCGGGACGTCTTCCGCGGGCTTGAACACGAGCGCGTTTCCGCACACGAGCGCCGGGAACATCTTCCACGTCGGAATCGCGAGCGGAAAGTTGAACGGGGTGATGATCCCCGCCACGCCGATCGGCCTGCGGAAGCTCATCGCCCATTTGTTGCGGAGCTCGCTCGGTACCGTATGGCCGAACAGCCGGCGCCCCTCGGTGGCGGCGTAGAAGGCCGTGTCGATCCCTTCCTGCACGTCGCCGCGGGTCTCGGCGAGCGGCTTGCCCATCTCGCGCGTCATGATGTCCGCGAGTTCTTCCTTGCGCGTGATCAGCAGCTCGCCCGCGCGGCGGAGCACGTCGCCGCGGGCGGGCGCGGGAGTGCGCCGCCAGACGTCGAAGCCGCGCCTGGCGGACGCCACGGCGGCGTCGACATCGGCCGCGGAGGAATGCGGAAAGCGGCCGACAATGTCGCGCGTATCGGCCGGGTTGACGTTGTCGAAGTATTTGCCGTCGGCCGGGGCGGTCCACTGGCCGGCGATGAAGTTATGAAATGGGGTCATTCTGGATTCGTGGTGATTTGAATTGAGGACAATGACAGTGGTGGGTGGTGAGGTCTCAGTCATCCGTGTTGAGTGACGGCGCGCCAAGCAGCATTCACTCAGCACCGATCACTGGAACCTCATCACCCACCACTGTTTTTCCTACTCTCCGTCATGGACAAGTCCAGCTCGCCGGATGATTCGCCGTCGGCTTCGCATACCCAACCCGCGGCAGCACATCCGCCGCAGCGAGTACAATGCCCCACGTGATCAAGAGCAGCGAAACCGTATGCGCCTTGGCCGCGCGGTGTTTCCAGGTCCAGATCGACGACCACACTCCCGCGACGACCAGCGTCGTGACCGAGGCCAGATATGCGGCGAGTCCGAAGCCGCACTTGGCGCCGTACGGCCAGAACATGATCGCCACGCCGAGCACGCAGGCGAGTGCGAGCCGCGCCATGACGCCGAACGTCGAGGTCTCGGGCCGGCCCGAGGCCACCGGCGCGGAGGCTGACGCAGGGGCGGCGCCGGGCTGCGCCACCCGCGCCGGCGCCGCGCCTTGCGCCGGGAGCGATGCGATCTGCCGGTCGATCTTTTTCATCTCCGCGTCCCAGTCGCGATCGCTCATTCGGTCTCCCGTGTTAGGCCATGGCGCTCGATCTTCTTGTAGAGATTGGAGCGCGGCATGTCGAGCGCGCGCGCCGTTTCCGCCACGTTCCAGTCGTGCTGGCGCAGCTTCACCGCGAGAAATGCCCGCTCGGCGGCAAGCTTGAACGCCTCGAACGAGGCGCTGTCCTCCAGGCCGCCGAGGCCGCCCGTGCTCGACGCGCGGGCACCGGTGAGGCGCTCCACGTCGGCGACGGTCACGCGCGGGCCCGGCGCGAGGATCAGCAGGCGCTCGATCGTGTTGCGCAGTTCGCGCACATTGCCCGGCCACTCGAACGCCGCGAGCCGCTCGATCGCCGCGCCTTCCACCGACCGCGCCGCGACGCCGTCATTGCGCGCGAACTGCGAGAGAAAATGCTCCACCAGCAGCGGGATGTCCTCGCGCCGCTCGCGCAGCGGCGGGACGTGGACCGGGACGACATTGAGACGGTAGTACAGGTCTTCGCGGAACCGTCCCTCGGCGATCTCGCTTTCCAGTCGCTTGTTCGTGGCCGCGATCACGCGGACATCCACCTTGCGCGGTTTGGCGCCGCCGATGCGCGTGACGTCCCCGTCCTGCAGCACGCGCAGCACCTTCGCCTGGGCCGCGAGAGACATGTCGCCGACCTCGTCGAGGAACAGCGTGCCACCGTCGGCCTGCTCGAACTTCCCGGCGCGCTCCTGCACGGCACCGGTGAACGATCCCTTCATGTGGCCGAACAGCTCGCTCTCGATCAGCTCGCCGGGAATCGCCGCGCAATTCACCTCGACAAATGGCTTCCGCGCACGCGGCGACTGGCGGTGCAGCGCGCGCGCGACGAGCTCCTTCCCGGTTCCGTTCTCGCCGGTGATCAGCACGCGCGCCGTGGTGTCGGCCACTTTCCCGATGTTCTCGGTGAGCGCCCGGATGGCGAACGACTTGCCGACGATCTCAAACCGCGACTCGATCGTCGCCTTGAGCCGCTCGTTCTCCTCGGCCAGGTCGATCCGTCCCGTCGCGTTGCGCAACGTGACGAGAATACGGTCGGTGTCGAGCGGCTTCTCGAGAATGTCGTACGCGCCGAGCTGCGTCGCCTCGACCGCGTTCTGGATGGTGGCGTGCCCGCTGATCATCACGACGACGGCCGCGGGATCGCGCTCGCGAATGCGCCTGAGCGTCTCGAGTCCGTCCATCCCGGCCATCTTCACGTCGAGGAACACGAGCTGCGGCTTCCACTGGTCGTATATGGTGACTGCCTCCGCGCCCGACGCCACCGCACGCACCTCGTACCCCTCGTACTCGAGAAGCTGCGTGAGCGCGGCGCGAATTCCCTTCTCGTCGTCCACCACCAGCAGGCGGCGGCTCACGGCACCGATTTGTAGAGGACGACGTGCCCCTTCGCGATGCGCACGTCGGCGAGTTCGCGCGGGATCGTGAAGCGGATTGCGTTTTTCGGCGTGCCGGCAGTGCGGCCCTTTACCTGAAGCCGGCTCACGATCTTGTCGATGAGCGCCGCAGGGAGCTGCAGCTCCTTGAACGCGATCTCGTCCACAAGGAACTCCGCGTGCCCTGTCCCGATCACTTCGAGCCGTCCACGCACCGTGACTTCCTGCCGTCCATTGAGCATGGTGGCGAGCGGGCCGAGTGCGGTGGCGTCCGCCAGATCGGCGACATTCACCATGGCGCGCACGTACAACCGCTCGTCCCGCGCGAGCGCTTCGGCGCCGGTGGAATCGTGGCTCAGCTCGCGGACCGCCGGACCGATGGCGTACGCCGCGAGGTCGCCGGCGGCGACGTCGACGTACACGCGGCCGCTCCGCCTCTGCAGCGTGGCAATGGCGTCCCGGGCGCGCGCCGCCCCCTCGGGCGTGAGCGGTTCCCACTTCGCGGCGGACGCCGCGGTGACGGCAGGTGCAGTCGCCGCGGGCGGAGCGATATGCAGGCGCCGCCGCGCGGCCGGCAGCCAGGCGTCGCGCGTCAACCACGCGGCCGCGGCGCAGGCGGCGAGCACAATGAAGCAGCCCACCCGCCAGATGCAACCGAACATCAGGCGGCTCCCAGCGCTTCCACGAGCGGCGGCTCGTGCGCGAGGTTCATCGAGCCGCTCCGGAAGCCGCGCAGGTCGAACTCCACCGCGTCGAAACCCGCGGACGTGACCGCCGCGCGAACCGCGCGGCGCCCTTCCGCCGTGCGCCAACGCGCGAGCTCTGCAAGCGACAGCTCCAGCCGGGCCACCGCGCCGAAGTAGCGAACCCGAAGATCGCCGGCCACGCCGATCTCGCGCAGCGCGCGCTCGGCGGCCTCGACCGTCGCGAGCCGTTCGACCGTGACTTCCGTTCCATATGGAAGGCGCGACGCGAGACAGGGGGAGGACGGCTGCGACCAGGTCGGAATGCCCCGGGCGTGCGAACGTGCGCGGATTTCGTCCTTGGTGAAGCCGAGTTCAGCGAGCGGCGACAGCACCCCCTGCTCGACCGCAGCGCCTTTTCCCGGACGATGGCCGCGGCCGTCGTCCGCGTTGGTGCCGTCGACGACGACGGCGAGCCCGCGCTCACGGGCAACCGGTACCAGTCGCGACCAAAGTTCGGTCTTGCAGAAGTAGCAGCGATTGGACGGGTTCGCGGCGTAGCGCGCATCGTTGATTTCGTCCGTGTCCAACTCGAGCACGGGCACGCCGAACTGGTCCGCCACGTCGTGCGCACGCGTCCACTGCTCCAGGGGATAGCTCGCGCTGCGCCCGATCACCGCGAGCACATTCGCGGGCCCGAGCGCATCGAGCGCAACGCACGCCAGGTACGCCGAGTCGACGCCGCCGCTGAACCCGACGAGCACTGAGCCCCGGCTCTTCAGCCATTCGACCAGGGCGACTTCCTTGTCGATCGCAGGAGGTGTCTCGGGCATCGGCATTGGGGAAAGCTAGCGGGAGGGTTTTTGCGGCGCGTCACGCCGGTGGATTACCCCTCCCCTCACTACGAAGGCAATGGCCCGCGTGTTCCGGATGTCGTCCGCTGGGTTGGCGTCGAGCACGACGAGGTCGGCGAGCTTCCCGGGAGCCACGGATCCCAGCTTCGAAGCGGCACCGATCGCCATCGCCGAGTTGAGCGTTGCGGCGGTTATGGCCTCGAGCGGCGTGAACCCCGCCCGGGTCACGAGCAACTCCATTTCTCCGTGAAGCGCCGGGAGCGAATCACGGGAGGGAGGCGGCATCATCCCGTCGGTGCCGGCGCAAATGATCACCCCCGCCGCGTGCGCAGCGCGCGTCGCGTCGTATGCCCACTGCGCGGCGCGCGCCGGATCGACGAGGCCAAACGACGGCCCCTTGGTCGCTTCGAAGCGCGGCAGGATCGAAAGCGTGACGTC
>JBIOHR010000061.1:0-15382 GCA_044449085.1 Gemmatimonadales bacterium | reverse complement strand
GCTCGCCCGCCGCGCCGGCCACCACACCGCCATCAGCGCCACCGCTGTCAGCAGCAACGGCGCACCGACGAACACCGTCGGATCCCACGCCTTCACACCAAACAGAAAAGTGGTGATCAGCCGCGCGAGCGCGAACGACGCGCCGACGCCCACCACCACGCCGACGAGCGCCAGCCGCATCCCCTGCGCGACCACCATGTTCTTCACCTGCGCACCGTCCGCGCCGAGCGCCAGCCGAATCCCGATCTCCTGCGTGCGCTGCACTACCATATACGCCATGAGCCCGTAGATCCCGATCGCCGCGAGCAGCAGCGCCGCGCTCCCGAACGCGGTCATCAGCCACATCCGGAACCGCTGCCGTGACGTGGACGCCTGCACCACCTGCTCCATCGAGTGAATGTTCGAGACTGGAAGGCCGGTCGACTGCCGCAGGCTCTCCTCGATCGCCTTGCTCAGCGCGAGCGGGTTGGTGCGGGTGCGCACCACCCACGCCATCGGGGTCAGCTTCACGTTGAGTGCATTCACCGCGTCCGGCACCTGCGCCTGCGGCACGAACATCTGCGGCTGCGGGTCGTTGTTCAATCCGCCGTCGCGCGTGTCGGCGACGACGCCGATGATCGTGCGCTGCGGTTCGTTCTCGAACTCGTGCATCACGCCCTTCCCGATAGTGATGCGCTCGCCGACTGGATCACCCTTCGGCCAGAACTGCTTTGCCATCGCCTCGTTGATCACCACCACCGGCGTAGCCTGTGCGTCGTCGCGGTCGTTGAAGGCGCGGCCGCGCTTCACGGCGATCTTGAACACGTCGAAATAGCCGGTTGACGCGGTCATCCACCCCGCGCCGCCATGATACGGCCCCTTGTCGAGCGGCCGTCCCGCGATCGTGAAGGGCAACCCGTACCCGCCCTGCAGCGGCACACAACAGGTGGCGCTCGCGAGTTCCACCCCGGGGACGGCCTTCAGCCGCTCGACCGCGTTGCGGATCGTCTGGTCCACGCCGGACGCAGACTGATACTGCGGCCCGGTGAGCGACATGCGCATGGTGAGCACGTTGCTTGCGTCGAATCCGGGATCCACCTGCCCGAGTGCCTCGGTCGTGCGAATGAGCAGCGCGGACCCCACGAGCAGCACGAGCGCGAGCGCAACTTCGATCACGACGAACATGGAACGTGCCTTGTTCTGCCGGAACCCCGATCCCGCCCGTCCACCGCCTTCCTTGAACGTCGCCGAGAGATCCGCACGCGAACTGCTCAGCGCGGGAATCAGCCCGAACACGATCCCGGTGCCGAGCGACACGAGCAGCGTGAAGCCGAGCACGCGCCAGTCGATCCCGACGGCCGCGCCGTTCTCGCCGACGTGCGGAAGGCCCGCGGTGTTCACCGAGAGCAGGCCGCGAATCCCGAGCATGCCGATCAAGAGACCGAGCGCACCGCCCGCCACCGAGAGCACCACGCTCTCCGTGAGCAGCTGGCGGATGATCCGGCCGCGCGATCCGCCGAGCGCGGTGCGGATGGCGATCTCGCGTTTGCGCCCCGCGGCACGCGCGAGCAGGAGGTTCGCGACGTTCGCGCACGCAATGAGCAGCACGAAACTCACGGCGCCGGCGAGGACGTACAGTGACTTGCGCGCGTTGGCGACGAGCGCCTCGCCGAGCGGCTCGACGCTGAAGTTTACCTTCGGCCCGAGTGCCGTGGGATACGCCGCGCGGAATGCGTCGCTCGACTGTTTCAGTGATGCCTGCGCCTGGGCGAGCGTGGCGCCGGGCTTGAGGCGGCCGGCGACGGTGAAGTAGTGGCCTTGGTCGGTGGTGGTCGGATCGAACTGGAATGGCACCCACACATCGGGGTTGGTGCCGGCGATCTCCGTGAAGGAGAAGTCATTGAGCACGCCGACAACCACGTGCGGCTCACCGCTCAGTGAGATGGTCTTGCCGACGATGTGGGGGTCGCTGTCGAAGCGCTGCTGCCAGATGGGCTTGCTGAGCACGACGAACTTTCCCGCAGACGGAAGATCTTCCTCCGCGGAAAAACCTCGCCCCTGCAGCATGCGCGCACCGAACAGCTTGAAGAAATCGGCGGAGACCTGCGCCGACTTGAGCTGCTCCGGCACGGCGCCGCCGGTGTAGTTCATGAAGCTGGTGTTGTACGCGGCCACGTCCTGCAGGGCGGCCGTCTGCCGGCGCCAGAACTCGAACTTCGCCGGGGAGCCGCCGGGGTTCTTCCCCTGTGGCGCGACCGCCTCGAACAGCATGATCCCTGCGGGCTCCGGATACGGCAGCGGACGGAAGAGCACCGCATTCACCACTGAGAAGATCGCTGTGTTCGCGCCGATCCCCAGCGCCAGCGCGGCAATCGCCGCAAAGGTGAACCCGGGACTCTGCCGCAACATCCGGAACGCGTGCTTCAGGTCCTTGAGCAGGGAATCGATCAGCATGTGGTTGTGTCGGATGGAGGGAGCGCCGCCGGTAGGATTGGACACACCGCAATCATTTAAAGGTTGCCACAGGACCGCCTGGACCGGCCGATCGCGAAGAGACACGACCGATACGCGCACTCCGCGGTGACGTGCGCGAAACTTGCCAACCATTTGCATCCGTAATGTCTCTAACACAAGCGTGCACTGGAGCAGCATGCCGTTTCACCCACAAACAACCGAATGCCCGGCCTCATAGCCATTCTCGGACTGGCCTTTTCGCTGCAGTCCCCACAGAACCTGCACACGAACCTCGACTCGGCGGGCGCCGCGAAGCCCGGCCTACCGCCGACCATGCTCACCGTCGCCACTCACGCGGAGAAGGCGCCGGTGATCGACGGTGTCGACAACGACGCCGTCTGGCGCACCGCGAAAGTCATTTCTGATTTTCAGGAGTGGCAGCCGACCGAAGGTGCGAAAGCGCGCTTCCGCACGGAAGCGAAAATCGCCTATGACGCCGCGAACCTGTACGTCTTCGTGCGTGCGTTCGACCCGCACCCGGACAGCATCATCAAGATCCTCGAGCGGCGCGATACCTGGACGCCGTCCGACATGATCTGGGTGTTCGTCGATTCGTTCCACGATCGCCGCACGGGCTACGAGTTCGGCGTCAACGCCGCCGGCACCAAGATTGACCAGGCGATCTACGACGACGGAAACGAGGACAATGCGTGGGACGCCGTCTGGGACGTCGCGACGCGGGTCGACTCGCTGGGCTGGACCGCGGAGTTCAGGATTCCGCTCTCCCAGCTGCGATACGAGGAGACGAAGGACCACGCGTTCGGAATAATGCTCGACCGCGACATTTACCGTTTCTCCGAGCGGGAGAGCTGGCCGCTGCTCCGCCAGTCGAAGGCGGGCTTCGTTTCGCAGTTCGGTGACCTCGGAGGGCTGGCGGGCCTTCAGGCGCCGCGGCCCTTCGAGGCAGTGCCGTACCTCATCACGAAGAACTCGGCGAAGATCGCGAACAATACATATTCGTCCGGCTCGGACGTCACGGTCGGCGGCGATCTGAAGTACCGCATCGGATCGAATCTGACACTCGACGCGACGGTAAATCCGGATTTCGGCCAGGTCGAGTCGGATCCCGCCGTGCTGAATCTCTCCGCGTACGAGACCTTCTTTGACGAGCGCCGGCCGTTCTTCGTCGCCGGCCGCGGACTGTTCAACTTCAGCGTGAACTGCAGCCAGGTGAACTGCGGCAACGAAGGGCTGTACTACAGCCGCCGGATCGGCCGCACGCCGCAGCTCGCGGGGACATACGGCGACACGGTGCCGGAACAACCCACGACCATCCTCGGCGCGGCCAAGCTGCTCGGACGTTTTCCGAGCGGCCTCGTGATCGGCGTGCTCGACGCCGCCACGCAGCGGACCGTCGGCACGCGCGACACGACATACGAGCCCGCGACGAACTACGCGGTCGTGCGGGTACGGCAGGACATGCGCAACGGAAACAGCAGCGTCGGCGGGATGGTCACGGCCGTGAATCGCAGCCTCGACTCGTGGTCGTCGCCGTATCTCGCGCAGAGCGCGTATGTCGGCGCGCTCGACTTCCGCCACCGTTTTCTCAACAACGAGTACGAGGTCTCGGGCTCGGTCGACCAGAGCAGCGTGTCCGGCAGCCGCGCGGCGATCCTCGGCCTGCAGACCGATGCTGTGCACTACTACCAGCGGCCCGACGCCGGGCTGCCGCTCGACTCCACTCGCACGATACTCGGCGGCGACGCGGAAGAGTTCAAGTTCGACAAGGTCGCCGGCCATCACCTGATGTTCGAGACGGCATACCAGCGCCGCTCGGAAGGATTCGAGATCAACGACCTCGGCTACCTGCGGCGCGCCGATCAGACGTCCTGGAACACCTGGGTTGGGTGGTTCGACCGCCGCGCGACCTCGTGGTACAACCGGTTCCAGTGGAACAACAACTGGTGGCAGTACTGGACGACCAGCGGACTTCCACTGGAAGCCGCATACAACACGAATGCGCACCTCACACTCAAGAACAACGCATCGTTGAATGCGGGCGGCACGATCGGGCAACTCGGCGCGACCTACGACGACCGTGACGCGCGCGGAGGGCCCGCGTTCCGTCAGGACTCGTACCTTGCGCCGTGGGTCAGCGTGTCGGGCGACGATCGCCATTCGGTGGTGCCACTGCTCTCATACAACTATTTCACCAGCAGCGGGGGGCGCAACACGTCTTCGAGCCTGTCCCCGGAAATCGACGTGAAGACGGGCGGGCGGTTCAGCTCGGCGTTCACGTTCAACTGGTCGCACAACGTCACGGACAACCAGTGGTACGGCAATTTCGCGGACTCCGTGAACGCCACGCACTACACCTTTGCGCACCTCAACCAGTACACCACGTCGGCGACGATCCGGCTCAACTACACGTTCACGCCGAACGTTTCGCTGCAGGCGTATCTGCAGCCGTTCATTTCCAAGGGGACGTACACGAACGTACGCCAGCTCTCGCCGACCCCGCGCGCTTCAGGGTACGACGACCGGTATGCGACATTCGGCGACACATCGGTGACGAACAACCCGGGCGGATTCAACTTCAAGGAATTCCAGTCGAATCTCGTGTTCCGATGGGAGTACAGTCCGGGGTCGACGCTGTTCGTCGTGTGGAACGAGGGGAAGCAGGGCTCGGTGCCGATCGAGGGAAATGCGGATTTCGGAACCGACGTCCGCGACCTGATGAAGCTGCACCCGGCAAACACGATCATCGTGAAGATGTCGTATTGGCTGAACTGGTAATACTGAGGGGCGAGAGAACGCCAGTGGTGGGTGGCTAAATGCCGTCCTCCACCTCGAACAACACAAGCTGGGCCCCGGAGTTCAGCACGAGTTCGCCGAGTCGCGCGAGTTGCGCGGCGCCCTCGACAATCGTGAGGAAGTGATTCCCCTCGAGCGTGCCGAACTTGCTCGCGAAGCGCGTGATGCCGTAAGGAAAGAGGATTTCGGTTTCGCTCACGCCGCCCGGATACAATAGAAGCTGCCCGGGCGCCGGTTCGGAGGTCGCGTTTTCCGGGGGTACGCCGAGGTCCAAGTCGCCCAGGGGTATCCACGCGGATTCGCCGCTCCACCGCGCCTGGATGAGCGTGTTCCGGAACGGGAGCACGGCGCGGAACGCCGCGCAGGTCAGCGGGGCGCGATCCTCCTCGAGGCGGGCCAGGAACCGCAGACGGCCAACCGTAATGCGGATATGCATGGGCGAAACATGGCCGCCCGCGACCGCATTGCAACCATCCCGTCCGGCCGCGTGTCCAATGGCCGAGGATATAGACAGCCTCTACCCTTGGCTATAGACTGTCTCTACCCTCGACACCAGCCGGAGAACCCGCATGGCCAGGCAGACTCCCGCGCTCACGCGCATCGAACTCCTCCAGGGCACGCTCGACCTGATCGTCCTCCAGTCGCTGCGCTGGGGGCCGCAGCACGGATACGGGCTCGTGCAGCTGATCCGTGCGACGTCGCGCGGGGTGCTCGACGTGGACGCGGGGTCGCTCTATCCCGCGCTGCACCGGCTCGAGCGGCAGCGCGCCGTGAAGGCGGCATGGGAGCTCTCGGAGAACCGGCAGCGCGTGCGCGTCTACCGCCTCACGCCGGCCGGCCACAAGCGCCTCGCCGCCGAACGGTCGCGCTGGGAGCAGATGGCTCAGGCGATGAGCGACCTCTTCTCGCCGCCGGCGCCCGAACGGGCATGACGCGGTTCGGCGGCTTCTTCACCACGAGAGCGCGACGGGACGCCGAACTCGACGCGGAGATCGCGGCGCACCTCGACATGGACATCCAGCAAAGAATCGCGCGAGGTCAATCTCCCGTCGATGCATTGCGGAGCGCGGAGAAGGATTTCGGAAACCTGGTCACCGTGCGGGAAGTCACCACCGACATGTGGAGCGGAGAAACCATGCACCAGATCATGCAGGACTTCCGGCACGCCATTCGCAGCCTCGCACGCGTGCCGGGGTTCACGGCCATCGCAATCCTCACTCTCGCGCTGGGGATCGGCGCGAATACCGCGATTTTCAGCGTGATCAACGGCGTGATCCTCCGCCCGCTGCCGTATCCGAAGCCGGATCAGCTGGTGTACATCAACAGCCAGTTCCCCCAGCTGGGGTTCAGCCAGTTCTGGATGGACGCGGCGGAGTTTCTCGAGTTTCGTGAGCGCAACAAGTCGTTCCAGCACGTCGGCGCGTACTCCACCGGGGCCGTGAATGTCGGCACCGACGCGAACCCGCAGCGCGTGACCTCGGCGCTCGTGTCCGACGGCTTCATCGAGACCTTCGGCGTCGCCCCATTCCAGGGCCGCACGTTCAACGCGGGGGAGACCGTTCCAAACTCGCCGCTGGTCGCGATGCTTTCGTACGAGCTGTGGCAGACCGCGTTCGGCGGGCACACGGTCGTCGGGACGCAGGTGCAGATCGACGGCGTGCCGCGCACGATCGTCGGCGTGATGCCGCCCGGGTTCGACGTGCACGATCAGGGCGTCAAGATCTGGCTCCCGCTGCGTCTCGATCCGGCGCAGATCAAGCAGTATCGCGGCGGCCACTATCTCTATCTCATCGGCCGGCTCAAGGATGGCGTGTCCCTCCAGGGTGCGCGCGCCGAGCTCGAATCACTCCTCGCGAACTGGATCGCCGCCGACGGCGGCGATCCAGCCAACAACAACGGCCCCAACGGCATCCACGCACCGGATCCGAAGGTTCACCGCATCCAGTATGCCGGCCTCCAGGCCGACATGATCGGCAGCATCGGCAAGGCGCTCTGGATTCTCCAGGCGGCGGTTGTCGTGGTGCTGCTCATCGCCTGCGCGAATCTCGCGAACCTCCTGCTCATGCGCGCGGAGACGCGACAGAAGGAACTCGCCCTGCGCGCCGCGCTTGGCGCGGGACGCGGACGCCTCGTGCGGCTGTTCATGACGGAGAGTCTGGTGCTCTCGCTTTCGGGTGCGGCGGCGGGCATCGCGCTCGCGTTCGTCGGGCTCCGCACACTCGTCGCGGCGGGGTCGTCGAGCATTCCGCGCTCGGGCGCGATCGAGATGGATGGCACTGTGTTCGCGTTCACGCTCGGTCTCGGCGTCGTGTGTGGCCTCGTCTTCGGCCTTGCGCCGCTGCTGCACCTGAGCACGAACAGTCTTGGCATGGCGCTGCGCGAAGCCGGAAGCCGCACCACCGGCATCGCGGCGCGCAACAAGCTGCGCCGCGCGCTCGTCGTCACCGAGATGGCGCTCGCCGTCACGCTCGTGATCGGTGCCGGGCTGCTGCTGCGCAGCTTCTGGAACCTCATGAACGTCGACGCGGGCTTCGACCGCTCGCACCTTTCGACGTTCAGCGTGGCGCTGCCGACGCGCGTGTACACGGACAGCGTGAAGCGCGTTGCGTTCTTCGACGACTTGATGACGCAACTGGGCGCCGTGCCCGGCATCCAGGGCGCCGCGGTGATGAGCGGGCTGCCGCCGCGCCGTCAGGTGAACGCGAACGACACACAGTTCGAGGGTTTCACGCCCAAGCCGAACGGCGTCGGCCCGCAAGCGAACGTCGACTACTACCAGTACGCGTCGCCGAATTATTTCTCGACGATGAAGATCCCCATCGTGCAGGGACGGAGCTTCGGGCCGTCGGACGGGCCGCTTTCACCGCCGGTGATTCTGATCAACGAGACGACGGCGCACATGTACTATCCCAACGAGAGCCCACTCGGGCGCCGCATCAAGCCCGGCGGCGACACGGTGTTTTTCACGATCATCGGCGTCGCGAAAGACGTGAAGCAGGGCGGCGTGGATTCGAAGACGGGCACGGAGCTGTATATCGACTTCGAGCAGAGCCCGCACTCAGAAGGATTCGGGCTGGCGAACATGAACGTCGTGATCCGGTCGACGCTCGATAAAGCTGCGCTCGCGCCTGTGCTGAGGAGAATCGTCGGCGGGCTCGACCCGACGCTCCCGATCGTCCAGTACCGCACGATGGACGACGTGTTCTCCGAGTCGATCGCGCGCCCGCGCTTTCTCGCAAACCTGCTCGGCGTGTTCGCGACTGTGGCACTCCTGCTCTCCGCGATCGGGACGTACGGCGTGCTCGCGTACACGGTCACCGAGCGCCGCCGCGAGATCGGGATCCGCATGGCGCTCGGCGCGAGTGCGAAGGGCGTCCTTGTAATGGTGCTGCGACAGGGGCTTACGCTCGCGGTGCTCGGCCTGGCCATCGGGCTCGGTGCCGCGGCCGGGCTCACGAGGTGGCGTCGACGCTGCTCTTCGGCGTGAAGCCGACAGACCCGCTGACCTTCGCGGCCGTCGGCGCGTTCATGCTGCTGGTTGCTGCAGCGGCGTCTATCATTCCGGCACGGCGGGCGACGCGAGTCGATCCGCTGGTGGCGCTGCGGGCGGACTAGAGAACAAGACGTGCGTCATGATGCCATCGCCGCCACGACCGCTGCTGGTTCTATCGCCATCGTTCGCCCCGCCGCCATCGCGAACGCCCGCAGCTGCCGCACCAGCGCCTCGAACGCGTCGAACGTGAGCGACTGATCTCCGTCTGACCGCGCCGCAGCAGGGTTCGGGTGGGTCTCGACTATGAGCCCATCGGCCCCGGCTGCGATCGCCGCAAGGGCGAGCGGCGCGACGAGATCGGCCCGTCCCGCCGCGTGGCTGGGATCGACGATCACCGGCAGGTGCGTCTCGCGCTTGAGCACTGCAACCGCGCCGACGTCGAGCGTGTTGCGTGTCGCCGTCTCGAACGTGCGGATCCCGCGCTCGCACAGCACGACCTGCGTATTGCCGCGCGCCATCACATGTTCGGCCGCGAGAAGCAGCTCCGCGACTGTCGCCGACATCCCGCGCTTGAGCAGCACCGGCCTGCGCGACAGCCCGACTTCGGCGAGGAGCGCGAAGTTCTGCATGTTGCGCGCGCCGATCTGCAGCATGTCCGCATGTTCCGCGACGAGCTCCACTTGCCGCGGGTCGAGCACCTCGGTCACCACCGGCAGCCCGGTTTCAGCACGCGCCTCCGCGAGCAGTTGGAGCCCTCGTTCGCCGAGTCCCTGGAACGCGTAGGGTGAGGTGCGCGGCTTGAAGGCGCCGCCGCGGAGCATGGAGGCACCGGCGGCCCTGACCGCGTGCGCGCACGCGACGAGCATCTCGCGTCCCTCCACTGAACATGGGCCTGCGATCACGACGAGGTCCTCCCCGCCGAACACCGTGCCGCGAGCGTCGCCGGCTGCAACGAGTGTGGGCCGCGCGACGAACTCGAGCGACGCGAGGCGGTACGGCTTGCTGACGCGCAGCACGTCGGCGACACCGGCGAGGGCGCGCACCGAGTTGATGTCGATCGCCTGCACGTCGCCGACGCAGCCCACGACCGAGCGCTCCTCGCCTTGGGAGACGTGGGCGCGGAGTCCGCGCGATTCGACATAGTCGCGAATCCGGTCGAGGTCTGGAGCTGAGATGTGCGGACGGGTGACGATGATCATGGCGGGCCTCGGCATTTCTGCGATTCGAATGGCGGGAAAAGAAAAAGGCCCGTGGAAATCCACGGGCCGGAGCATTGGTCGGTTCGTTCGCTACACGCTAACGCTTGCCGCCGCTCGAGCCCGAGTGGAGGTACCAAAAGCGGTAGGTATAGGCAGACCGGTTGCGCATTGTGATCGAGATTTAGCGGGGGTGCGCGAACAAGTCAACGTTGGACGACCAGCGGGTCAACGCTATTTTTTCAGAGTTGGGGCCACGAAGTACAACGGCGCTCAGTGCACCTGTAGTGATCCGCGGCGGGAAGTTCGCTAACTTCCAGCGAGCCGATTGGCACGTTCCGCGACAAGAGGAGAGCATGTCACGCTGGAAGCGCTTCGTTCGCGCAAGCTTGCTTGTCGCAGCCGCCGCGGTGGCAGTCGGCGCGCTGTTGATCGCGCGCGGGTTTCCCGCGACCACGGAACCAACCGCGTTCGAGACGGCCGTCGCGCGCACGGTCCGTGATCTCGCAATTCCGCGGAGCGCCCGCAACGAACCGAACCCGCTGCGGGTTTCGCCGGAGAACCTCCAGGCGGGGCGCGACCGTTTCCTTGCGAACTGCGCGACCTGCCACGGCAAGGACGGCGACGGCCGGTCGAGCGTCGGCCACAGCCTGTACCCGCGCGCAACCGACCTGCGTTCGTCACGCACGCAGTCGCTCACCGACGGCGAACTGCACTACATCATCGAAAACGGCGTGCAGTTCACGGGAATGCCGGCGTGGGGCCACCCGCATCAGGAGTTGAACGCCGACGGCTGGAAGCTCGTGCTGTACATCCGCAGCCTGCCACTGAACGCCGGTGCGGATGCCGCGGCGCTGGTCCGCGTCGCGGGGCCTGCGCACTACGTCGGATCCGAGGCGTGCGCGAAATGCCATGCGCAGATCTATGATCGCTGGAAGAAGACGCCGATGGCGAACGTCGTGCGCGACCCGAAGGATCACCCTGACGCCATCATCCCGAACCTTGCGACCAACACCGTCGCGAAGTTCACGAAAGGCCAGGTCGCGCTGGTCTACGGAAGCATCTGGAAGCAGCGTTATTTCACGAGAGTCGGCGACGACTATTTCCCGCTCCCGGCGCAGTGGGACATCGGCAACCGCAAATGGCTCCCCTACCACGTCCCGAACACGGGCGATTGGTGGGCCGCGTTTTATCCCGCCGACAACATGCAACGACCGACCGGCCCGACGTGCGACGGCTGCCATTCGGTCGGCTACGATATACGCACCAAGCAAGTCGCCGAGTGGAATGTCGGCTGCGAGCGCTGCCACGGGCCGGGCAGCGTGCACGCGGCAAACCCGCTTCGCGCGAACATCGCGAACCCGTCGCGCATGACCTATGTCGACGCCAACGATACGTGCATCCAGTGTCATTCGCAGGGGCGTCCGCTCGTGAGCCCGATCGAGGGGAAGTACTACGACTGGCCGGTCGGCTATCATGTGGGCGCCAGGCTCGCGGACTACTGGCAGCTCGAAGAGCACACGTTGGGCGAAACATCGTTCACGCACTTTCCCGACGGCACCGCGCACAAGAACCGAATGCAGGGCAACGATTTCGTGCAGAGCGTGATGTACCGGCGCGGCGTGACCTGCTTCTCGTGCCATGACGTGCACGGCACGGACAACTACGCGCAGCTTTGGAAGCCGGCCAATAAACTCTGCCTCGACTGCCACGGTCCGATGTCACCCAACGGTCCTGCCGCACCGACGCTCGAAGCGCACACGCACCACAAGGCGGGGAGCACGGGTAGCGAGTGCATCGCCTGCCATATGCCGAAGATCGAGACCGAAGGTATGCCCGGAGCGTTCGTGCGAGCGCACACGTTCCGGTTCATCACGCCCGCGATGACCGACAAGTACAAGATTCCCAATGCGTGCACGTCGTGTCACAAGGACAAGACCACGGCATGGGCGACGAAGGCGCTGCGCGAGTGGCCGGGACGTTCGCCGTGGAGGGCGGAATAGAGCCGACGCGCGCGGAGGTTTCGGGCCGCCGGCCATCGCTACGGCACCGTCACGGCTTTCTCGCGCATCGCCTCCAGCCGCCAGCCCCATTCCTCCACGAGCGCTCCTGAGTTTCCGACGGCGGTGAAATTAATTTTTCCATCGCGATCGATGAACCATGTCGTCGGCCACGCCTTGATTCCGGCTGAGCCCGTGTAGTCCGACTCGGGCCGATCCCAGAGCGTCGGGATGGTGAGCTTCCGCTTCGCCATCCAGTCCTTCAGCGCCTGGAGATCCTTGTCGTTCGATATGGTCAGGATGGACACGGACGGATCGCTGCGATACTTGTCGTAGAACTGCTGGAGTTCCGGCATCTCCGCCACGCATGGCCCGCACCAGGTGCCCCAGAAGTTCACCACGAGGTAGCGTCCCGTGAGACTGTCGGGCCCGATCGTGTGCCCCTCGAGGTTGGTCAGGGTGAAAACTTTGGCCGTCTTCGGATCTTTCGCGCGGGTATCGACGATCCGGGCACGGCGCGCGGTGCGTTCCTTTTCTTCCAGTGCGGCGAGGTATGGCGCCCAGCCATCCATGGAACCGTGGTTCGCGCGGTACACCGACTCGAGCGCCGCGCGGTTTGGGTTCGTGCCGCGGTACCGCACCGTCATCCCCTGCGCGTATTCGAGCTCGGCTTCTTCCGCCTTCCCTTCGGCCGCGCGCATGCGGCCAAGGTGGTAGTACGTCAGTGCGTTTTTCTTGCTCATGTCGAGCGAGCGCGCGAACTGCTTCTCGGCGTCAGCGACCCTTCCTTCATTGAAGTAGACCCATCCACGCGCGTCGAGCCCCGCGGCATCCGAGGCGAAGAGCGCGTCCTCGCGCTCGCCCATCGAGGAAAACACTCCGTCCGGATAGTTCATGATCGCTTCGTCGACGAGCTTCCCTCCTTCGTCGGCGAGCCGTTCGGCGTAGGCGAGATCGGTCTTGCGATCGGCCAGCGTCACCGCTGCCTGTATGTGCGTGATCGACGCGTTCGGCTCGAGACCGCCGTCGACCATCGCCCTCACCACGTGCGCGAGTCGCGCGGTCGGATAAGTCGAGTCGTCGCGGACGAGGAGGAACAGCTGAATGGCGGCCTCTCCCACGGACTCAGGATTGGCGTGCCAGGGACGGTCGATAAACGCCTCGAGCGCCTGCCGATACTCGAGGCGCGCTGCGACGCTGTCGGGCCGCGCATCCGTGCGGGTGGGGTCGCGAGCCGCAGAGAGCGATTCAGCCCACTGACGCGTGCGGGAAAGGAGGATGTTCTCCGCCCACGCGCTGTGCGGCGCCGTCGCGAGGACGCGATCTTCAAGCACGGCGATTCCAGGATCCGCCTTCGGAGAATGCATTGAACTTGCGGCGCTCGCGAGTGCCCATGGCGCGCTGTCGGTGAGCGCGATGAACTTCGCTCGATCCTCCGCGATCTCCGCCTTGCGCTGTTCGGCAGGAACGTCCTTTCGCCCGTTGAGCGCGCTCCAGTAGATCGATCGAACGGCGGTTGCTCGCGGCGACAGGGCGACGGCCCGCTTCATGAGGGCGAGCGCTTCATCGCTGTGCCCGGCAGGCAGCCGGTCGGCGGCGAAATAGATCGCGTTGAAGTTGGACGGGTCCGCCTCTCGCACTGCGGCGTACGCGCGGAACACCGCCTCGCGCTTCGCGGTGTCGACGGGAGACCGCGACACGGCGTTGTACATCGCATTCGCGCGCACGACCTGCAATTCGGACGGATTTCCCGCCTCCGCCGCAATCGTGTCGATGTACGCCGCTACCGCGTCCCATTTTCCCCGCGCCTCATTGTAGCGCGTGATCGCGGCCACCCACGCGATGTCCGGGTCGTGCGGCACGAGCATGTGCGCGCGTGCGGCGAGGCGGACCGCCTGCGCGCCCGACGTGTAGCGGATCAACGGATCGTACGTCAGAGCGAACGCCCGACGGGCGAGGATCCACGGGTCGTGCGACAGCGAATCCGCCGGCGTGGTGAGCGGGAGCGCCTCTGCGACGCGCGCCGAGCGCGCGAGGTTCCCGATGTACCAGGTGCGAACTCTCGCATTGCCCGGAAAGCGGCGGTTGAGCGTGTCGCCGAGCGCGGCGCCGTCGTTGAAGTCGTCGATGAAATAGAGCTGGCGGAGAATTCTCGCGGCGTCCGCCGCGGTCTTCACGCGTGACGCGGCTGGAAGCGGCGAGAGGATGGCGCGGTCACCGGACTGCGCGGCGCACGGAGCGGCGACGGCAAACTGTCCGGCGAGGACGGCCAGTACGAGGCGCATCGGCAGGCTGCGAAACATTTGCTTCCCTCCCTTGGGGATGGGGAATGACAACGGAGGCGGACTGCGAACCCGGCGCTATGGCGCGGGGGCGAACGCGATCTGAGTGGTGTCCAGCCCTTGTGAATCGAGAAAGCCAAGAAACCGCGTTTCGTCACGCGACATTCCAACGAATGTGATTTCGCGCGCCGAACCATCGGGGCCGAACACCGCGTACAGCGGCAGCGCAACGGTGCCGAACAGCCGCTGCTCGAGCGCCTGCTGGTCGGCATCGCGCTTGCCCGCGCCGTCCGTGTAGAGGCGCACCCGTTCGTAGCGCACAAGCGCCAGTCGCACCGCAGGGCGCGTGAACATGTTCGCCTCCATCCAGCGGCAATTCGTGCAGGTGTAGCCGGTGAAATCGACGAGGACCGGACGGCCCGTCCTGCGCGCGGTCGCGAGCGCGCCGTCGAGATCGTCGACGCGCCACGGCAGTTCCTTTGCACCCGCAACCGTGAGCAGCGCGTTGGCGCGCGGCGGCGGCAGGTACGATTCGATCTCGCCCAGCGCGACGCCCGACAGCCCCGCGCCGATGCGCGCGGCGGCAACGAGCGAAGCCGCGGCGAGCACGAAGCGCGCCGCGCGAAGCGCCGCGGACTCTTGCGCCGAGCGCTGAAGCGCCGAACGACCGAGCCAAACCGCGAGCGAGAGCGCTATCGCGATCCACGCCACGAGGACCGCGGCCCGCGTGAACACGCCCCAACCCCACACGAGGTCCGCGTTGGAGACAAACTTCACGACGGCGGCGAGCTCGAGGAACGCGACCGCGCCCTTGAGCGTGCCAAGCCACGGTCCGCTGCGTGGAAGTCGGGTGAGCGCGCGCGGAAAAAGCGCGAGCAGGAAGAACGGCAGCGCAAACACGGCGGCGTACGCGACGAGACCGATCAGCGGCCAGCTCCGCTCGCCGCGTGACGAGACGACGAGGAGCGATCCGATGAACGGCGCGGTGCAAGTAAACGACGTCAGGCTGAACACCGCGCCCATGAGGATGGTAGCACCGGCGCTCCGGCGGCCCGACGTGGCGATGGTGAGCCGCGTTGCGAGCGCCGCGGGCATCGGCACCGAGAGCCAGCCGGCGAGCTGCAGCGCGAACCCGAGAAACAGCGCAGCAACCGTGAGGTTGAG
>JBIOHR010000060.1:0-15736 GCA_044449085.1 Gemmatimonadales bacterium | reverse complement strand
GCGTGCATCCACGGAGTAGCGGTGGAATCCGCCGCCCACCTGATCGTAGATCCCGCCGCGCGCCATCTGGCGGAATGAGTGCGTCGCGATATGCATCGCGCGGTCGTCGCCGGTTCGCGTGGCGTACCGCAGCAGAAAGTCGAGCGCCATGGTGTGCGGAAATTTCGGTGCGCCTCCAAAACCGCCCATCATCGGCTCGAAGCGCGCGGCGAGGTCTTTCACCGCCCGCTCGAGAAACGCCGCGTCGAGCGGTGCACCGGCGTCTTCGGTCTTTGGTCCTCGGCCTTCGGTCGTCAGTCTTCCGGCCCGGGGCCTCCGGCTTGCGGCCTCGTACATCTCCCTCACCGCCTGCACCGCCCGGTCGACCTGCTCGCGCCTCGTCTCCCACGTCTCCGACACCGAGCGCAGGATCCGCGGGAACCCCGGCATTCCATGGCGATCCTCCGGCGGGAAGTACGTTCCGCCATAAAACGGCTCGCCGGCCGGTGTCAGGAAAACCGTCATCGGCCATCCGCCGTGTCCGGTCATCGCCTGAACCGCCTGCATGTAGATGGAATCGAGGTCGGGGCGTTCCTCGCGGTCGACCTTCACGTTCACGAACCGTTCGTTCATCAGCCGCGCCGTCTCGGCGTTCTCGAACGATTCGTGCGCCATCACGTGGCACCAGTGGCACGCGGCGTAGCCGATCGAGAGGAGGATGGGCTTTCCCTCGGTTCGAGCGCGGTCGAGCGCGGCAGGGCCCCAAGGATACCAATCCACCGGGTTGCCGGCATGCTGGATCAGGTAGGGGCTGGTTTCGGTGGAGAGGTGGGTGGGCATTCCCAAGAACAGTGGGAGAGTTGAGTTAGAGTCAGAGGGATGAGTTGGAGCAAGCTCAGAATGAGTTTGAGGGATGAGAGTGAGTTTGAGTGGGAGCTGAGTGGGAGTGAGAGGGAGTGGGAGGGAGTGGGAGTTGAGTGGGAATGGGCGGGAAGCTCTCGCTCTCTCACTTAGCTCCCACGTGCGCTCACTCTCATCCCTCAAACTCATTCTGAACTTGCTCCAACTCATCCCTCTGACTCTAACTCAACTCTCCCACTACGATGTAACTTTACTCCGTGACCGACTCCCGCGCCTGGCGCCAAGCCCTCACGATCCTCGCGGGCACCACGCTGCTCCGCCTCGCGATCGGCGCAATCGTCCCGCTCTTTCCCGACGAGACATACTACTGGGACTGGTCGCGCGTGCTGATGCCCGGCTACTTCGATCACCCGCCGATGATCGCCGCGCTCGTGCGCGCCGGCACCGCCATCTTCGGCGACCGCGCGATCGGCGTGCGCTTCTTCTCGATCCTCGCGGGGACCGGCGCGATCTACGCCGTCGCGCTCACCTCGCGCGAGCTCGCCGGCGACGGCGCGGCGAAACTCGCCGTGCTGCTCCTCTGCTGCATGCCGCTCGCCGCCGTTGGATTCATCCTCGCGACGCCCGACGCGCCGATGCTCTGCGCCGCGGCGTGGGCGATCTACGCGGTCGTCCGCGCCCTGAACGTTCCCGACGACGCGCACACACGCGCGACGACGCGCTGGTGGCTCATCGGTGGCCTCGCGATCGGGCTCGCGATGGCGTCGAAATACACGTCCGTGCTGCTGCCGCTCTCGCTCGTGCTCGCCCTCGTCCTGCACCCACGCCTCCAGAACAAGTTCGGCGAACGGGGGCTGTACTTCGCGGTGCTCGTCGCGACGCTCGTCATGCTTCCCGTCCTCTACTGGAACTGGGGCCACGACTGGGTCTCCTTCAAGTTCCAGCTCGGCCATGGCCTCGGCGCGCCCACGGGCGGAGCGCTCGGCGCGATCAATCGCGAGCTCGAGCTCGTCGGCGGACAGGTCGGGCTCCTCTCGCCGATCCTGTTCTTTTTCGTCGCGCGCGCGATCAAGCGCTCGTTCGAGCCGACGCCCGACGGTGTGCGCATGGTGCTCGGCGTCGCGGCCGTCTGCGCGCTGCTGTTCTTCGTCTACAGCGCCACGCACCGGCGCGCGGAGGCCAACTGGCCGGCGATCGCGTGGATTCCCGCCGTCATCCTGCTGGCGACCGAGCCCGTGGGGTCCGACCGGTCGGAGTTCTGGCTGAAGCGCGGTCTGCAGCTCGGCGCGGTGCTCTCGGCCATCGTGTGCATCCACGCGCTATATCCGATCATTCCGCTGCGCGCCGACCGCGATCAGGTCGCGAAGGCCTACGGCTGGGAACTGCTCGGCACGGTGGTGGATCGTCACGTCGCGGCGGTGCAGGCTCGCGGGGCGGCCGGACGAGAGTTGTATGTGGCGGCCGAACGCTATCAGGACGCCAGCGAACTTGCGTTCCACATGAAGGCGCATCCGCGCGTGTACTCGCTCAACCTCATGGGCCGCGCAAACCAGTACGACCTGTGGTCCACATTCCAGGAATTCGCTTCGCCCGGCGCCGGGCTGATCCTCGTGCTCGACGACGAGGAGGGGGGGCCGCAGACGGAGCCTCGCGAGATTCGCAAGCTCGCGTGCTGCTTCCACATCGATCCGGGCGAGAGCGTCGCGCTGATGCGCCGCGACTCGCCCGTCACGCGCAAGCGCCTCTGGTACCTCTCGCAGTGGAACGGCGAGTGGCCCCTGCGCGCGCAACCATTTCCCTGGACGCAATGACCATGGCTGCCCCGAAAGTTCCGGCCGATCTCGATGCGTGGCTCACGCTGCAGGACGCGCGCATCTTCCAGGAATTGAACGAGTTCCTGCGCATCCCGAGCGTGAGTGCCCGCTCGGAGCATGACGCCGACACGCGGCGCGCCGCGGCGTGGCTGCACGCGAAGCTCGAGAAGATCGGGTTCACCACTGAAACACTGGCGACGGCGGGACATCCCGTCGTCCTCGCGGAATGGCGCAAGGCGCCCGCGGGCGCGCCGACCGTGCTCGTGTACGGGCACTACGACGTGCAGCCGCCCGAGCCGCACGAACTGTGGACGACGCCGGCGTTCGAGCCGACGATCCGCGACGGCAAGCTGTTCGCGCGCGGGTCGGTGGACGACAAGGGGCAGCTCTGGCTGCACGTGAAGGCGCTCGAGGCGCAGCTCGCGGTGCGCGGCACGCTGCCGGTGAACGTGATCGTGCTCGCCGAGGGTGAAGAGGAGATCGGGAGCGAGCATCTCGCGCCGTTCGTCGAGCAGCACGCCAAGCGGCTGGCGTGCGATGCGGTGGTGATCTCCGACTCCGCGATGTTCGCGCCGGGGATTCCGTCCATTCTGAGTTCGCTGCGCGGACTCGCGTATTTCGAGATCACCGTGCGCGGGCCGTCGTCGGACCTGCACTCGGGGATGTACGGCGGCGCGGTGGTGAATCCCGCGATGGCGCTCGCCCATATTCTCTCGACGTTCCACGACCAGCGCGGCAGGATTGCGATCAAGGGGTTCTACGACAAAGTGAAGCCGTTTCCCGCCGCGGTGCTGAAGGG
Source organism: Gemmatimonadales bacterium (assembly GCA_044449085.1). Taxonomy (GTDB): domain Bacteria; phylum Gemmatimonadota; class Gemmatimonadetes; order Gemmatimonadales; family Gemmatimonadaceae; genus Fen-1231. The sequence continues at coordinate 12,283 of JBIOHR010000060.1, read as the reverse complement.
AATGAAGAAGCTCCCGTTCAACGACGCGAAGTTCAGGAAAGATCTCGGCGTGAAGGCGCTCGGCGGCGAAGCGGGGAAGACCACGCTCGAGAAACTCTGGACCCGTCCGACGCTCGAAGTGAACGGCATGCTCTCGGGTTATACCGGCGAGGGAGCGAAGACCGTGCTTCCGGGCGAGTCGATGGCGAAGGTGAGCTGCCGCCTGGTGCCGGATCAGGATCCTGACACGATCGAGCGGCTGCTCAAGGCGCACGTCAAGAGAGTGGCACCGGAGGGCGTGACCGTGACGGTACAGCCGCTGCACGGCGGGAGGCCGTGGCGCGCTGACCTCGACGGAAAGATTTTCGATGCCTGCCGTCGCGCGTTGCGTGCGGCGTTCGGGCGCGAGCCGGTGATCACCGGCGAGGGCGGCTCGATTCCGGTCGTCGGCGATTTCGCCCGCGTCCTGAAGGCGCCGGTGCTATTGGTGGGCTTCGGTCTTCCCGGCGAGAACGCGCACGCGCCCGACGAATGGATCTCGGTGGACAATGTCCGCCGCGGGATGAGGGCGATGGCAATGTTGCTGGAGGAATACGTCGCCTAGTAGCGATGGAAGATCAGATGGAAGATGAAGGTTGACCGCAACTTCCATCTTTGATCTTCCATCGCCGTTATCAGAGCCCCGTCAGCAGCACATCGTTTGATGTGGTCGCCGCGATCCGCTTAATCAGCCATTCCATTGCGGACGACGGCGGCATCTGCTGAAGTCCCCGGCGCAGCGTGTAGATCGCGTCGAGCTGTTCCGGCTTGAAGAGTTTCTCCTCGCGCCGCGTGCCGCTCGTGCCGATGTCGAAAGCCGGGAAGATGCGCTTTTCGGCGAGCGACCGGTCGAGCTTGATCTCGCAGTTGCCGGTGCCCTTGAACTCCTCGAAGATCACGTCGTCCATGCGCGAACCTGTCTCGACGAGCGCCGTTGCGATGATGGTGAGCGATCCGCCGCCATGTTCGGGCGCGATCGAGCGCGCCGAGCCGAAGAACGCTTTTGGCTTCGCCATCGCGGACGAATCGAGGCCGCCGGAGAGCGTGCGCCCAGTGCCGCGCTCAGCCGTGTTGAACGCACGGGCCATGCGGGTCAGCGAGTCGAGCACGATGACGACGTCCTTCCCCTGCTCGACGAGGCGGCGTGCGCGTTCGAGGACCATCTCGGTGACTTCAACGTGCCGTGAGGCAGGCTGGTCGAAGCTCGATGCGATCACCTCGCCGACGCCCCATGAGATCGCCTCGCTGACTTCCTCGGGACGTTCGTCCACGAGGAGGATGAGCAGCGTGGCGTTCGGGTGGTTGATCGCGACACCTTCGGTGATGGCGTGCAGGAGCATCGTCTTGCCGGCGCGAGCCGGGGCGACGATCAGCGCGCGCTGGCCGTAGCCGATCGGCGCGATGAGATCGATGGCGCGCCGCGTGAGTTCGGGGCCGCCCTTGGCGGGACGGCCGGTCTCGAGCGTGAGTTTTCGTTCAGGGTAACTCGCCGTCAGCGTATTGAAGTCCGCGCGGCGCAGCGCGAGCGTGGGGTCGTCGCCGTTGATCGTCGTGATTTCCGCGACCATGAGGCGGCCGCGGTGATCGCGTCCGGTGGTGGCGGTGATGAGGTCGCCGCGGCGGATGCCGTACTGGCGAATGAGGTGCGATCCTACATAGGCGTCGCCGCTGTCGGCGAGGTAGCTGTTCGAGGCGCGGCGGACGAACCCTGCGTCGCGCGATGCATCGAACCAGCCATCGGTCGTTCCATCGGGGACGATGACCGGGGGCGGGCCCGACATGACCTGATGCTCGCCGGTGCTTCCGCCTCCCTGACCCGACCGCTGCCGTCCGCGGCGGTTGCGGCGCCCGCGGCGACTGCCGCCCTGCTGATTGTTGTCGTGCTGGTGATGCTTGGGGCCGTTGTTGCTGTTGCCGTTGTAGTTCTGATTGGTCTGGTTGTTTTGGCTCGGCGGGCCGCTGTCGAAGCGTGGAGCCTGGGGTGGGACGGATGATTCGCTGGTGTTCGATGCCATGGTGTCACCGCCGCCGGATTCGCCCGGGGGTCCTTCGGCGGGCGGCGGTCCCGCGAACGTCGCCGGAGGCGTGCCCTCATCGGGCGGCGCGGACGGCTCGGACGGATCGCGGTACGGATCCGCCTCATTGTACGTCTCGTTCGAAGGGTTCCCGCGCGGCCGTATGTTGCGGCCGCGACGATGCGGGCGTCGGCGTTCGTTCATGAAGTGTGTGGAACGGGATTGGTAAGAAAAACACGGACGGACGCAACCGCACCGTCGCGCAACGACTGTTTGAAAAGCGTTCGGATCGGGGCGGGTCGTGCTCGATGCTGCTGCTGGCGCGATCTCGCCTCGGGCCGCCACAAGCGCGGAGTACTCACACGCGGTCCGGCGATACAACCACCCCGGCGCCCAAAGTGCAGTGGGCGGGTGACACCTAGAGTATGGGGGGCCGGGCGTTTTTGCGCAAGGTCCGGGGTCCGGTCAGGGGTTCGGGATCATGGGGGCGGATGCGGAATCTCGACTTCTTTGAGACCAACGACAGCGTCCTGCTCACCGCGCGTCCTGCTCACCCCTCACCGCGCACCCCCCTCACCGACTCCGCTCGCCCATCCCGTCGAGTGTCCTCCCCAGCTCAATGATCCGCCGGCAAAGCATCACGATCCGCTCCAACGCCTCGTTCTGCTCCGCCGTCACCGGATCCAGCTGCATCAACTGCGCCTCCGCGAGAATCCCCGCCAGCGGATTGTTCACCGAGTGCTGAAATCGCAGCGCAATTTCACCGGCGGCCACCAGCCGCCGCGCGCGCATCACCTCGGGCGCGTGCTCGCTCCCGCTCCGTTCCACTTGCTCGGCGATGCTCGCGACGAGCCAGTTTGCGAGCTCGCCCGGCCGCACTCCCCCGGCGCCCGCCACGGCGAGTGCCTTCGCGAGTCCATTGTCTGCAGACCCGGCACCGTCCGCGATCACGATGAGCGCGCCCGTGAAACCCATCGCCCGCATCCGCGCGGCGAGCGCCGCGCCGCCGGCGGCGTCCGCGCGTCCGTCGATCACCACGCCGTCCGCCATGGGACGTGTCTTCATGCTCTCCGCGTCGAGCACGTCCGCGGTCGCGTCCGGGAGCTGAGCGGCAACGATCTCCCGGAGCGCAGCCGCAAACGGCGCGTCCGTCGTCGCGACCAGCATCCTGAGTGCGCTCATTGCGCCGCCTGTGCGCCACGCGATGGCGTCCGGTAGATTTCGGGATGGTCTCGCAAGTTCCCCCGACGGAAGAGAAGGACGTTCGCGCCAGGCTCGACGCGACCGTGCACGAATATCATCAACGCGGCGACGTCGCGCGACTGTTGGAAGGCCTCGAGCGGATCGCTGCCGGCGCGTCGACGCAGGAACTTGTGAGCGCGGTCGAACCGTACCGCGAGATGCACGAAGTGGCCGGGCCGCTCTATGAGGTCATTGTCGCGCGTGAACCGGAAAATGCCCGCGCGATCGTCACGCTCGCGAACGCGTACTGGCTCACGGGGCGCGGGCCCGAAGTGGTGTCCGAGCTCGCCTCGCGGGCGCTTGCCGCGGATCCGTCCAATCGCGCCGCCTGGCACCTCTGGGCGTTGTCCGAGTCGTCGCCGAGATCGCGCGTGAAGCGGTGGCAGCAGATCACCGTGCGTTTTCCGGACGACCAGCTTGCGAAGGCCAACCTGGCGGATAACGCCGCGGCGCTGGCGGGCGCGGAGAACGACCCGGTGGCGCTCAAGCTCGCGATTTCGACGTACGAGTCGCTGCTCGCCACGGCCGCGCAACCCGCCCAGCGCACCGCGCTCGAGAACGCGCTCAAGACGCTGAAGAACTGGTCGTTGTAGCGCCGCAGGCGTCGCCGTCCGTCAGCGTGCGGCGAAGGTTCCGGTGCGGTCGGCGAGGAGATCCCGCACGGCGTCGACGAGCACGGCGTTCGGGAACGGCTTCCAGAGCACCCCGCAGCCGGTCTGGTTGATCAGGCGCTCGCCGTCGGGCGAGATGTCGCCTGTCATGAACAGCGTGCGCCGGCGGAGCTGCGGGCAGCGAGCCGAGGCGAGGTAGTAGAACACGTCGCCGCGCATGTGCGCCATGCGAAGGTCGACGAGCATCGCGCTGATCGAGTCCGACAGGAGCGCCTCGGCTTCGGGTGGTCCGTGGGCGGCAATCGGGTCGAAGCCTGCGCGCCGCAGGACCTGGACGAGCGCGGAGCAGATCGCGGGCTCGTCGTCCACGATCAGCACGCGCGGGCTGCCCGGAAGGGCGATCCAGTCACGCATGGATCGCTCCCGACCCAACGCGGCCGGCGAACCAGTAGTACGGTTCGTTGAGGTCGGTGCCCGGCGCGAGGCGCGCGGCGAGGCGGGCGACGAACTCCTCCGGCCCCATCCGGTCCCGCGCCCGTCCCGGCGTCATGCCGACGCCCCATTTCATGGTTTTCGCGAGCGACTCTGAGTCCGTGAAATGGACGTGATCGGCGACGGCCTCGAGCGAATACGAAGGTTCGCGCAGGAAGGCGTAGCCGCGGAGCAGCCTGGCGCCGGCGAGGAGCTCGCGGGGGGTGACGAAGCCCGCGCGCTCGACGTGCCGGTAGAGGGAGCGCTTGGGAACGCCCGCGGCTGCTGCCACGTCCGGAACCCCTCGGAAAACCGACGGATTGCGGATGAGCCGCTCAAGGGTTGCCCCGACCTGCGCCGGGAGGCGGCTCATGGGGCGCTGGAGGTGGCCAAGGAGCCGTTCGGAAAGGATGAGCCCGGGCTGGCGCTCCAGCATCTGGCGGAGGTGCCTGGGGTCGTCGTCCAGCCCGAAGAGCACCAGCTGTTCCATCCCCTCCCGGCCGAGTTCGACCAATGGCCGAAGGGTCTGGGCGGCGAGGCTGGAATAGACGATCATCGGGAGGGAGCGGTACCGTTGGTGCACGGCGCGGATGCGGTCCGAACGGGCTTCTGTCGGGGTATCGAATTGGGGGTCAACGACCAGGACGTCCACCGGCTGGCGGCGGATGATGGCGTCGGCGTGCGCCCAGTCGAGGGCCGCGTGCACGTTGTGCGTGGTGCCGGCCGCGCCTTGGAGGCGGACGAGCTTCGCGGGCTGGACGCAGGCAGCGACGTGCATGGATGTCAGTCTGTGGGCTAAGCGATTGGGGACAAAATGATTACAGCATTGGCACAAAAGCAAGGTTTTTTGGCACAAAAGGGTGCTATGTGTCCAAGAAGGATCACATAGCTTCCGTGCACCGCTTATTCACTCGCCCATCCAGTCGTCCAACTTCCAGAGGCCATTCAAAATGACGATCCGCCGCTCGATCGCCCTTCTCGTCTCCGCCGCCGCCCTCATTGCCGCCGCCGCCTGCTCCTCGTCGCCGACGAGCCCGAAGGGTTGCGACATCGTCACGAACAACGGCAGCTCGGCCTGCTAGTCTAGGTCTCCGGCAACGCTGGCCGTCAAAGTTTACGCGGCGACGGCCAGCGCCATCTTTCGAAGTTCCTGTTCCACACCTGCGGCGGCTTCCGAGTCTTCATACCGGACTCCGCCGCTCGTCGTTCCGACTTCGGCGCGCTCGGCGAGCATTTCTTCCGCCTCGAATACCGAACGACTGAACCCGCACTCTTCCGCCAGTGTCCGCGCCTCTTCGAGCAAGGGGCGCGCCGCCTCGGAATCGCCGAAACGCCTGAGTCCCCGCGCGCTCTCGATCAAGTAGTTCACGTGAATTTCAGGAGCAAGCGTCGTGTGGGCCAGCCGCTCGCGCGTATTGTCGAACAGGCCTTTGTCGCCAGATCGGGCGGCGAGCGCGACCATGTTGACGTTTGCGTTGAGCCGGACAGACTCGGTAGGTGACGTCGCTTCAAGGATCATCAACGCGTCGCGCGCGGCATCAAACCGCTGCATCAGCACGAAGTACGCCCCGATGTCGCCGAGGATCGCGTCGCGCTCGTTGGGAAGCACCGAGCACTTCATAGCGCGGTACGCGAGGCACACTGCGCGTCCGAGCTCGCCACGCCGCTGCGCGACAACTGAATGCGAGTGGTATGCGTTTGCGCGCACCTCGACACAGTCGGTGCGCTCGCTCTCCTCAACCACTGCCGCGAGCATTTCTTCCGCCTTCGGCAGATTGCCGCGCGTCATCACCACGACCGCGGTGCCGATCTGCGACCGCAGCGCGCGCGCCGTGTCTTTCTGCCGCTTCGCGATCTTGAACGCCGTCGCATACGATGCTTCCGCGTCCGCAAGCACGCCCATGTTGCGCTGGCAGTACGCGAGCCGCAAAAACGAATCGACCAGCAGGTCGCCGTCAAAATCCTCTTCGCCCAGTCTCGCGATCGTCGCATACACATCCGCCGCGAGCGTCAGCTCCACGCGCTTCTCCAGGCAGCCCGCGTACGCAAACAACCGCGGCAGCACCGGCTGAATATCCACTTCGCGCACCGTCTGCATCGTGTTGATCAGCCCGAGCAGAACTTCGCGGGACGGATCGCTCGACTCGAGCTGCATGATCGCGTGGCGAACAGACCGCACGCTCACCGATTCCGGCTCCACCATCACCGGCCCCGCGAGTATCCAGTGGTCGATCAGCCGCAGCATCAGCAGACCAGCCGTCGCGGCATGAGCCTTCGATGAGTTTTCCTCCGACTCACCGACTGCTTCAAAAAACGCGAGGTGCTTCAGCCCGAGCGTCGATGTGCGTGAACGCTTCATTGATGACCTGAAATCCTGAGTGTGTGTGAATCGCCCTGCGAGAATACTGTGTCGCTCCTGTCCGCCGCGCAACAGTGCGCCGTGGAATCGAGACACAATACAATTTCGGCATCACACTTCGCCGTGACGCGGCACACCGACATCTTGCCCGACCTGTATCACGATGTGTCACCCGCGTGTTCCGCGTCACTGTCGCAGCACCCGAACTACCGCGCAAGGCCTCCTGCGACAAAGCGCTGCTTCGTCGCGTCCAGCCGGTCGAGCTCTTTCGCGAGTTCACCGTCGTTCATCTGGATTCGCGGCAGGCTGTACGGCTTGAACTGCGCCGAATACGGACTCGGCGCGCTCGGCCCCGACACTTCGAGGATCGCGTCGAACGAATACGTCACTTCGCGGCCGCTCTTCGGGTCGCGCCAGCTTCCGGATTTCGCGAGCTCACGATTCTTCGGCCAGATCCCCAGCGGCAGCGCGAATGTGCGCACCTTGTAGCCCGGAACGGCCGAATCGATCGCCATCACGCCGCGCGCGATCTGCTCCTGCACCACCGCATCGCTGTACTTCGCGAGGTTCGCGTGCCAGAGCGTGTGGTTGCACAGCTCGAAACCCTGCTCGGCGAGAAAGCGCACCTTCTTCATCCGCCACGCGCTCTTCTGTCCCGCGATTCCCTTCTCGCCAAAAAACGCGTGCCCCGCCGACGCGGCCGGCAACAGACAGAAGGTCGCGCGCTTTCCCCAGTCCGGATGCTCCTTGCTGAACTCCAGCCAGATGCCGACGCCGCTGTTCGGGTCGATTTCCAGCTGGCCGTCTTTCTCGATGTAGCTGAACTGCCCCGGCGACGCATCGTCGAACGTGAACACCACTGGCGAGGTGCCGGCGGGAATGTCGAAGTGCTTGTCGATCAGCTCGGACACCGTGATCGGCCGGTAGCCGCGGTCATACAGCAGCTTGAGGTCGCGCCTGAAATTGTCGGCGGAGCGTCCCCAGCGCGTGTCCTTGTCCGCGATCAGGTGGTACTCGAGGATCGGGATGCGGCCGGCGGTATTCGGCGCGCGGGCGGGGGATTGCGCGGTGGCGGCAGTTGCAGCGAGGAGGGCGGCAAGGGCGCGCGAGAAAGATTTGGTCATCCTTGGGAACAATAACGGGTAATCGGTCGTTGGTCATTGGTTATTGGTGATTGGTCCTTATAACTGCAGTGGTGGGTAGTGAGGTGCCAGTGTTCAGGGCTGAGTGACTGCTTTCACTCATCACGGACCACTGGACCCTCACCACCCACCACTGTCGTTAAGAGCCCCCGCCGTCCGCCCGACCGATCGCTCGCTGCTTGCTAACCCAGAAGCCCGATCTCCCCGGACGAACTGAACCCCGGAAACATCGCGTTGAGATCCGTCGCCCCGAGATGCTTCGCCGCAATCTCCGAAAATACCGCACGGAAATCCGTCGTCAGCGCCAGGTCGCGCCCTTCGTACAGCTGTTCCGGCGCGAGTCCCGGCCATCTCCCGTAGACCTTTTTTCCGCGCACCGGCCCGCCGATCACGAACATCGCCCCGGCGTGACCATGATCGGTGCCGCCGTTGCCGTTCTGGCGCGCCATGCGGCCGAACTCGCTCATGGTGAGCACCACGACATCCTGCATCCCGTCGCCGAGGTCGGTCGCGAGCGCGGCGATCGAACGCGCAAAATCGTCGAGACGCTGCGCGAGCTGGCCGGTCGCGCCGCCCTGATTCACATGCGTGTCCCACCCCCCGACGTCCGCGAACGCGATCTCCAGCCCGACCTTGCTCTTGATGAGCTGCGCGATCTGCTTGAGGCGCTGGCCGAACTGCGACTTGGGATACTCCGCGCCGTTCTGCGGTTCGTACTGTTGCGGGTCGGCCGACTTCAGCATTTTAACGGCCTCGAACATCTCCTGTCCCGTGCCGTGGATCAGGTCGGCCGAACCCGTGCGGTAGAGCGCCTCGAGGCGCGCGACCTGGTCGCCGCCCGCCGAACGCACGGCAAACTCGTCGAGCGAGTTCATCGCGACGGCGGGCGCAGCCCCCTCGAGAATCCGCGGCGTCTGCGGCGTCATCGAGACCGCACGGAACGGCGTTGGCGCGCATTGTTCGCACGTGCCCGACGTTGCGAGATAGCGGTTGAGCCACCCGTCGGTCGTGCCCTTGGAATCCGGCGTTCCGCTTTCCATGTAGTCCTGCGCGTCGAAATGCGAGCGCGTCGTGCTGGGGCTGCCCACCGCGTGGATCGGCGCGAGCAGCCCGGAATCCCAGAGCGGTTTGAGCGGCGCGAGTGACGGGTGCAACCCGAAAAAGCCGTCGAGATCGATTGCAGCCGCCGCACCGGAGCCGCGGACCGGTTGAGGGATCGCAATGTTCGGGCGCAGCTGGTAGTACGCGCGCTCCCCGTGCGGGACGACAACGTTCAGCGCGTCGGCCGCGCCCCGCTGGAAGAGGCAGATGAGAACCTTCCCCTTCTGCGCGAGCGGAAGCTCCATTCCCATCGCCGTACGGCGCAGGAACGACGGGCTCAATCCCATCGTGACGAGCGCAACGGCACCTGACTTCACGAAGTATCGGCGATGCATGGTCTTCTCCTATCTCCTCTGGAACTCGGGCGAGCCGATCGCGAGCCCGACGATCAGGGCCAGTCCTGTTGTGGGAGGCTGCAGTTTTCCGAACGCGCGGTCGCGGGCAGGTCCGCTGTTTCGCGCGCGTGTTCCCGGCTCCGGGAGCATCATCATTGCCTCGTCCGAGTCGGCGGGCACTTTCGGTGAGGCCGGCTCGGGCGCGGTGTCCAGTGCGGCGGGAGACTTGAGAAATGGATTCTCGCCGCTGACGAGTATCGCGCGTGTATCGGGTGATACCCCGCCGCCGAGCAAGGCTCCCACGACACCGTCCACCTGCTGTGCGACCGGCGCGTCCGCGAGGCCCTCCGCGCCCTTCCAGTTCACCGGCGAGACGCCCGGGATTTTCCCCGCCGCGATCGCCATGCCGAAGTTGATCCGCGCGAGGATCGCACCGGTGTTCATCCACTGGTCGCCCGTCTCCGGCCAGCCGTTCGGCGCCTGGTGTCCGTAGATCGGCTCGCCGAGCGTCGCGACCGTCTGCGCCGTGCGCAGCGTCCCGTCGGGTTGCGCGCCGAGCGCGCGAAGGGCACTGACGACTACCTCGAACGGAGACTTCACCTTGGCGCGGTACGCGGCGTGTGAGAAAAACTCGGGGCTCGTGACGATTGTGCGCACGACTTCACGGATGTCGCCATCGGTCCGCATGAAGGTCGCGGCGGCCCGGTCGACAAGGCCCGCCGGCGGCGTGTCGCTCACGAAGCGCCGCGCCAGCTTGAAGGCGATGAAGTGCGCGGTCGCCGGCGCGCGCGCGACGATGTCGAGCACATCTTCGCCGTCCTCGATCCCGCGTCCGGCCGCGAGCTTGTGGCCGAGCACGATCTTCGCGCCCGCGTCGTGCATCCGCGGATTGAACGTGAACGTGCCGCCACCCTGTTGCGGACGCGGGAAGGTCCACCCGGTGAACGCGCGGGCGACGTTGATCACGTCCTGCTGCGTGTAGCCGCCGTCGACGCCGAGCGTGTGGAGCTCGAGCAGCTCGCGCCCATAATTCTCGTTGAGCCCGCCGCGCCGGCGTGCCGCCTGCACCCGCTGGTCGGGGGTGAGCAGTCCGCCGCGTGCGTTGCGGAACGACGCGGGGCGGCCCGCGCTGATCGGCACGAGTCGCGGGCGGTTGCTGTCGGCCTGGCTCTCCCAGTTGTCGAGGTAGAACAGCATCGCGGGACTCTTCGCCACGGCCTCGAGCAGGGTGCGGAACTTCCCCAGCGAGTTCGGGCGGATCACTTTGCTCTCGTACTGCGCGAGCTGGTAGCGCTCCGGCGGCCCCTTCTGGATGTACACGGAGAAGTGGTTGAGCCAGAAGTCCGTCATGACCTCCTGAAGCTGCCGCTCCGTGAGCAGCGCGCGGTCGATGCGCCCGCTCTGTGCCTCCACCGTGACCTTCCGCACGCCTGCCGTGGCCTCGGCGAGTTCCGTGCGCTCCGCCGGCGTGAGCTTGGAGCGGTCACCCTTGGCCTGCAGGCGCCGCAGCAGCTGGTTCGGCGGCGGATACTTCTGCTCGAGCGCCTGCGACGAAGTGTTGTAGCTCTCGAGCGCGGCGAAATACTGGTCGCTCTTCGCGTCGTCGATCCGTTCGGGGTGGAGCTGCTGGTCGATCCACCGGTCGACGCCCATGGCGCGCACCGCCTCGACATCTCCGGGACGCGCGCCAAAGGTGAGGCGGCTCAGGACATGGTTGACCTGTTCGTCGGCCGTCTGTTCGCGCGGCGCCGACTGCGCCGCCATCTCCGCGGGCGTTGCCGCAGCTGTGGGCCCCGTATCGACGCGAGCGGCTGGTGTGCCACCGCACGCGGCGAGCACTGCGGCCGCGACGGCAACGACGAACCTGCACGATTGCTGCATCACTCACGCTCCCGGGATGGCGCTCCAACCCGTAGACGACCACGTGCACGCTGAAGTTAAGGGCAGTGCCACGTGCGACTTGCGACATGTGACGCAGGCCACAACTGCCTAAGCGGTGACCAATTCTCCACTTCAGAGGTAGTACAGTCAGGAGGAGGGCAGGAACATTTCTTGCTGTATTCAGAGACAGTCTTACAGTCCGAGGAAGTGCTGACATGGATGTGCTGGTGATGTTGCAGGAGTTTCCGGACTTTCCGGATCAGGCGCCGGTGCTGGCGCAGGTGAACTCTGTGCCCTCGTATATCGCCAGCGAGCACCTGATCCGCGACGTCGTGACCCTGTATGGTGTTCCCAACGCGGAGTCGCTCGCCCTCGCCCTGGCCGCCGCCCTCGAATCGAGTCGCCACCATGTGTCAGGTGAACACGCACTGGATGTGACGCGCCACGTCGGGGTGTGGCCGGAGCGCGGCGCCATCGGTGATGCGGCGTGGCTCGATAGCTCCACCGGCGAGGTCGTCAAGCGCGAGGTCGAGATCCCGCTCGCGGTACTGCTCGAGACCGCCGGCCAGCTGCTCGCCGAATGCGGACAGGGGATCCGGCGCCTTCTCGCCGGCCTCCTTATGCCCGACTGGCCGGAAGGCACGAGCCGCGCGATCAACTTCTCGTTCGCACCTGCAGTTGCCGGTGGAAGGCTCTCCGGCGAGTCGCTCCTCGCGTCGCTGCGCGAGGCGGACGGCCCCGGTACCGACGGCGACGAGAGCTAAGAGAGGTTATCTGGCTTCTCCAACCTCGCAGGTCCAGTCCCTCCGCTTCAGTTCCCCTCTGGCAGCTGCGGAGCTTGCAGGCGTGAACTGAAGCGGAGGGACGTCGGCTTCGGGCTTGGCGAAGCCAGACCGCACGCGCATCCACTTGACGCCAATGTCCGCCGGAAGCACGCTCAACAGTCCACGAGCATGCGTGAGGACTTATGCGGGAGTATCGCAGCGAAGCTATCCGCAATATCGCCGTCGTCGGACACGGCTCGAGCGGCAAGACGACGCTCGTCGACGCCCTCGCCTTCGTCTCGGGAACCAGCAAGCGACACGGGTCGATCAAGGACGGGTCCACG
>JBIOHR010000059.1:0-15976 GCA_044449085.1 Gemmatimonadales bacterium | reverse complement strand
GTTGCTCTTCACGCAACAGTGGGCGGTGTGGTACGGTCGCAGCGGCGTTGGATTGACGCTTGGATGCGCGGCGCTCGCGTTTAGCTACGGGAAAGCGTTGACCAAGTCGAGCGTCGACGTCGCGACGCGGGCCGGTTAGTCGGCCCGCAACGACTCGACCGGATCAATCCGCACGGCGCGCCGCGCAGGAATGTACGACGCCACGATCGCGACAACGGCGACGCCTGCGCCGATGACAACGAACGTCGCCGGGTCCCCCGGTGAGACCGAATACAAGAGGCTCGTCAACGCGCGCGTCGCCGCGGCTGCGGCCAGGAGCCCAATGACCAGCCCCGTCAGCGCCAGCCGCACACCATCGCCGAGCACGAGCCCCATCACGGCTCTCGGCGTGGCGCCGAGCGCAATGCGAATCCCGATCTCGCGCGTCCGCTGGCTCACCGTATACGCGATCGATCCATAGAGGCCGACGACCGACAGCACGAGCGCGACAAACGCGAACGCGACGAGCAGCGCCATCGCAAATCGCGTCGGCGCCAACGCCTCGCGCAGGTAGTCATCGCCGACCCGCGCCCGCCGCGCGACGAGCGTCGGCTCGACGCCGTGAATCACCGCTCGCAGGACTGACTCTACGTTCGGGGGCACGCCGGCCATGCGAACGACAAATGTCTGCGTCGGCATGCGGGCCGTCGGCATCGTGTAGACCTGATAATCCTGCACGTCGCCATGCGTGCCCGGCAGGTGAACGTCGTCGGCGATGCCGACGATCGTCGACCATGCATTGATCGCGGGCACCGGCGACCGCGGCCCGATGATCGATGAGTTGCGGATGCGAACGCCGATCGCGTTGCCGTCCGGCGCAATGCGCCGCGCAAGTGCCCGATTCACGACGACTTCCTCGGACAGCGCGTTGAACGACGGCGTCGGGACCGTGTCGGCGGCGCCGGCGATCGGCGTGCGGCCCGCAACCAGTGTGATGCGGCTGGTCGCGAAATAACTCGGGGTGATCCAGGTGGTCGTATGCTGCGGCACGCCGACTTCGCGGGCACCAGACGCGTCTTCGACGGCCAGGTCGCCCGGACTGCGGAATCCGGCGGTGGGCAGCATGCCGAATGCCGCATCGAGCACGCCCGGTGTCTCGCGCAGGTGTTCGACAATCGCATTCCGAACCGCCGCTCCGCGGCCGGCCTGCGCAATCGCCCTGGGCACCAGGACGTCGATCGACACGAGGTCGTGCGGGTCGAAGCCGAGCGGCGTGCGCTGCAGTGCCGCGAACGAACGCGTGAGCAGTCCCGCGCCAACCAGCAGCGTGAGCGACAGCGCGATTTCCAGCACGATCAGTGACGAGCGAACCCCGCGTGAGCCGCCGGTGCCGGATGACGTTCGCGTCTCGCTCCGGAGAAGGTCGGCGACATTGCGCGACCCGACGAACAGCGCCGCGGCACCGCCGAACAGGAGACCGGTCGCCACGGAGATCCCCGCGGTCCACAGCAACACCGCGGGCTCGATGTGCACCTCGGCGAGGCTGTCCAGCGCGACCGGACGCAGCGCCGCGATCACCCGCACACCCTGCCACGCGACCAGCACGCCGATCGCGCCGGCGACGCCGGCGAGCAGTGTGCTCTCGGTGAGCGCAAGTCGAACGAGCCGCGCGCGCCCCGCGCCGAGTCCCATGCGAATGGCGAACTCACCGCGCCGGGTCCATGCGCGGACGAGCAGAAGGTTCGCGACATTCGCACATGCGATGAGCAGCAGGACCCCGACCGCCACGAAGAGGATCACGATCGTCCGCACTTCGCGCGGCGCGAGGAAATCCTGCGCCCGCATGGCGCGTGCACGCGGTGTCACGGTGTCGCCCGGGATGCGGGTTGTGTTGGCGATTCCTTGAAGTTCGCGCGAGGCGTTTTCCGCCGACACTCCGGGGCGCAACAGGCCAATAGGATACCCGGTCCCTTCGAGCTTGTCAGGGAGCCACACGTCCGGCGTGGGATCGGACATCCAGTCGAGCGCACGCGGCGTCATCGGAATGGTGAGCCCGGGCGGCATCACGCCGACGATCGTGTACGGCACGCCGTTCCACTCGGTGAGCTGGCCGACGATGTCGTCGCGCCCGCCGTACGCGCGCCGCCACCAGCCATAGCTGATCATCGCCACCCGGCTCGTCGTGTCCTGCTCTTCGTCCGCGCGAAACGCTCGACCGGCCGCGGGGTGGGCCCCAAGCAGCGTGAGGAAGTTTGCGGTGACGAACGCGTGTGTGACGGTGTCCTGCTCGCCGTTCGGCAGGATCGACAGGAACTGCTCCTGCACGCCGGCGATCATCTCCACCGAATGGGCGCGCGCGGCCCACGCGTCGAGCAGCTCGTGCCGCGGAGTGGCCGGCGCGTCCGGCGACATCGTCGCCAATCCGGACGTGAACGCACCGTGGCCCATGACCCGCATCGCCACGATGCGGTTGCCGTTCGGATAGGGAAGCGGCGCGATCAGCAGGTGATGCACGACGCTGAACACCGCGGTGTTCGCGCCAATCCCGAGCGCGAGCGTCAATACGACGATCGCACTGAACGCCGGCGCCTTGCGGAGGTGCCGCGCGGCGAACCGCACGTCCTGCATCCACGCGGCGAACCACTCCACCACACGCTGCGAACGCGCCTTGTGGGTTGCCCGGCGCGCGGCATAGTCCCGGTATTCGGTCGTATCGCCGAACCGCCGCTGCGCTTCTGCCTCGGCCTCCGCGTCGCTCATGCCAAGTTTCCGAAACTCGGCTTTCCACATGTCGAAGTGAAACGCGATCTCGTCGTCCGCGTCGCGCAGCAGGCTCGCGCGCGTCGACGGGAGCGCAAAGAGCCGGCGGATGCCGCGCGGCAGTTTGGGCGATTGCTTCCATGGCATCGGCATCACCCGGGTTCGAGTACGGCGGTGACCGTCGCGACGTAGCGTTTCCAGGTCGCGTGCTCGCTGCGGAGCAGCTGCCGGCCCCGCGCGGATAGCGAGTAGTACTTCGCGCGGCGGTTGTTCTCGGACGCCCCCCACTCGGCGAGCACCGCGCCCGCGTCTTCGAGGCGGTGCAGGGATTTGTAGAGCGCGGAATCCACGATGCCAAGCTCACCGTTGGTGCGCTGGTCGATCCACTTGCTCAGCGCGAAGCCGTGCATCGGCTCCGTGACGAGCGCGCGCAGCACGAGCAGATCGAGCGTGCCGTGTAGCAGGTCGGCGGCATTGCGTGGCATGCACTCCCTCTACCTAGTGTATGGAGAAGGATGCCCGCGATTGTCCGGCGTGTCAAGCGGCGGCATTTCTCGGCGTGCAGACTGGTGGCGCAGGGCCATGGCGCGCGCTAAGCTCTCGTCTTGGATTGAACCTCCAACCTCGCCAGCCCCCTCATGATCCGACCGCTCCACGCCATCACCTGCGTCGCCCTGCTCGCCGCGCCCGTCGCGCTCTCTGCTCAACAGATCATCGCCCCGCGCCCCGCCGCCGCGCAGCAGGCCGACGACGACGGCCGCACTCTCCTTCCGATGAAGGTCGCGCGGAGCATCGGCTTCCGCTCCATCGGCCCAGCCGTGAGCGGCGGCCGCGTGTCCGCGGTGGTGGGCGTGCCGGGCAACAGCGCCACCTACTATGTGGGCACCGCAGACGGCGGCGTCTTTCGCACGATCAACGGCGGCATCACCTGGACGCCAGAGTTTCAGCATCAGCACGAACTGAGCATTGGCGCGCTGGCGGTTGATCCGGGCAACCCCGAAATCGTCTGGGCCGGAACGGGGGAGGGAAATGTCCGCAACAATGTCTCGTTCGGCGACGGCATCTATAAGTCCACCGACGGCGGCGAGCACTGGACCCACCTCGGCCTCGATGCCACGCTGCAGATTCCGCGCATCGTGGTCGCGCCCAACAACGGCAACACGGTGTTCGTCGCCGCGATGGGCAATCCGTGGAAGGATGATCCGGAGCGCGGCGTCTTTCGCACGCGCGACGGCGGCAAGACATGGGAGAAAGTGCTCTACATCGCGCCGGACGTCGGTGCCGCCGACATCGCCATCGATCCCGTGAACCCGCAGGTGCTCTACGCCGCCACGTACAAGTTCCGGCGCACGCCGTGGAGCTTTGCCGACGGCGGCACGGAAAACGCGATCTACAAATCCATTGACGGCGGCACCTCGTGGACGCGGCTGGTCGCGCACGGACTGCCCACCACGCCCGTGAGTCGCATCGGGCTCGCCGTCGCGCCCAGCCAGCACAACCGCGTGTACGCCGCGATGGGCAGCACCGAGGGCGTGATCTGGCGCTCCGACGACGCCGGCGCCAGCTGGACGATGGTGAGCGACGACCAGGAGGCCGACGTCCGCTCGTTCTATTTCTCCGGCATGGCGGTCGATCCGACGAACCCGGAGCATGTGTTCTCGTTCTCGATGTTCCTCATGGACTCGCACGACGGCGGCCAGCATTTCACGCCAATCGCCACCAAGAATCACGTCGACAACCACGCCATCTGGATCGATCCTTCTGGCTCGGGCCGCATCATCGAAGGCAACGACGGCGGCGTCATGCTCTCGCGCGACAATGGCGCGAAGTGGCAGTTCGTGAACAACATCGCCATCGGGCAGTTCTATCACGTGGCCGCCGACAACGAATTCCCATACCTCGTCTGCGGCGGACTGCAGGACAACAGCGCGTGGTGCGGACCGGGCTGGTCGCAGGATCCCACCGGTGTGCTCAACCGCGACTGGTTCGCGCTCAACGGCGGCGACGGCATCTACGCCATCCCCGCGGCCGACAAACCAAACCTCATCTACAACGGTACGCAGAACGGCTATCTGATGACGTACGACCGCACCACGCGGCAGATCTACGACATGGAGCCGTACCCGTACGACTTCGGCGGCGGCGGCGTCGCGAAGGTGAAGTACCGGCAGGATTGGGACGCCGGCTTTGCGGTATCACCGCAGAATCCGGCCACGCTCTATGCCGGTGCCAACGTGGTGTTCAAGAGCACCGATCGCGGACGTTCGTGGAAGGCCATCAGCCCCGACCTCACGCTCGACGACAAGACGAGGCAGGGATCGTCCGGTGGTGACGTGATGAAGGACAACTCGGGCGCCGAGGTGTACGACGCGATTCTCATCGTGGAGCCGTCGCCGAGCGACGCGAATGTGCTGTGGGTCGGCACCAACGACGGACAGGTGCAGGTGACGCGCGACGGCGGCGCGCACTGGACGAACGTGAGCAGCCACATCCCGAACCTGCCGGCGTGGGGCCGCGTGGAATCGGTCAAGGTGTCGGCCACGAATCCGGGCGCGGTGGTGATCGCGGTAGACCGCCACTTCAGCGGCGATTTCAAGCCGTATCTCTACGCGACCACCGACTACGGCGCCACCTGGCGATCGCTCGCCGGCAATCTGCCGGGCGACGTGTACGCGCGGTCGGTCATGCACGATCCGAAGAACGCGCACATGTACTACGCCGGCCTCGAGAGCGGATTGTACACGAGCTGGGACGATGGCGCGCACTGGTACCTGATGGGACTCGGCCTGCCCAACGTTTCGATCTACGACATGTTCATCCAGCCGCAGCGGAACGATCTCGTGCTGGCCACGCACGGCCGCTCGGTGTGGGTGCTCGATGACCTGACGCCGTTTGAGGAGTACACGCCGGAAATCGGGCGTGCGCCGCTGCACCTGTTCCCGGTCGGGGACGCCTATCGTGTCTCGCGGTGGTCGGAGGTGGAGCCGCTGGGCGACGGCGCGTTCTACGGCGACAACACACCGTACGGTGCGATGATCACGTACTCGCTCGCCGACTCGGCGGCCACGCCGGGCAAGCTCGTGATCACTGATGCGTCGGGGAAGATCGTTCGAACAATGGAGGGCATGCGGGACCTCGCGCCCACCGAGTCGGCACCCGATGAAACGGTGCCCACCGGCGAGGCAAATCCGCCACTCCCCAAGCCCGACACCGTGAAGCACGGTGGCGAGGCACCGTGGGTGCCCGTCAACGCGGGGATGCATCGCATCTATTGGGACCTGCGCGCCGACGGGCCGGTGCGCTGGCTCGGCACGAAAGACTTCAACAAGGGACCGATGAGCGGCGCGCTGATCCCGCCGGGCACGTACACCGCCACGCTCACGGTGAATGGGCACAGCGAGTCGCAGAAGATTCGGGTGCTCGCTGACCCGCGTTCGCACGTCACGCAGGCGGAGCTGCAGGCGGAATACACGTTCGCCTCGGCGGAGTTCGGCCAGATGTCACAGCTCGACGGCGTGCTCAACCGCCTGGACGCGATGCGGGCGCAGGCGAATGCACTGGCGCAGGTCGTGAAGGGCGGTCCGAATGCCGCCGCGTTCGCTGCAGCGCGCGCGAAGCTCGACGTCGCGATGGATTCGGTGCAAGCCCTCATCACGAGCAATCCGCAGGCCATCGAATCCACAGTTCGCTACCCCGACGTGATCCGCGAGCATCTGCAGATTCTCACCGGCGGCCTCGAGGGAGGCGACCAGGCGCCGACGCCGGCGCAGGCGGATCAGAAAGCGCAGCTCGATCCCGAGTTCCGGGCGGCGATGACGAAGTTCGACACATTTACGCGGGATGATCTGCGCAAGTTCAACGCGGCGATGGCCAACCTCGGGCTCACTGGGCTCGCCACCGGCGCGGTGATCGTGCCCTGAGGCATTCCCCGCGCGCAATCGTTCGCCCCTTCCTGCAATGTCCGGGTGACGCTCCTGCTCCCGCGGTCGCGTACCATTCCGGCCATGACCACTATCACCGTGTCAGACCCTACCCAAAGTAGCTTCCAGAAGCTACTTTGTGGTATGCGCGCCATCGGCCTGAAGGTCCTCAAGAACAAGCTCAGTGAATACGTCCGCCTCGCCGCCGGCGGCGAGACCGTGCTCGTCACCGACCGCGACCGCGTGGTCGCCGAACTCGTCCCGCCGCAGGCGGGGCGCGCGGAGCTGCTCGCGGACGCCCAGCTCGCTGAGGCGGTTCGGCGCGGGTGGATCTCGCCGCCGGCGATGCCTTCGTCCGAGGCGCCGGCGAGCGCGCCTGTCGCGCCGCTGCGCGACCTGCTCGACGAGCTCGCGCACGACCGGGGCGACCGGGGCGACCGGTGATCTACCTCGACACGTCGGTTGCGCTTGCCCAGCTCTTTGCCGAGGACCGGCGTCCGCCCGCTTCGCTCTGGGGCGAGACGCTGGTCGCGAGCCGGCTGACGGAGTACGAGGTGTGGAATCGTGTTCACGCGCGCGGCCTTGCCCGCGCACATGACGGTATCGTGCGCGCACTCCTCGGGCGGCTCGCGTTCGTAGAGCTCGATCGTGCGGTTCTCGCGCGGGCGCTCGAGCCGTTCGCGAAGCCCGTGCGCACGCTCGACGCACTGCATCTCGCGACGATTGCGTTTCTGCGCGGGCAAGGGCAGGCCGTGTCGCTCGCGAGCTACGATGAACGCCTCCTCGCCGCTGCCAGAAACCTCAAGATCAGCGTTGCGCGCCTCTAGCGCCGTCCCGCGCTAACTTCTCAGCATGACCGAGACCCCGCGCGACCCCGACTTCGAGCACCGCATCCGCGCCAGCTTTGCGCGCCAGGCGGTCATGGCCACGCTCGGCGCCACGATCGACGGAGTCGCGCCCGGTGAAGTCACGCTCGACCTGCCGTTCCGCCAGGATCTGACGCAACAGCACGGATTCCTCCACGCCGGCATCGTCACCAGCGTCATGGACAGCGCATGCGGCTACGCGGCGCTCACGCTGATGGAGCCTGGCGCGGCAGTGCTGAGCGTCGAGTTCAAGGTGAACCTCCTCGCACCGGCGCGCGGCGAGCGGTTCCGCGCGGTGGGGCGTGTGGTGCGCGCGGGGCGGAACGTGACCGTGGTGTCGGGCGAGTTCCGCAGCGTTGGGGCCGATGCCGTGCTCGTCGCCATCATGACCGGCACGATGATGTCCGTGCGCGACCGGGCGGGCCTGCTCGACTAGGTGAACGTCATCATCAGCGGGCTCGGCATCGCCGGACCCGCGCTCGCGGCCCTCGTCGGTGCCCTCCTCTTGACACGCGCCCCATGACGGTGAACACTTCACTGTATGGTGAACTATTCAACCCGGCGCCTCGACCGCGTCTTCTCCGCGCTCGGTGACCCGACGCGCCGCGCCATCCTCGCGCGGCTGGAGCGGAACGAGTGCCTTTCGGTGAGCGCGCTCGCCGAGCCGTTCACGATCAAGCTCCCCGCGGTGATGAAGCACCTCGACGTGCTCTCCGACGCCGGACTCATACGCCGCTCCAAAGCTGGCCGCACGGTGACGGTCGAGATCGCCGCAGGTTCCCTGAGACGTGCTGCGAACTGGCTCCAGCGCTACGAACGCTTCTGGACTCCTCGTCTCGACCGCCTCGCCAGGTACGCAGAATCGAAAGAAGCGAACGCCCGGGAGCAGGGCCGATGACCGACATGACCATCGTCCGGCGCATCGCGGCGCGCCCGTCCATCGTCTTCGAGGCGCTGACGACGGAGGAAGGCATCGCGTCGTGGTGGGGCCCGGACGACATTCCCGTCATATCCGCGAACGTGGATGCGACGGTCGGCGGACACTTCCGCGTGCATTTCCGCACGTCGGACGGCCTCGAACACATCAGCGCCGGCGAGTTCCTCGAAATCATCCCGGCTCAGCGGATTATCATGAGCTGGCGGTGGACGCTGGGCGGAGTGGCCGAGGAGCATGGCGCCGTGTCGCGGCTGGAGTTCCACCTGCGATCCATAGACGGGGGTACGGAGCTGACGCTGATCCATGCCGCCCTGCACGACGACGCATCCGCGCGCAGCCACAACGGCGGCTGGAACGGCTCACTCGACAAGCTCGAACGGCATCTCGCGAAGCACTCCAACATCTGAGGAGACCGATCATGCACAAGTTCATCCCGCTGCTCATCGCGGCATCAGTGGTGTCGGGAAGCGCTCCGGCGTCGGGCGCCAATGCGGGCTCGCCCTATGCGACCATGGCGCCACTCGCGCGGTACCTCGCCGCGAACCCGGCCGACGAGATCGCCCTCGCGCGCAGCGCCGCACCCGCCTCGATCTCCGACAGCGCCACTATTCTCGTGCTCGGCAAGGCCGGCTACGAGACCGCCGTCAAGGGCACCAACGGCTTCGCCTGCTTCGTGCAGCGGTCCTGGGCGCAGGACTTCGACAACGCCCAGTTCTGGAATCCCAAGATCCACACACCGCAGTGCTGGAACGCGGCGGCGGTGAGGTCGGTACTCCCATCGTATCTCAAGCGCACCGGGTGGGCGCTCGCAAAGGTTTCCAAAGAGGAGATGGCCAAACGGACGACGGCGGCGTGGGCCGCGCACGAGTTCACGGCGCCCGCGCCGGGCTCCATGGCGTACATGCTGTCGAAGGACCAGTACATCCAGGATCCACAGCCGGGTTCGGAAGCCCGCTGGTATCCGCACGTCATGTTCTTCATGCCGGCCAGCGAAGAAGGAAAGTGGGGCGCGAACGAGCACGGCTCACCGATGTTCTCGGCCACGAGTTCTTCAGAACCAGTCACGACGTTCTTCGTCATCGTGCCGAAGTGGTCGGACGGCAGCGTCTATCCGTACCCGGCGCCGGCGGCGGGCAGCCATCACCACGAGTGACGGCGGAAGGGTGCCGTAGTCGGCCGGGTTGCGCGCATCGCGTTGCGCAGGTGGAACCGTTCACGCCGTTCGGTCGTAACACGCTCATGAAGATCGTCGAGCCAATACGGAGTCCCGCGGCACCCGAGGCTTGAGGCGCCGGCGCCTCGCGCGTGCCGTACCCGTGAGCGATGACTGACGCCGCGGCGCCAAGCGCCGGACAAGCCGTCGTGCTTCTGCACGGCTTGGGCCGTTCGCCACGATCGATGCGGCCTGTGGCGAGAGCGCTCACCGCGCGCGGATACCTCGCGTTCAACCTCGGCTATCACTCGCGATCCGCAAACATTCGGAGGCTCGCCGAGGCAGTCGCGCGCGATGTCACGGCGATACCGTCGGGCCGGCCGCTGCATTTCGTCACGCACTCGCTGGGCGGAATATTGCTTCGCGTCGCGGTCGCCGACGGTCACATTCCGCTCGCCCGCATCGGCCGCGTGGTGATGCTCGGCCCCCCGAACGGCGGCAGCCAGGTTGCTGACGCTTTCAGCAGCGGACGGATGCTCCGCTCCTTCTATCAGGCGGTGATGGGGCCCGCCGGGCTCGAGCTTGGCGTCGACAGCGCTGGCGTGATTGGCACGCTTCCGCCGCTGCCGTTCGAGACGGGGATCATTGCCGGTTCGCGCAGTGTAAACCCACTCCTGTCGCTCGTGCTGCCCGGTCCCAATGACGGAAAGGTGAGCGTCGCGCAAGCGGCCGCGCCGGGGATGCGGGCGTTCATTGTTGTGCCGCACTCGCATCCGTTCCTCATGCGCGCCAATGTTGTGCTGGAGCAGACGGTGGCGTTCCTGGCCACCGGCAAGTTCACCTGAGGACTCGTCGCATGCGCCGTTGCACCCCTCGTTGCCGCGTTCGATTCCATTCCTGCGTGCGTTACAACTACCGGCGTACGCCCGTGCAGCAGACCACTGGCTACATCGCCGAACACGTCGAGGCCGCCAATTACTCTCTCTGCGGCCAGTGGCAGAGCGGGACGCGCAGGTCACGTTCACGCGCGATACGGGCGGTGTCGTGAAGGGCCTCGTCTTTCACCAGAACGGCCGCGACACGCGGGCGACGAAGGTTCGGTAGGCTTGCCCACTGCAACGCGACTGATCGCCGCGCTTGCCCTCTTGGTGAGCGTCATCGCCTTGGCGTGCGCGGAGAGCGACGCAGCACCCTACAAGATCACGGCGCGCTTCCCGCACGACTCGGCCGCCTACACCCAAGGCCTGCTCTGGGCGGACAGTGTGCTCTTCGAGAGCACCGGCCTCTACGGCCATTCCGAAATCCGTCGCGTCGACCTCAAGTCAGGCCGCGTGCTCGCCTCGCGCACCCTCCCCGCCAAGCGATTTGGAGAAGGACTCGCGCTGCTCAACGGCCGCCTCTACCAACTCACGTGGAAAGAGCAGGTCGCCTACACGTACGATGCGGCGACGCTCGCGCCGCGCGATTCGTTTCACTACGCCGGCGAAGGGTGGGGACTCGCGACCGACGGAACGTCGCTCATCATGAGCGACGGTTCCGACTCGCTTCGCATCGTGTCACCAGAGACGTTCAAGGTGCAGCGCGTCGTGCGCGTTCGCTATCAGGGCGCCGCGCTCTACAAGCTGAATGAACTGGAGTACGTCAACGGCGAGGTGATCGCGAACATCTACCAGACCAACCTCGTCGCGTGGATCGATCCCGCCACCGGCACGGTGCGCCAGGTGATCGACTTCGGCGACCTCTACGGGGACCGCGCGTTCACAGCCGAAGTCATGAACGGCATCGCGCTGGCGCCGGATGGTCACCAACTCCTGCTGACCGGAAAGTTCTGGCCTGTGATGTTTCAGGTCCAAGTGCGCTCACCGGGGAGATCCACCAAGTAGCGATGCACGAGATGCACGACGGGAAACTCAAGTCGGGCCGGAGCGGCAAAAAGGTGGAGAGCCGGAAGCAGGCAGTTGCCATCGGACTGTCCGAAGCGCGCAAGGCCGGCGGCAAGGTGCCGCGCAAGCGAACGAGCGCGCCGGGCCGCTCAAGTCACCCGAAGCGGCCCAGTCGCTCGCATCACTAGAACAGTCCGCGATGCGTGGCGCGGGCAATACAACTCTGTGATTCGCGCGGGAATGTTCGCGATTCGCGCCAGCGTGCCCGAGGCGCATCGGGAGATCGAACGCGAGGCTGACTGGCTTCCCGAGGAGCCGGCTCCGGCGCCGGAGCCGGAAGCGCCGATGTCAATCATGCCCGAGTGAGACGAACGCCGATGGTGCAGACGGCGCTCCGTCCCTAGTCGGGGCCGACCGTCCTGTTCCTGCCGAGCTGCTTCGCCACGTACATCCGCCGGTCCGCGGACGAGATCAGCTCCAGCGCCGTCTCACCATCGGCAGGCCAGCTCGCCACTCCGATGCTGATGGTCACTCTCATCGTCGGCGACGAGGTGCGCGATCGACTCTTGTCCAGCGCCAGCGCGGATCCCTCGATCGTCTCGCGTATGCGCTCCAGGCGCGTGACGGCCTGCTCCGCGTTGGACTCCGGCAGCACGACGACGAACTCTTCGCCGCCGTAGCGTGCCACGAGGTCCGTGCGCCGCACCGCGCCCTCCAGCGTCTGCGCGATGTGCTTGAGCATGCGGTCACCGGCGGCGTGCCCGAAGTTGTCGTTGAGCTGCTTGAAGCGGTCGACGTCCACCATCGCGACGGCAAGGGCCGTCTTGTGTCGCGCGGCGCGCGCGAGTTCGTGGCGCAGGAAGTGATCCAGGAAGCGCCGGTTGAACGCGCCGGTGAGCGCGTCGGCGTTCGAGAGCCGCCGCTGGCGCTGCAGGCCGCTCACGATATACACGTTGAGCGCGGTCACGGCGCCAAGGAGGATCGCGCGTGAGAACTGGTCGGACCACTGGAAGCGTCCATATCCGGCCACGTCGCCTACGGCGGCAATGTCGAAATGGTGCGCGACGAGGAAGACCGAGCCCAGGAACTGCGCGATGGCGGTGAGGCCGACGATGAGCGCAACGCGCTTGTCGAAGCGCAGGCAGGTGGCGACGAGCGCCACGAAGTACGTGTCGAAGGTGAGCCGGTTGTTGAGCAGCACCATCGGGTTCACGATGTACGCGTACAGCAGCTGCGTCAGGGTGATGAACGAGATGTCGAACAGGCTGGTGGCGAGCGGCAGCCAGCGCTGGCGCTTGTCGCGCGAGACGGTGAGAAGGATTCCCCACGAGAGCACGAACGCGACGAAGGTGACCGCGAACCCGATCCAGTGGATCTCGCGCCCTGCGCGCACGGCCTCGATGCCACCCGCGATCGGCACGAGGAGGAGCGCGCCGATGACGGCGACGCGGATCCGTGCGATGACGAGCTCACCCTCTTTCCCGGCGTCGAGAAGGATCTGCTCCGGTCGTTCCCAGAACGGGCCGGAGGGAGCCTCGGTGATGGGGTCGGCCATGGTCGGGCTAATCTGCACTCTAGGGACGTGTCAGCGCCAATCCCGAACCGATGCGGACTCCGGAAGTGCCCGCAGTCCCGTCAACACCCACTCGGGCGCGAGAAACGCCGACCCGTGCCGCATCCTTGGGGCGTGAAGGGAATCGGTAAAGGGTTCGAAGTGCTCGAAGTCCTTCGTTCTGACCGCGCCGTACCGCCCGCGTGTGTACTCGTCGTAGTAGATGTACGACCAGTCCGGCGTCTGCAGCACCGATGGCCCTTCGGTGTCCTTCGAGGTGAACGACGGCGATGCAGGGCCGTAGGGACCCGTCGCGTGCTTGCTCGATGCGATGCGAAGGTTGCGCGTGGGAACGGGATAAAACGTTTCGTCCTTCATCACGAGGTAGTACGTGTCGCCGCGCTTGGTGATCGTGCCGTCGATGGCGCAGAAGCCGCCGTCGTAGAGCAGGGCGGCGCGCGAGTACGTCTTGAAATCCTTCGTCGTGACATAGTACAGCCGGTGATCCGCGCGCCCCCGCGAGGTCTTCTGCGCGAGCGAGTCGGTCGCGGGAAAGCGCCCGGGAATCGACGTCGCCCAGACGATCACGTACCGCTTGGTCGCGTCATCGTAGAAAAGGTCCGGTGCCCACGCGTTCAGCGCGTTCGCCTCGTGGTCCATCACCGGTACGCGCGTCTGCTCCGACCAGTGGATGAGATCCGGCGAGTGCGCCTCACCGATCCCGTGATCCGTCCACGCGACGGTCCACACCATGTGAAACTGTTTGTCCGGCCCGTAGATGATGCTCGGGTCGCGCATCAGCGCGGCCTTCGTGTTCCACTCCTGCCACCCGATGCCATCGCCCGTGATCTTCGGCGTGATCACCGCCTTACCGCCGTTCAGCGCGTTCCACGTGATGCCGTCCGCGCTCCAGGCAAGGTGCACGCCGTCGTCCCCATTCCCACGAAAATACGAAAACAGGTAGGCCTGCTCTGCCAATGACTTGCCACCGACGACCGACGACCGAATACCCGCCGTTGCGCACGCGCCGACGGCGAGCGCCAGAAGGGCCGCATTCCCTCCGTGCGCTCGCCGTCTCCAGCTGCTGCCGAGCATTACAGCGCCGGATGCTTCATGTGAATATCCGTGTTGATCTGGTACTGGTGCGCCACCGACAAAATCTTGTCGTCGTTGTACAAATTTCCGATGATCGTCGCGCAGATCGGCTGCGGCTTGAGATCGAGCGGCGGCTGCACTGCGCCGCCGCGTCCGCCGCCCTGCGTGGGGACGTCGAACTTGTACTGCACGACTGCGCACGGATGCCCGGTCTGCGAGTTCGCCCCGACGTCCGCCGAGGGGCTCGCGATGAACATATCCAGGTCCTTCATGTAGTCGGCCCACTTGCTGATCAGGATGTAGCGGCGGCGCTGGCTCTGGATGAACTCGAACCCGCGCGTCCTGCGGCCATCCACGAACCGCGGATTCCAGTCGGCCGGCGCCATCGGGTTGGGCGGCGGGAGCGGCGTGCCATCCGCTGCCGTGCCGGCACCACCGCCGCGTCCGCCGCGGCCGCCACCCGCACCGCGCGGCGCCGGTTCCGGCAGGTTGTTGAGGTCGAGCCCGATCTCCTTCGCCTTGATCTGCACGTAGTAGTCGAATGCCGCCGCGTCCTCCACACCAAGTCCGCCGCCGCCACTGCCGCCGACCGTCGGGCGCGGGCCGACGTCCTTGGGCTGCATGCCGAGCTGTTTAAGCTTCTCGACGAACTCCTTCGGCGCGTTCGGATCCACGCCAACGCGCAGCGACGCGAGCGCGATCTTGCGGTCGAAGTTGAACGGCGTGGTCACGGTCGACGGATCCTTTTCATCGACGCCATGAATCACGTTGAAGACCATCGCCGCGTCTTCCACCGTGCGCGTGATGGGCCCGACGCGGTCCTGCGACCAGGCGAGCACCATGCCGCCCTGGCGGCTCACGCGCCCGAACGTCGGACGGAGCGCGCTCAACCCGCAGCGCGTGGTGGGCGAGACGATCGAGCCCGAGGTCTCGGTGCCGATTCCGAACGCGACGCACCCAGCGGCGGTCGCCGACGCCGGCCCGGCCGACGAGCCGCTCGAGCCGAGCACGAGGTTCCACGGGTTGTTGGTGCGCCCGCGGAACCACTGGTCGTTCTGTGCGAACAGTCCGGTCGCAAGTTTCGCGATCAGCACGGCACCCGCGTCGCGAAGGCGCACGACGACTTCGGCGTCGTCATCGATGATGCGATCTTCGAAATCCTTGGCGCCCCACGTGGTGGGCGCTCCCTTCACGGCGAACAAATCCTTGACGCCATACGGCAGGCCGTGCAGCGGGCCGCGATACTTCCCCGCGCTGATCTCGGCGTCGGCCTGCTTTGCCTCCGCGCGCGCGCGCTCCTCGAGGATCGTCACCGCGCAGAGCAGCGTGGGGTTCAGGCGCTTGAGGCGCGTGAGGTAGATCTCGGTGAGCTGCGACGACGTGATCTTCCTCGCCTTGATGAGCGCGGAGAGACGGTGCGCGGGGAGATACGCGACCTCGTCTGGATTCGCCGGGACCGCGCCGCTCCACTTTTCGACCGTGAACGTCGCGCGGTCGAACGCGGCTTTGCCGTGTTCGCGCGCGAGCTTCTGCATGTACGCGCCCGTGCCGCCCGGGTAGGGCTGGAACTGGAGCGCGGGAGCCTCGCCATTCTCGAGCGGCACCGGCGGCTGCTGGTTCTGGCCGCGTCCGCCGCCCGCCGCACCAGGCGCGCCGGCGGCGCCGGCCGGAACGCCCTGTGCTCGGGCGCGGTCGCTGCCGAACGCGGTCGCGGCCGCGGCCACGAGCGAGAGAAACATGAACTCGCGACGGTCGATACCGGCTTGCTCTTCGTCGAAGTCGGAGCGAGCGAGGTCGGATTGGGTTTGGTCGAGGAGCTCGTCGGGGGTGG
>JBIOHR010000058.1:0-16698 GCA_044449085.1 Gemmatimonadales bacterium | reverse complement strand
GTCGTGATCGGCGGCGGCGGTATCGTTCCCGACATCGTCTATGGCGACAGCGTTGTGCCGCGGGCCGAACGGGCGTGGGTCGCCGCTGTCGGTACGCGCGTGTCGGTCTTTCAGGACGCGCTGTCGACGTACGCGGCGCAGGTGGTGCGGTCGGGCGCGGTCAAGGGCGAAGCGTTCGACGTGACGGCGGCGATGCGAGACGGATTCTGGCGCGAGATGCGCGCGAAGCATCTCACCGTGCCGCGCGACGTATTCGACGATGCGCATGACGCCGTCGACCGTGTCATCGGCAGCGAGATCGCGACGCAGGCGTTCGGCGTGCTGGGCGCGCAGCGACGGGCCGTGCATCGCGATCCGGTGGTCGCGAGGGCGGTGGAGTTGCTGCAGGGAGTGGGATCGCCGACGGCGTTGCTGGAGCGGGCGAAAGCGGCGGGAACGGTGCCCAAGCCATTGGCGGACCGCTAGAGAAAGAGGTGCGCCGTATCCCCCGCCAAGGGCCCAACAGTCAGGGCTTCTTGCCGAATAGCGCGGCCTGATCGATGACTCGCACGCCCGCCGGCACCACGAACGCAAACTCATCGGCCGGCACCATGCCTCCGATCTGCACGGACGAAAAACGTACCTTCCTGTCCATCCCGCCCGGCTCGACGGTTTCGAGCTGCCAGATGATTGCGTCGTCCTGGCCGATCCAGAGCGTTGCGCGCGTGAAGGGAAGGTCCGCTTTCTTCGGCGAGAGCGTGTACACCGTTGTCGCGTGGCCGTCGAGCGTTTCGTCGCGGACGCGGACGGTCCGGTAGTCGGCCTTCGGCGCCGAGAGGAGTTCGCCGAGGAGGTCGAACTTCGTGCCGGCGCCGCTCTTCATCTTGATCACTTGTCCCTTCGCGCTGCTCGGCAGATACAGCCAGAGTGAGGTGCCGTCGTTCACGACGGCGTCGCCGGCGGGATCGCTGAAGCGCAAGGCGAAGCGTGAGCCGCTTCCCTGGAAATACTCGCCGCGAGACGCCTGCGACGCGGCGCCGGGAACGGTGAGGGCCTGGTCGAACGACGCGCGAACGGTCGTCGCGGCCCGGTACTGCTGTGCGGCGCGGTCGACGAGCGAAACGGGAGAGGCCGATGAATCCTGCGCGGCGGCGAACCTCGCCGCGAACGCGACGAGGAGGACGAGCCTCACGCCACGCCCGCGCCGTTGCCGGCGATCTGACGGTCGACGGCTTCGGCCACCCGCCGGAGCTGGCGCATCATTTCGCCAAACTGTTCGGCGTTGAGCGATTGCGCGCCGTCGGAAAGTGCCCGGTCCGGCTGGGGATGCACTTCGACGATGATTCCATCCGCACCCGCCGCGACGGCGGCACGCCCCATCGGCGTGACTTTGTCGCGGCGGCCCGTGCCGTGGCTGGGATCGGCGACGATCGGGAGGTGCGAGAGCTGGTGCACGACGGGAATCGCGGTGAGGTCGAACAGGTTGCGCGAGGTCGTGTCGAAGCTCCGCAGGCCGCGCTCGCAGAGGATGACATTCGGATTCCCCTCGGCGAGCACATACTCCGCGCTCAGGAGGAGGTCCTGGATCGTTGCCGCCATGCCGCGCTTGAGCAGGACCGGCTTGTTGATCTTGCCGACGGTCTTGAGGAGCGAATAGTTCTGCATGTTGCGCGCGCCGATCTGGATGCAGTCGGCCACCTCGGCCACGAGGTGTGCGCCCTCTTCGTCCATCGCCTCGGTGACGATCGCGAGTCCGGTCTCGCGCTTGGCGATTGCGAGCAGCTCGAGCCCCTTGCGGCCGAGTCCCTGGAACGAATACGGCGAGCTCCGCGGCTTGAACGCACCGCCGCGAAGCGCGAGTGCACCGGCGGCCTTCACGATGTGCGCGGAGTCGACGATCTGTTTTTCGGTTTCGACGGAACACGGACCGGCGATCACCGGAATCTCCTCGCCGCCGAACGACACGCCCGGTGCGATCGTGACGATCGTGTTCTCGGGCCGCCACTCGCGCGAGACCTGCTTGTACGGGTTCGACACGTGGATGACGCGCGCGACACCCGGGAGCTCGACGATCAGCGAATCATCCACCCGTCCATCGTTGCCGACGAGCCCGACGGCGGTGCGCTGCGCGCCAGGCATGGGTGCGGGGGTGTAACCCATGCTGCGGATGGTCTCGCAGACGAGATCGACGTCTGCCTGGGTGGCGGTATGCGACATCACGACGAGCATCGATCAACCTCGGAACATGACTGGAGACCCGGACAATATAACACCGCGCAGCGGTGACTCATCACCGAAGTGTTCAGTGATGCGTGTCAGGGGCGAGCGCCGAGGGGGCGCGATCTCTAACCTGCGGCCGCGACAACCTCCCCGGCATCAACCGCCGGTCCTTTCATCCTCACGCTCACCAGCGACGACACCCCCGGCTCCTGCATTGTGACGCCGTAGACGGCATCCGCGGCTTCCGTCGTGGTCCGTGGATTGTGCGTGATGACGATGAACTGCGTGTGCGTCTTGAACTGGTTGAGCATCTTCACGAAGCGCCCGACGTTCGCGTCGTCGAGCGGGGCGTCCACTTCGTCGAGCAGGCAGAACGGGCTCGGCTTGGTGAGGAAAATTCCGAAGAGCAGCGAGAGCGCGACGAGCGCGCGTTCGCCGCTGGAGAGGAGGTGGATGCGCTGCGTCTTCTTGCCGCGCGGCGACGCGTGGATCTCGATGTCGCAGTCGAGCGGTGCCGCCTCGTTCTCGAGGCGCAGGTCGCAGTCGCCACCGCCAAACAGCGTGTTGAAGATGTGCCGGAAATGACTGCGCACTTCCTCGAACGTCTTGAGGAACATCTCGCGCGCGGTGACGTCGATCTCCCTGATCGCCTGCTGGAGCGAGACCTGCGCGGTGGCGAGATCGTTGCGCTGTGCCTGCAGGAACTCGAGGCGCTTGGTTTCCTCGTTGTGCTCCTCGATCGCGAGCGGGTTCACCGGCCCGAGCGATTCGAGGCTCTCGCGCAGCTGCTCGGCTTCGGTGCGCAGGGCGTCGTCCTCCGCCTCCACGGCGGTGTAGTCGGCGAACAGTTCGTCGAGCGGACGGCGCCACTCCGTCTCGAGGCGTTCGCGAATCGCCGTGCGCCGGCCCGAGAGCTCGGTGTGCCGCAGCTCGGCATGGTGCAGGCCGTCCGTGAGCGCGGTGGCTTCGTGGCGCTTGCGGTCGAGCGCGTGCTCCGCGTCCGCGAGCGCGGCGTCCGCGCCGCCCACCCCCGCTTCAGACTCGGCCTGCACGGCCTCTGCCTCGGCGAGCGCGTGCTGGCGCGCGGCGAGCTCGGCGCGCCATGCGTCCATCTGACGCTCGAGCGCAGCGTCGTCCTCGGCAAGGACGGCGAGTTCCGTTGAGAGGGTCAACAGGCGCTGTTCGGCCGACAGTCGTTCACGCTCGAGGCGTTCGCGCCGCTCCGACGCGACTTCGCGGCGCGCCTGCGCCTGCGCATGCGTCACCTGCGCCGCGGCGCGGGCTTCGCGCGCCGTGTCCTGGCGCCGATCGGCCTCGGTCAGCGCCTCGCGCGCGGCGGCTCCCGCAACTTCGGCGGCGGCGAGTGCCGCGGCCTCGCGGTCCTGCGTTGCAATTCCCTCGGTCACACGGGCGGTGAGTTCGTCGCGGCGTCCACCGAGGCGCTCGGAGAGCGCGACCGCGTCGGCAAGCTCGCGCGTCGCCCGCAGGTTGTTGCGCTCGCGCTCGGCTCGCGCCTGCGCGCTCTCCTGCATGACGCGATGCGCGCGCGTCGCCGCATCGGCGGCTGCGCTTGCGGCCGCTTCGGCCTGTTGGAGGCTGGCGTGGGCGGACTGAAGTGCGGCCGCGGCCGCCGCGCGGGTCGCGTCCATCGCCGCCGAAGCCGCCCGCAGTTCGGTGAGCTCCGCGCGGCGGCGCAGCGGTCCGGCGCCGGCCTGCGTGCCCGGGAGCCACACCGCGCCGCGCGCGTCGACGAAGGTGTTCCCGGAGTCGTCCGCGTGCACCTGGCCGAGGAGGGCGCCCACCCATGCGCGCGCTGGTCCTTCGGTTTGCACGAGCGCGGAAAGCGCGCGCGCGTCGGAATCGGATCCCTGCGCGGTGATCTTCGCGTCGAGCGGGAGGAGCAGCAGCGGGCCCGGGTTCGCCTGCGCGTGCCAGTGACGCACGGCGTCAGCCGCGGCCCGGTCGCGCACGACGACGGCGTGGACCGAGGCTCCCAGGAAGCGCTCGACGAGCAATGCGGTCGCGGCATCCGCCCCGATGAAATCCGAGAGCGGGCCGAGCACCGCGCCGGCACCGAACTGCTCGCGGTCGCGCAGGAGGCGCGCCGCCGCCGGCGCGAGACCGACGCGTTCACGCTCGAGCCCTTCCAGCGCGCTGAGCTTGCCGTGCATGCCGGCGTGCTCCTCTTCCACACGCCGCACGTCGGCGCGCGCGGCTGCGTCGCGCTCGCGCCAGTCGCGGGCGGCCTCGTGCGCGGCGGCAAGCGCGGCGTCGGCTTCGGCGGCGGCGGCGGTCGCGACGGCGAGCCGGTCGTCGGCTATTTCCAGTTCGCGCTGAGCCAGCCGCTGCTGCGCCGCAAGCTGTTCATGCTCGCCGGCGAGCTGGTGCGAGCGCTGCGCGACCTCCGCGAGCTCGCGCTCGGCGCCTTCGCGTTCGAGTTCGAGACGCCGGAGGCGATCGCGGACCTCGCGCACGAGCCGGTCGGCGCGCTCGAGCGCGTCGCGTCCGGCGGCCACGGAGCCCCGCGCCTCCTCCTCAGCGCCCACATGCTGCTGGAGCGCGGTGACGGCCTCGCGCAGCGACGCCTCCGTGCGCTCCTCTTCGTCCCGCGCGGAGGCGTACTCCGCCACAACGCGTTCGCCGAGCGCAGCGAGGGCGCTGCGCTCCTGCTCGGCGCGCGTGCGGCGCGCGAGCGCGTTGCGGTGGCGCTCTTCGGCCACGGCAATCTCGCCCTGAAGCGTGAGCAGCGCCTCGCGCGCATCGCCCACGACCTTGTCGCGCTCGTGACGCCGTGCTTCGGCGGCGGCGCGCGCGGCGTGTGCAAGGTCGCGCGCCTGCTCGGCCGCGAGCACGAGCTCCTGCGACTCGGGCGCCTTCGCGCGAAGCTCCTCGAGCGTGGTGTCGAGCCGGCCGAGCTCGTCTTTCCACGCGGCCATCTCGCGCGACGCGAGCGTGAGCTCGACGGCAAAACGGCGCGTGGTGATCTCGCCGTGCCGCTCGGCGCGCTTCCGCTGGCGCGCGAGCGAGCGCACCTGGCTCGTGACCTCGTTGACGAGATCGTCCAGGCGGGACAGGTCGGCGGTCGTCTGCTCGAGACTGCGCTCGGTGCTCCGGCGGCGGTCGCGGTACAGGCCGACGCCCGCGGCCTCTTCGAACAGCTCGCGCCGGTCGTCCGGACGATCGGAGAGGAGTGCGTCGATCATGCGGCTCTCGATCACCACGCCGCTGTCGGCGCCGAGGCCCGTGCCGCGCACGAGGTCGTGGATGTCGCGCAGCCGGCACGGCGCGCGATTCAGGAAGTACTCGCTCTCTCCGGCGCGCGAGAGGCGCCGCGTGATGACGACTTCCTGGAACGGCACCGGAAGTCCGCCGTCCTCGTTGGAGAAGTGCAGCGAAACCTCGGCGAGGTTCACCGGCTTTCGCGCGGATGAGCCCTGAAAGATTACTTCCTCCATCTTTGCACCGCGCAGCATGCGCGCGCGCTGCTCGCCCAGCACCCAGCGCACGGCGTCCGACACGTTCGACTTGCCGCAGCCATTCGGCCCGACGACGGCCGTGACGCCCGTGTTGAAGAGCATCTCGGTTTCATCCGCGAACGACTTGAATCCATGCAACTCGAGTTTCGTCAACCGCACTTAGTACGTTCTCCCGGTTCTGTACGCGAGGACCGGCGCCACTCCCGCCGCGCGGAGCGCAGCGGCCAGCGACGCGGCCTGGGCCGCTGTCTCGAACGCGCCCGAGAGCAGGCGCGTCGCTCCGTCGTCCTGCACCATCAAGTATGAGTTGAATCCGCGCTGCCGCCACGTGTCGTGGAGGCTGAGCGCCTTCGTCCGGTCCAGCTTGTCCGCGATCACCAGCGCGTACGGTACCCGCACCACGCGTCCCTCGTCGCCGCGCACCAGCCCGTCGTGCCGAAGCGCGGCGAGGAGAGAGTCGGCGCCCGCGCGTACGTGCCACGCGCCGACGACGACTTTGTACCACAGGCTCGCCGATCCGCCGACGATCACCGGCGAAACCGTGGCGCCCTGGAGCGCCGCGCTTTGCGCGTGGTCGGCGAGATATGAATTTGCACCCGCGAGGGTGTTTGCCGCCATCACTTCCACCGCGAACGGCGCCGTGCTGGACGTGTCCGCGGGGTTGACAGGATCGGTGAGTCGCACAGTGTCCGCGGGCGCATGCGCGGCCGGCGGAGCGGCGCTCACGTGGGCCGGCGCGGTGCGATGCGCTGCGCCGGCCGGCGCGGCATGCGCTCGGTGCCGCATCCACCACGCCGCGGCCGCGAGCGCGACGAGCGCCGTGCCCACGGCGATGGCCGCCGCGCGCCGATTGCCGCGCCCCGCGGGTGCGCGCGGCACCGGCCGCGGCTCAGGTGCCGCGGATACGGCGGCGAGCACGCGCGGATCCCTCGTGCGCGCCGCCGGTGCGTCGACGAGCACGATGCCGCCCGTTGCGTTGGCGAGCGTGTCGAACCCCGGTGCTCCGGTCGATGTGACCAGCAGGAGGAGCGCTCCCGTCTTGGTGAACCCGTTCACGAGCTTCCGCCAGCGGTCGTGGCCGAGGATCTCCTCGCACGCGACGGGTGGTGAGCCCGCCGGGAGGATGAACAGCGAGTCGCGACCGGGTGCCGGCCGCGCGATGTCGTTGAGCGGGAGTCCCTGCCGCAGACAGTCGGAGAGGCCGAACGCGTCCTCGCCGCCGGCTACGGCGTACAGCGGCGCGAGGTCACCGACGAGATCGCCGAGCGCGACATGGCGCCGCCCGCTTTCTGCCTGCGCGATTCCCAGTGCGACGCGCGCCGAGTTCTCGGCGTTTGGTCCGACGACGAGTGCGGCGGACACATCGTGCAACTGTCCAGCGATCCTGCGCCCTTCGTCTTCCCACCACGTCGTTGCCGACTGCCGCGGGTGGAGCGGAGCTGTCACGGTGCGCCCTCGTACACCCAGTAAGGGAGACCGGTGCGCTTGCCGGCCCGGTCGGCATCCTCCTTGGTGTCGTACGGGCCGTACACGACGCGATAAATCGGGACGCCGCCGCTGACGCCGGGGACGACGCGCGCGGCGTGGCCGTCGACCGTAATGGAAGCGGCCAGCGTGCGCGCACGATCCTCGGACAGCAGCGCGGCGAACGAAAGTGTGAAGGTGCTGTGCAGCGGAGCGCCGATGACCGGCCGCTGTGCAGCCGCGGCACCCGCTGGCGCCGTTGACGCTGTGGCGGGCGGATGCACCGCCGAGGCCGCCGCGGCGGTCGCAGCGGCGGCAAGAGCCGCGCGAGCGCTGTCCGTCACGGCGCTGTCGACCGCCGTGGAGTCGGAGTCCGCATCGAAGGTGACCGGCACGTCGAGCCCCTTGGCGCGCGGCCGGAATCCGTTCCAGCGAACGAGCGTCCAGAGATCCGACGCGCCGCCGAGGAAGCGCGTCCGCTCGCGATGCGACTCGGCGTCCACGATCACGACGTCGCTGTCCTGGAGCACCGCGATTCCCCCGTCGGGCCCGACGAGCGGGAGGTCGGCGCGCCAGCGTGACCTGATGGCGCCGATGGCGCGCGCGGTGCCGATCGCGATGACGCGGACCGAATCGCCGGTGCCCGTTCGGGCGAGCAGGTAGCGACCGTCGGGATCCATGCGCAGCGCGACGACGGGCTCGTCGGTGTCGATCGTGCCGTCGACTTCCTCCTTGAAGCGGTCGATCACGGTGACCGACTTCTTGCCCTTGAGCGCCACGAAAATCCGGTCGCCGCTCGGCGTGGCCACGGCGTCTACGGCGTGCCCGGCAAGCCAGATGGTCTTGGTGCGCGACAAGTCCCGCGTGCGCACGCCCGTGACGCCGGAGTCGCCGATGAAAAACAGCCGGTCGCCGAGGTCGGTACGCACCACGAGGTCCGCGCGCGGAACTGACGTCGTCTCGGTGATGCGCGGTTCGGGCGGGTGGAGCCGGCGCAGCTCGTGGCGGTTGCCGGCGTCGGTCAGCAGCACGAGGGATCCGTCCGGGAGCGGGAGCAGTCCGCGCGCCCGCGGGTCGGGCGTGAAGGTCCAGGTGCCGCTGGGCGTGAGCCTGCTCACTTCACGCTTGGGCGTGATTCCGTAAATGGCCCAGCCGTCAACACTGGTGAGGTCGGTCAGGGCGGTTGTCGCGGCTGCCGACGCGCTGCCGACGCGCAGGTCCAGGCGGCCCGGGACGCCGCGCGAGTCGACGTAGGCGAGCGACCCCTGTCCGTCGTCGAACGCGAGCGCCTCCGACACCGCGGGAACGCGCTGCGGTGATGACCAGAGCACAGAGTCGGAACCCCAGCGGTACGCCTTCGCCGTGCCGCCGCCGCTCACGAGCCTCAGCAGGACTGCATCAGGCCCGTTGGTGCCGCCGGAGAGCGGAGGGTGCGTGCCCGGCGTTCCATGGGAGCACGCGCCGAGCGCGGCGGCGAGAGCGAGTAGGAGCGGGTAGCGCACCCCGCAAACTAACGGACCGTCAGAAGGCTTGCCCGATCGACCACCACCAGTAGCCCTTGCTGTTGAATGAGTCACGCGGAATGGCGTAGTCGAGTTTCACGAGCGCGATGTTGAACACGTTGATGCGGATTCCGTAGCCGTAGCTCCGGAGCGGATAGCGCATGGAGCTCGCGTCGTAGTTTGCCGGACGCGTGAGCGAGATCGACTGGCCGCCGGTCCACGCCATTCCTGCGTCGTAGAAGACTTCGCCGTCGATCGGCGGCATCGAGAGCGGGATGAACCCGAGGTCGAAGCGCCGGATGAGCGGGATCCGGAGTTCCACGCTCGCGGCAAGCGTCCTG
This sequence comes from Gemmatimonadales bacterium, assembly GCA_044449085.1. Classification (GTDB taxonomy): domain Bacteria; phylum Gemmatimonadota; class Gemmatimonadetes; order Gemmatimonadales; family Gemmatimonadaceae; genus Fen-1231. The sequence continues at coordinate 7,716 of JBIOHR010000058.1, read as the reverse complement.
CTGCCAAGCAGCTGCTGCGATGAACAGGTCGCCGGCGTAGCCCCTACCGTGCTGCCGGCCACGGCGCAGTTCGACGACAGGTACTGCTCGCGATCGTACCCTCGCACGTAGCTCGGCGCGTACGGATTCGCGAGGTACTGCGGAAACAGCGTTTCGCCGCTGCCGACGTTGACGTTCGCGTACAAATGAGTCGCAAGCGTCAGATAACTGAAGATGATCGCGTCGTAGCGACGGAGGTCGGCCGTGTAGCTCATCCAGTTCTGCGTGCCGACGTTCGTGCCGACCTGGTAGCGATAGCGGTGGCCGTAGATGCCCGTGCCCGTGGCGTTGAAGAGGGCGTTGTCGGAGACGTACGCAACGTAGGGCGAGGCGAAGTCGAACGAGCCGGTTCCCTTGATGCTGTCGACGTAGAATCCGGTGGTGTATCCCGAGGTCAGGTCGGCGATCTCGCTGACGAACTCCGCCGACCGGTCGATGTTCGTGGCGGATGCACCGATTTCGAATCGCTGGAAACGATTCCGCGGGTAGATCGACGTGAAGAACGCCGACCGGATGATGAACCGGTCGAGCTCCTCCGAAACCTGATACTGGTTGGCCGGCAGCGTGCCCTGCGTGGCGCCGGCGAGGAAGAAGTACGGTTGCTGCTGAAAACCGGCCGACCAGCTGAGGCGGTGCGAAAGGCTGACATAGTTGACGAACAGCTGCGCTTCGTCGACGCGTCCGTTGATCGCCGCCGCGGTCGTCAACTGGCGATTGCCCAGCAGGTCGCCAAAGATGATGCCTGTGCCGCCGAAAATTCCCTGGCCGTAGTTGTCCTGGGCGTACCCGATGGATGGACGCTGGACGCCGATGGGCTTGAGCGTCGCCTTGTACGGCTCATCGGTGAAGGTCGCCGGATTCGGGAGCGCGAGCGCAGTGCTGTCGAGCAGCGCCGCGACGGAAACCGGTGACTCGGACCCGGGCTGGCCGGCGGCGGGGAGCTCGTCCGACGCGCGGAGTCCGGAGGGTCCGCGATACACGGATACGCGACGGCCCCGCGTGCTGTCCGGCTGCGCGGCCGCAGGCGGATTGGTCTTGGCGGATTGCTCTCGCACGATCGCGTCGATGGCGGCGGCGGCCTGCGACGCGCGCTGCACGGCCGAATCTGCGGGCGTCATCTGCTGCGCCACGACCGTGACCTTGGGCGGCTCGCGGTACGGCTCCTTCTTGAGCTGCCGCGGATTGGAGAGCGACCAGATCGTGTACTGCTCGTTGTCCATGTAGGTGAACGCGATCTTGTCGGCTTGGCGCGCCCACGTGATGGCGGGGGAGTTTTCGGTCAGCGACTGCACGCCGCCGACGAACTTCGTGATCTGGTAGTGCTCTTTCGTGTCGAAGTCGTAGATGAAGAGCTGTGTGATGCCGGTGCGGTCGCTGATGTACGCGAGCGACTTGCCGTCGGGCGCCCACTGCGGGTTGAGGTTCTTTCCGCCCTGGCCGGGGATCACGTCGATGTTGCCGGTCTGGAGATCGAGGACGTTGATCTCCCACTTGCCGAACTTGAGCGTCTGGAAATCGGTGTTCGGCCCTCGGTCGCTCACGAACGCCACGCGCCGCCCGTCGGGCGACCAGGCCGGCATGAGCGCCGCCCAGTCACCAGTGGTGATCTGCTGGAGGTTTCGGCCGTCGGCGTCGATCTTGTAAAGGTTCGTGAAGCCGCCTTTGGAGCCGCTGAAGATGATCTGCTTGCCGTCCGGTGACCAGGATGGCCCAATCATCCCGTCGAGTCCCGTGTCGAGACGGCGCTCGATGTCGAGGTTCTTCACGTTCTCGAGATAAATGACGTCCTTGCCGCCGGTCTGCGCGGTGAACGCGAGCGTCCGGCCATCCGGCGAGAACGCACTCTGCGAGTAGGCGGAGCGGAGCTCCTCGAACTCGGGGTTGATCGTGCTGGTCGTGAGGCGCTTGATGCGCTTGCCGGTGGTCGCGTCGGCAAGGTATAGGTCGAGGAAGACCTCGGCGCGCAGGAGGCTGCCGCTCGAGATGTAGGCGATCTGCCGGCCGTCGGGCGAGAACGCAGGTGCGATATACGTCGGGATCACGCCGCCGGTGCGCTTCTCGTTGAGCAGGGGCTGCGCCACCTTGCGCGGGCGATCGAGGTTGGCGATCCCCGGCAGATAGGTGGTCTGCATGGTCTCCTTCCACTCATCACTGAGCTCGGAGAGATCGAAGCCGGTGTGGCGCTTGAATGCGCGGTCGATGCCGAGTGTCGGCGTCGAGGCGAGGATCTCGCCGATGATCTCATCGCCCCAGCGCTGGCCGATGTAACGCCAGAACGACTCGCCGTAGCGGTAATCGAGATACTGGACGGGTCCGCTCTCCGTCGGCTTGATCGTCGGCAGGCTGCCGTTCAGTGCGAAATCGCGAATGATCGCGTCGGTGGCCGGGTGGTCGGGCCCGATGGAGAGGTACTCGGCCATGCCTTCCATGTACCAACCGGGCGGCTGCGTCTGGGCGAGTGCCGCGAACCCGTTGCCGGCGTGGCCGCGTGCAAAAACATCGTACTGGAACTGGTGCACCATTTCGTGCGTCATCACGTGCTGCGTTTCCGCGAGGTCCATCTCGATGAAGAACGTGTTGCTCTGGTGCAGGAAGTCGGTGACTCCTTCCACGCCTTCGCCCTGGTCGCCGAAGACGTTGCTCTGCCCAAAGTCGCCGCGCGACGCGAAGATGACGATCGGCTTGCGCTCCTTGAAGCTGTAGTTCAGCAGGCGTGAGAGACGCGCGTACGAGCGTTCCGCCATGCGGGCCGCGATCTTCGCGCCAGCGGCCTCCTGTGGGTAGTAATGCACGTCGAAGTGCTCGGTGCGCAGGACGCGCCAGTCGAACTGCTGGTACTGGACCTGATTCTGCCCGTAGTAGCCTTGCGCGCCGGCAGCGGATGCGCCGACCAGCAGGGCGCCGGCGATCGCGGTGGCGGAAAGCGAGCGGAGAAGATCGCGACGCGTGCGCATCAGCAGGGCCCCCCTCAGGGTGAGACGGCGAGCGCGGGGGCATCACCCCACAGCCGCTCGAGTTGGTAGAACGAGCGCAGCGACGGATGGAATACGTGCACCACGAAATCGACGTAATCGAGCAGCACCCAGCGGCCCTGCGTCAGGCCTTCCACCGAATGCGCGCGCACGCCGTCCTTCGCGAGCGTTTCGACGACGTGCTGGGCGACGCTGCGGACATGCGTATCGGATGTGCCTGAGGCCACGATGAAATAGTCGGTCATGTCCGTCACATCATGCAGATCAAGCAGAACGACGTCGCTGGCTTTGTTGTCAGCGCAGATCGCGGCGGCGCGGCGGGCGAGCGTGGTCACGGAATACGGAACGGGGTTCGACTCCATGCGGTTCTGGAAGGGTGGAGCGGGGCTGTCAGGTAGTAGACAAGTTGACGTGGAAAGTTCCCCAACGACTGCAAGAATAACGTCTTATGGCGGCGTTCGTGAGCCGGATGTACCCAGCCAGGCGGGGTCACGCCCGCGGGCTCGCAGCGAACGGCTCAAGTTCACGGCTGAAGTCCTCGACGCTCTCAGCTCAAAGCTGCCCATACGCTGAGAGCTCACAGCTTTGAAATTTCCAAGCTGTGAGCTCCTGGCTGTGAGCGGTTGGCTCCGAGCTTAACTGATCACGCCTTGATGACCCAGACCTTGATCTCCGGCTTCACGTCCGCATGCAGCTTGATCGGCACCTTGTACACGCCGAGCGCGCGGATCGGCTCGTGCAGGTCGATCATCCGCTTCTCGACGTCCAGTCCCTGAGCCTTGAGCTGCTCGGCGATGTCCGACGGCGTGACCGACCCGAACAGCTTGCCCTCTTCTCCGACGCGCGCCGAGAACGTCAGCGAGACCGACTCGAGCTTCGCCGCGAATTCCTGCGCCGACGCAACACGGGCGTTCTCCGCCGCCTGCAGCCGGTCCTTTTCCTGCGCGATGCGCTTCTTGTTGCCCGCCGTCGCCTCGTACGCGACGCCGCGCGGGAGCAGGAAGTTGCGCGCGTATCCCGCCGACACTTTCACGATATCGCCCGGATGTCCGAGCTTGTCCACCGCCTGCCGCAGAATGACTTCCATCGTATCCTCGATCGTTAGGTTTTCGGCCTGGCCCGGGCGCGCCAGTTGATCCACGTATCCCCGACTCCAAGCCCCACGCCCAGCACACCCAGCACGGGGGGAAACACCAGCGCGAACACGATCAAAAACGTCATCATGACGGGGCCCGGCGACAAGAACCAGAGACCCACGCCCACACCGCGCAGTGCGTACAGCGCGCCGAAGAACACCAGCAGGTTCGCCCCGACCGCGCTCATCGGTGCGAACCCCGGCACCACCACCAAGGCGAGCCCCGCCACCAGCCCCCACACGAACTGATCGTTGAACCGGAAGTCCCTGAGCCTCGCCAGCGGCGGTCCCAGGCGTTCGCGGCCGATCCTATGGTACAGCGCCCACGCGATGGCGAGCGCAATCAACGACTCGAGTGCGACCATCGATGGAAAGAGCGTCGCCGCCACTGCGGGAGCCGCCTCGAACTGCGACTCCATTCCGTCGATGAGCGTCTTCGCATCCGGCTTGCTTGCGAAGAAATCCATCCACTCCTTGGACGACGTCGCCTGATGCCACTCGGCGATCGACTGCTCGCTCCGCTTCGATGCCTCGTTCAATACCATCTGCTCGACCGTCGCCGGTCCCTGCTTCGTCGCAATCGTCGCGCCCGCCGCGAACACGAGCGTGAGCGCAATCGCCGCGAACGCCTGAGTGGAGAACGGCCGCGACGCCTCGCGCCGTGTGAAGATCACCTGCGCCGCGAACGTCGCGGCGAGGAGCACCGACCATCCGCACACGAGGTAGCCAAACGCGCCCGCCGAGGAGCTGACCATCACCAGCACCCACCCGGCGATCGCGACCCACGCGAGCGCGAGCGGCAGCCGCCCACCGGCCCACCATCCCGCCACTGCACACGCCGCGATTGCCGGCGCAATGAGCACCAGTTCCTGATCCACCGGAAGCAGGATCCGCAGCATCGGAATCGCCGGCGCGAACAGGAACAGCAGCGTTGCCAGCCCGACGCGCCACCATCCCCGCTCGCGATCCGCCCGTGGGGATTCCTCGGAGGCGACGTCGTTCATCGTACCAGACCTGTCCAGCTTACGTCTGAGCCCCGCGGGTGTACGGCAGCAGTGCGAGATAGCGGGCCTTCTTGATGGCCTTGGCGAGCTGGCGCTGGTGACGGGCATCCACGCCGCTCAGGCGGCTGGGGAGGATCTTGCCGTTATCGGTGATGAAGCGGGCGAGAAGGCGTTCGTCCTTGTAATCCACGAAGCGGATCCCCGCCTCGGTGATCGGACACGACTTCTTGGCCCGCCGCATGGTGTCAGTCCTCATCGTCATCGTCATCGTCTCCCTGTTTGCGGGCGGCCAGCTGCTCTTCGGTCATCGGTGGCGCGCCGAGCTCGTGCTCGTGCACCGATATGAGATAGCGCACGACGCCGTCGTCGAGCTTGAGCGCGCGCTCGAACTCGGGCAGTACCTTGGATTCGGCGTGAAAGCGGGCGACCACGTAGTAGCCGGTCTCGCGTGTGCCAATTTTGTACGCGAGCTGGCGGCGGCCCCAGTGGTCGAGCTTGATCTCCTGGGTGGTGCCCAGAAGTCCATGGTGCTTCGCGATCTTTTCGTTGATGGCGGCGTCTTCGAGTGCAGAGTCGAAGATGTACACCGCCTCGTATTCACGAGACAATGCGGCAATCCTCCTTTGGTCGTGTGCCCCCCGCGGGTTGCCGGCGCGGGAGGAGGGTGGCTCCAGCGGGGCAGGCGCCCAGCCGGACAAGGCCACTATTTCCTGACAACGCTACAAGTTAGCCGCTCGGCGGGGTCAGGTCAACCTGAAAGGTCGTTTTCTGTAGTCGCGGAGCTCCGAGCTCCGCGACTACAGACATCACTGCACTGCCACTCGCCTGATCTCCCATCCCGTGGTAGACTGCGATCATGGCGGGATTCGGGGGCCCTTTTATCACTGAACGGACGCGGGTGGTCGCCTCTCGCGACCAGCTTTCGACGAAGCTGTCCGGCGAGGCCGTGATCCTTGGGCTGAAGGACAGTGTCTACTACGGGCTCGACGGCCCGGGTGTGCGCATCTGGGAGCTCGTGCAGGAGCCCGCCGCGCTTGGCGACGTGGCCGAAACCGTGAGTCGCGAGTTCGACGTCGAGCGCGATGCCGCGCTGCGCGACCTGGTCGAGCTCGCCAGCGACCTCCTCAACCGCGGCCTGCTCGAAATTGTTCCTGACGCGGCTGCATAACTTTTCGCGGCTCCCGGCCGCCGAAAAGACGCTCGCGGCGCGTGCCCTTGGCTGGCTCGTATTGACGCGCGCAGGACTTCGGCTGCTCTCCTTCAATCGCGTGCATGTATTGATCGCCGGCCGTGCACCCGCCGAAATGCGCGCGGGCGACGCGTGGCCGCGCGCGGTTCGCCGCGCGGTGCTGCGCGCGGCGCGGTCGCTGCCGGGGAGCAGCTGCCTCGCGCAGTCGCTCGTGGCCGAACGGTTGCTGCGGGCAGGCGGATCGCGGGCGCGCCTTAGCATCGGCGTCGCGCCCGCGGATGCGACGATCGGGCAGGCGCCGCACGCACCGCGCGTCACCCTCGATGCGCATGCGTGGGTCGAGAGTGGAGGTGTACTCGTCACGGGCGACGACCCCCACGAGCGATACCGGATTCTCGCGACCTTCGGCGCGGAGTGAGCGCGTTCGTCGCCGAACTCCTCCGCGGCGACGGTCCGGTGAGCGCCACCGGAATCGCCGATCCGCGCAGGGCCAGCTGGATCACCGGCGACATCCGCCTCGACGGACGCAACGCCCTGCGTGATGCGCTCGGCGCGGCGGGTGTCGCGACCGACAATGCTGCGAGCGACACGGAACTGGTGTTCGCCGCCTGGTCCGCGTGGCGCGAGACGGCCACGGAACGGCTCATCGGCGACTACAGCTTCGTGCTCTGGGACCACCGGCGGCGCATGCTCTTGTGCGCGCGCGACCCGCTCGGCGTGCGCCCTCTGTATTGGGCCGAGGCGGGGCGCGCGTTCGTCTGCGGCAACGTGCTCAACGAGGTGCGCGCACGCGCGCGCGTATCGTCACGCCTGCACGAGCCGGCGATCGTCTCGTTTCTGCTCCACGGATACAACGCCGACACGTCCACGACGTCGTTCGCCGGCATCCGGCGCGTTCCGCCCGGACATCAACTGGTCATTCACGCCGCCGCCGGTGCGATCGCGCCGACGAAGTACTGGTCGTTCCCGGTGCCCGAGGCGCTCCGACTGAGGCGCGACGACGAGTACGTCGAACGTTTTCGAGAGGTGCTCGGCGAGGCGGTGCGCGACCGGCTCCGGACGGACCGCGCGGCGATCCTGCTCAGTGGCGGGCTCGACTCGACGAGCCTCGCGGCGACGGCGCGCCGCGTGTCGCCGGCAACGCAGCTGAGCGCCTGGACGAACGACGCAGGTGCGGCGCAACCGCCGGACGAGAACCGTCTCGCGGCCGCGGTCGCGACGAGGCTCGGCATCGCACACGAGATCGTGCGCGCGGTGCCGGCGCCGTTCATGGACCCGGACGACCCGGCGTGTCGGGCGCCCGAGCCGCTCGATGAACCGGACTGGCGCGCATGGCTGCGGCAGCTCACGCGGATATCGGCGTGCGCGCCCGTGCTG
>JBIOHR010000057.1:0-16905 GCA_044449085.1 Gemmatimonadales bacterium | reverse complement strand
CTCGCGGGCCACGGCGACATGCGGGGCGGAGACGGCGATCTGGAGACGCCGCTCGGCGCCTTCCGATTTTCGGGATACGACTTCGATATCCATAAGGGAGAAATATAGGGGGGTGCCGGATGCGAAAGCCGGGAGTCGAACCCGGACGGGTTGCCCCACAGGATCCTAAGTCCTGCGCGTCTGCCAGTTCCGCCACTTTCGCGTGGGTGGAAAATACTTGATACCGAACGACTTACACAACAACTCTCGACGAGCGGCGATATCGGACGGTAAAGAATCCCAATGCGCTTATTCGGACAGAATACATGGCTACTGCGTGAAATTTCCCACGATCGTGAACGTCGTGTCGAACACGATCCAGCGAATCCACTCCCCAATTTTACCGTCGAGACCCACGTAACGCGTCGACCCATACTTCAGGAGCACCATCGTCATCAGCACACCCGTGTCTGCTTGATTCCTCGACCGGCGAATGCTCTCGGCGGCTAGTTGGCATATAGGCGACGACGTAACGAGTTGCACGCTGTCTTGCGTCGTAGCGGAGAGGGAGGCCTGATTGCGAATCGCCACCTTACCTGCGTCACTCGTGGTGGCAAGATCGCGAAAGAGCGTCAGACCATTGTTCGCGAATCCACCTGAATCCGCACAGAATGAGATCGGCGCTCGACGCAGTGACCGCGGTGCGGCATTGGAGTCGCGCGCCCCCACGAATGCGCTCAGTGCGACCGCGGACAGCGCGAAGTACCGTCCGATCCGATCATTTTGCATACGGTGAGTCCTCTGCGCGTCTGGCAGTTCCGCCACTTTCGCGTCGGTGGAAAGTGCTGATTTTCGAACGGCTTACGCAACTCCTGACCGGCCCTCGGAATCAAGCCGGAATCGTTCGCTGTTGTGTGCGTGGTTCGGATGACGGGACTCATCGAGATCGGTCGTACTCTTCTTCTCATGTCCCGAAAGGTCAAATCTGGCACGGCTCGCGGCGCGCTTGTTGCTCCGCACGCGATCGAGCAACGGATCCTCTCAATTCGTGGGTACCGCGTGATGCTCGACCGCGATCTCGCGGAGTTGTACGGAGTGCCCACGGGCACCCTCAACCAGGCCGTGTCGAGAAACATTGCACGTTTCCCGGCCGACTTTGCCTTCCGTCTCACTGCCGATGAATCCGCGCGTTTGATATCACAATCTGTGATATCAAACGCGCGAGGCGGCAATCGGCACGCTCCGCGCGTGTTCACCGAGCAGGGCGTCGCCATGCTCTCCAGCGTCCTCAGAAGCCGGAGCCTGAACCGACGGCGGGCAGTCGCGCCCTCAGCCGCCGCGAAAGACCCGCGCGGGGTCCGCGGTGAGCGCGCGGCGCGACGGCACGAAGCACGCGACGGCGGCCGTCACCACGATGGCGACCGCGACGCCGGCATAGGTCGGCGCGTCTGTCACGCTCACGTGGAACAAGAGGTGCGCGACCAACCCGCGCATGGCGATGGCCGCCGCACACCCCGCCGCGACGCCGACGGCCACGATGGCGAGCCCCTCGCGCATGACGAGCGCGAGGACGCGCCCGCGCGTCGCGCCGAGCGCGACCCGGAGACCGATCTCGGGCAGCCGCTGCGTCACGCCATACGCGATCACGCCGGACAGTCCGGTCGCCGTCAGTACGAGCGCGATCACGGCGAACATCGCGATGAGGGTTGTCATGAGGCGCGGCTCGGCCAGCTGCACTCCGCGCACCTGCTCGAACGACTGGACGTTCGACACCGGCTGCTGCGCGTCCACGTCACGGACGGCCGCGCGAAGCTCCTGCTCCACCAGCGGCAGCGGCGCCGTCGCGCGAAGGAACACCCGCAGGTCCCACGAGGACACCGCGGCGACCGGGACGTACACCACGTCCGTCACCTCGGGATCCGTGAGGCGGTGCCGGACGTTCCCCACCACGCCGACGACCGTGAACCAGCTGCGCCCGCTGTCGGGCGTGATGCGGGTGCCGATCGGGTCGCGGCCACCCCAGTACTCCTTCACCATGCGCTCGCTGACGATCGCAGCGTCGTTGGCGGTATCGCGGTCGGCGGCAGTGAACGCGCGCCCACGGCGCAGCGGGATGCCGACCGTCCTGAAGTAGTCGGGCGATACTGCCGCCACGCCGCCATGCGGGCCGCGCGCGCCAGTGGGGAGCGGCACGCCGGCGATCGTGAAAACGAAGTCATTGTCGCCGGCCGCCTGGAGCGGTGAAGTGCTCGCGAGCCCCATGGACCGGACGCCGGGCAGCGCGTCCAGACGGGCGAGCAGCGCACGCGCGAAGCCGACCTGCTTCTGCGGCGTGTCGTACTTGGTGAAGTTCGGTTCGAGCTGCGCGGTCAGCACGTCGCGCACGTCGACGCCGGCGTCGACTTGTTCGAGCGCGACGAGACTGCGTCCAATGAGCCCCGCGCCCACGAGCATCACGAACGCAAGCGCCACCTGCAGCGCGACCAGTGCGTCGCGGACGCGGTGGTCGCGGCGCGTCCCGCCGAACCCCGCGTTGCCCCCGCGGAGCTCGCCCGCGACGTTTCGCCGCCAAAGGGAATGGGCGAAGGGCAGCGCGGCCACGAGCAGCGTGATCAACACGCAGAGTGCAACGGCGAACAGCAGCGCGCTTCCGCTCATGGTGATTTCCTCCGCCCGCGGCGTGAAGCGCGTCGCGAGCGTGCGCAGCAGTCCGGTCGCGCCCGCCGCGATGCCGACACCCGCCGCGCCGGCCGCGAACGCGATCAAGAGGCTCTCGAGGGCCAGCTGCCGGAACAGGCGCGCGCGCCCCGCGCCAAGCGCCATGCGAACGGCGAACTCCCGCGACCTTCGCAGCTGACGCGACAGCGAGAGCGTGGCCACGTTCGCGACCGCGACCAGCAGCAGGAAGCCCGCGGTGGCGAGGAGCATGAAGAGAACTGGCCGTGCGCGCGCCGTCATTTCGTCGCGGGCGTCCGTGGCCGCGAAGCGCATCCGCAGCCCCTCCGCATACGCAGCGGGATACGCGGCGTGGAATCGCTCGGTCAGCGTGGACAGCTCGGCGGCGGCCTCGTCAGCGGAGACGCCGGGCTTGAGCAAGGCGAACCCGCGCACCATGCGATGGTCGCGCGTGTTCGCCATGGCCGGCGAGCTGCGAAAGGGGCACGCGCCGACGGGCATCCAGATATCGTTCTCGTCCGGGTACGCGGGGAGCGGTGGGAGCACGCCGATCACGGTGTGGACGCGGTCGTTCATGGTGAAGGTCGCGCCGACGATCGACGAATCGCCGTGGAACTGGTTCATCCAGAATGCGTGGCTCAGGATGACGACGGGCGGCGCGCCCACGGCCTCCTCGCCCGGACGGAAGGCGCGCCCGAGCGCGGGCTTCACGCCGAGCATGTCGAAGTACGCGTCGGAGACGACGCCGGTCGTCACGCGCAGCGGGTCACCGTGTCCGTAGAGCTGGAACGTCATGCTGTGGTATTCGGCGACGGCGCTGAAGCTGCGCGCGTCGCGGCGCAGGTCCGCGACCTCGAGGGCCGAGAGGCCCTCGTCCGGCGTGCGGAGCGACGGCTGCCGGAGGTGCACGAGGCGCGCACCGTTCGCCATCGGCAGGCGGTGCAGCAGCACGCCGTTGACCATGCTGAAGATCGCGGTTGCCGCGCCGATCCCGACGGCGAGCGTGACGATCGCCGTGAGCGCAAAACCGGGTGACCGCCGGAGCGTGCGCGCCGCGTACCGGGCGTCGTGGAGCCAGGTCGTCAGCACGTTGCGCTCAATGGCCAAAGTCACAAGGCACGCACACTGTCATTGCGCCGGTCTCAGTGAGGGAGACTGCGGCTCGCGGGAACCATCAACAATACGACGAATCCGCGAATGCGACCAGAACGGCGGAGGCCGCGGAGCGCGATCGCTACCCGGCGCGTTCGCCAAGGAGTGCCGCCGTCACCGTTCGCTCCATGTGAAAGAACACCCGAAAAATTTCGAACGCGATCACACAGTCCCATGAGATCACGAGCCAGAGGAGGACGGCCTCGATGGGTAAGTCACTCCACGCCAGCACCCGGAAACCGAGCATCTGCTGGTCCCGATAATTCCACCAGTCATACGGCACGCCGAGCGTGGCCTCCCACATGAGGCTCACGAGCACGAGCAGGCAGAACGCAAATCCGAAGGCGCGCCAGTTTACGAACGGTCCGACGGCGCGCATGAAGATGAAGGCGGGCAGGAACCCCAGCGTCATCAGGAACAAGTAGTAGCCGGGAAACCCGGTCGGCTGGGGGCCGACGCGCTTGAGCATGAACCCGAGGGCAACGAGGACGGCCCAGAGCGCGACCGACGACCAGCTGATGTGCACCAGCTTCGGCACCGATTTGGACATTTCCCGGTGAAGATCGGGGTCGTAGTCACGCAGCCATTCGTCGTTCGCCCATAGGTACAGCGTGATCACGCAGACCGCGCCGAGCACATAAAAAGCGAATTCCTCCACAGGGAGGTATGCCGGCACCCAGTGCAGGGTCGTCCAGTCCCATGCGGGGAGCCGCACGCCGATTGTCGCGCCGGCGTTTCTGAAATAGAAGAACGCGTGACCAAAAAACGTGTCGAGGACGAACCCGAGCAGGGCGACGACACCCGCCGACCATAGCAGCGCGCGCCGGTGATCCACCGGTTTCACCCGGCGCAGGTGGAGGTAGCCGAGTACGAGCGCCGGGAACAGGAAGAGCAGCAGGCTCACCGTGTACCCGTATGGCGAAGGGTTCAGGTCGGGTCGGGCGCGCCATGGCGGCTCGTGGATCGTGCGCAGCGTGAGCATGGCCGGTATGGCGATGACGACCACCATGCAGATGAGAGCGAGGACGTCTCGGCGTGGCTTCGTCTGGCGCATGTGGCAGCTCCGGGAATCGAACGGTATGCGGTGCGAGCTCGCGATCTGAGCCGGTCCGCGCCGCCGAGGCTATCTTGTCGTCCGTGGACACATCGGCCCCCAACGTGCAACGATGATGCGCTTCAGCCCCCGTGTGCACAACCGAGCCGCACCATGGATTTTCGCGGCCGCGTGGCTGTTTTGCGTCGGCGTCCGTGTCGCGGGGCATGACCGGCCCGCTCCGCCACCGATGTTCGTCAACCCGTTCGGGACGGCCGGTTATCCGGTCATCCGCGCGTTTCTCGACTCGTCCGATGCCGGCCGCGGCCCTTTCCGGCTCGGCGACCGGGTCATTCGCGTCGGGCAGACTGATCTGTCGGGCGCCGGGCAGCTTCGGTTTTTCTCCTCCGTCGAAGACGCATGGTGGCGGGCCGGCCGTGCCGTCGAGTTCGAGATCGAGCGCGACGAACACATCATGACGGTCACGGCGCAACGACCCGATCACCGCCCGGTGGGCTACTACGCCGACCTGCTCACCTCCGCCGCGGATGCGGCGGCCGCGATCCTCATCCTCACGCGCGCGAAATCCAGCCGTTCGGTTACGGCGCTGTTCTATGCCTGCGCGACATGGTCACTGTTGCACGTCGCGAAGGTGGACGCACCCGGCGCGCTGGTGCCCGTCACCATGGCCTTTGGGGCGCTGATTGCCCTGGCCACGCCGGTAGCGTGGGTGTATGGCTGGATGAGCTTTCCCGCGGAGTCGGACAGTCTGCGCGGATGGAACTGGGCGTGGCCGCTGGTCTTTTGCGTGCTTGGCGTGCTCTTCTATGGCGACGCGTACGGGTTCCCGTTCGATCCGGTCGTGTCGGTGCGCTGGACCGGGCCCGCGATCATCGCATGGACCGTCGCGATTGCCGCGGTTTCGGCCCGGAACTACCGGCGCAGCAGTCCCGTCGGGCGCCGCCAGACCAAGTGGGTGATCTATGCCACGTACCTGGCCACGCTGGGGTGGTGGTGCGTTTTTGCCGCCGCGGGCCGCGACGCGATCACGTCCGCCGGGCCCCGCTGGGTCACCGTCGCCTCCGCCGCCATCAACCTGCTCTTTCCAATCGCACTGCTCATCGCGATGCTGCGCTACGACCTATACGACATCGATCGCCTCCTCGGCGCGACGCTTTCGTACAATCTGCTCGGTGTCGTTGTCGTCGGTGGCGGGTTTGCCCTGGTGCCGCGCCTGACGGCCGCGATGACCACCCGGATGGATCTCGATCCGTCGATCGGCCGCTTCGCCATTACCCTCGCGCTCGCCACCGTGGTGATCCTCGCCGAACGCCGGTTGCGGCCGCAGGTGGACCGGATTTTTTTCAAGGAACGGTTCGCCCTTGAGCAGGCGATGCGTGACCTTCCCGAGCGCTTTGCCGCGGTGCGCCGCGCCGACGAGTTGTGGAGCCTGCTGGGCGGTGCGCTCGTCACGAACTTGCATCCGGCCGGCTGCGTGATCTTCGTATCGGCGGGCGAGTCGTTCGTGCCGGTGTTCTCGGAGGGCGACGCACTCGCGGCCGCGATGCCTGCCGGCACGGAGCTCGGCGCGTGGATCGCGGCGCTCCGCGGCGCCGCGAAGACGGACCTCCGCCGCTCCTCCGGGCCGGATCGCGCGCTGCTCGAAAGCATCGGCGCGCAGGTGATCGTGCCGATTCACCGGGGCCTGCAGCTGGAAGCGTTCGTCTCGCTCGGCGAGAAGCGGTCTGGCGACGTCTATACGCCCACCGACCTCACCCTGCTCACCACGCTCGCCAAGACGGTCTCGAGTCACATGCTCCGGTTCGACGAGGCCGAGCTGCTCGAACGCGCGCAGGCCATGCAGGACAAAATGCGCCGGTATGTTCCCGGCGCGGTGGCCGAACTCATCGCGCTCGGCAGCGAGCTCGAGACCGGCGAGCGCGAAGTATCCGTGCTGTTCGTCGACATTCGCGGGTACACCGCGTTCTCCGACGGGCGCGAAGCAACCGACATTTTCTCGACTGTGAACCGCTACACGGAAACCGTGAGCACCATCGTGAGCCGCTGCGGCGGTGTCGTGGTCGAGTTCAATGGCGATGGCATGATGGCGGTGTTCGGCGCGCCGCGTCCCCTCGCCGACAAGGAGGCGAGCGCCGTGCGCGCGGCACGGGAACTGGTGGAGGCCGTCCCGAAACTCGGAGGGGCGGCCTCCGGCGCGCCGGGGCTCGGCGTGGGCGTGGGCGTCGCGACGGGCACGGTGTTCGTGGGCAACATCGAAGCGGTCGACCGAACGATTTGGAGCGCCATCGGGAGCACGACCAATCTCGCGGCGCGCCTTCAAACGCTCACGCGCGAGCGCGGCGCCGGTGTCCTGATCGATGCGACGACGCACGACCGCGCCGCTGGGCTCACGGAGGACTTCGTCCGCCATGCGGACGTGAGGATACGCGGGCGCGAGCGCGCCGAGACGCTCTACGGCCTGCCGCTCATCGTGCCCGTCGTCGCGTGATGGTGCCGAGGTACGGCAGAAGGAGGACGAGCGCACCAAAGATGATCGTCGCGACCATCAGCCACGCTGCCCCCGGCCACTGCGCGCCATCGAGCCGCAGGAAGAAAAAGAGCCCTCCCCAGCACAGGTAGGCGTACGCGGGCCATGCGAGCCGCCATGCCGGGAACGCATTGTAAAAGTTGAGGTGCTTTGCCTGCGAGAGCACCAGGAGCAAGGGGGCCGCCGTCACCGTGGCAAGCGCCGCGTAGGCCAGCCAGTCCGGGCCCGTCGCGAGGCGGATCTCCATTGGCCCGATGATGAAACACCCGCCGAGCGCAACCGCTGCAAGTCCGAGCAGCAGCAGGAACTGGCCAAATCGGGAGCGTTTTTCCGGGTGGCAATACCGAGCCCCAATGCGCACCATGATGGAGAACATCATGATCACCGCCCACCATCCGAGAAAATTCGCGATCGGCACCGTGAACCACATGGGTGTGTGCGACGAGGGCGTGACACACCAGGTCCACAGGCCAAGCCCGCCGGACGGCGGCGTGATCACGTCCATGCACGGGAAGTTCAGATTGGCGACCATTCGCGTGGCGCTCATGGACGGGTCGAGCATCAAGTCGATGATCATCGCTGCCGCGCCGTCGAAGACCGGACGGTGCCACCACTTGAGGTTCAGGGCGTCGCTCGTGCGCATGACGACGTACATGACGGACGCCCAGCAGACGCCGATCGCGTAGGGGACCCAGTTGGGGCGCACGCTGAACATGAGCACCCAGTTCGCATAGTCGTACTGATGCTTGGTATGCAGGCTGAGCGCCTCGACCGTCATACCGTACAGAAAGGCCACAAAAAGGCCGATCCCGTCAAACGGGGCGAGGCGATATGCGCGGATCGCGTACCAGACGCCGAGAGCGAGCGGCGGCACAACCGCGAGGAAAACGAGCCAGGGGGGGAGGTTCACGGGTCTCGTGGGTGTGCGACTGCGGGTGGCGGCTCAGGGTCTCCAGCTGAACGTCGCCAGCAGGCGTCGTCCGATGACCGATCCGCCGAGCATGTGGATTCGCCGCTCGTCGAGCAGGTCAGTGGCATCGAGGCTGACCGACAGAGCGTTGCCGAGCGGCCACGCCGCATCGAGATCGAGCGCGCGCGTGGACGGGAGCGGCCCCTCCCACGTGCCGACGCGATAGCGGTAGGCGTCTTCGAATCGCCAGCCGATGCGGAGCCGCACGCCGTCGGGGCGGCCGTATGTCACAGCAACGTTGACCGTGCCGGCCGGCGTGTTGGAGCGTATCGTGTCGCCCGGCGCGAATGTCGCTTGGTCGAGATGAAATGCGTAGTAGGCGTAGTTCGCGTCGAAGCGCACCGCGTCGGTTGCCTGGTACGCGATGCCAAGCTCGGCGCCGTGTTCGGTCGCGCGGCCGGCGTTGCCGAACGACACCACGAAGGCCGTATTGCCATTCGCCAGGCGCGACAACGCGGGACCCGCCGCACCAATCACCGCCGACTGCAATGCGGCCTGCGCCGCCGCGGGCACCGCGTTGGGTGCCGTCCACAAGGGGAACGCCGCGTTGACGCCGGGCAGCAGGTCGGTGTTGAACCCGGCGACCTCGCTCCAATACGCGTCGGCGCTGAAGAAGAATCGCCCCATCTGCGCCTTGTAGCCGGTTTCATAGCTGTTCACGACTTCGGGCTGGAGCGCGGGATTTCCTTGCGCCCAAACCGGCACGGCGGCCGAGTTCGTGAAGAGCGTCCCGACCGGCACCCCGGCAAGCGCTGGCCCCAGCGGCGATGCGCGCAGACCTTGTTCGAGCGCAGTCAGGTCGACTGGCGCGCCGCCGGGGAATTGCAGAAATCGCTGGAACGCGCTCGGCGCGAGGTAGCCGCGCTTCCAGGTGAATCGGAGCGACTGGTCGCGTTTCGTCCGAATGACGATGCCGAGCGATGGCGAGAATTGGATGCTGAAGGCCGAACCACCGTCGAGGCGCGTGCCGGCGACGACCGTCAACCGCGGTGCCAGCGCGTAGTCGAGTTGCTGGAATGCGGCGTAGTACGAGTCCGATCGCCCGTCGTCCCGCGGCGCGAGGAGCGTGCCCCTCGAATCGACCATCACGTTGCGAACGGATCCGCCGACGACGACTCGTCCGCGCGAACCGTCGAAGTGGCGCGTGATCTGCCCTTCGAGGTGAAGCGTCGCGTCGTCGTCGAGGCCTTTCTCCGCCGCGGCGAGTGAGTACGACACGCCGTGTCGCCCCGTGTAATAGCTGAACAAGCTGAAATCGTCGCCGGTCCATGCGAGTCGCATCCATGGCTCGTCCGCGCTCCGTTCCTGCGAGCGGCTCGTGCCCAGATTGAAGACCGCGTTCGCGACGTGACTGTCGCCGCCCTCGGCCGTAAACACGGAACCCGTCGGCAGGTAGTAATCCCCGCGCAATGTGGCGAAGTACACTTGCACGGGATCCGGCGCGCCGGACGCGGCGCCGGGGAGTCCGAACAGCCCGGCCTTCACCTGCCCGTTGAGCGGCATGAGGTCGTAGCCCGGCGCTGGCGCGACAATGGTGCCCGGTGCAATGCCGGCGACGGCGTACTCAGCGGTGAGATCTCCGGTGTTGGTGCGCGCGCGATCCCACGTGTCGCTTTGCTCGAAGCCCGCGCTGGCTCGAAATCCCATGCGCTGGTCGTGGGTGACGAACGCGTAGCGCGCGTCGGTCTTGAACGTCGACAGTTCGCCGGCCGTGACGTCGACGCGCGCGCCGGGAGTCTCGCGGACCGCCGGAGTCGTGATGGCGAGGATGCCGCTGAACGCGTTCGCGCCATACAACGCTGAGCCCGGGCCACGCACCATCTCCACGCGCGTCTCATCTTCGAGCACGGACAGACCGGCCCAATCCTGGTTGCCGAGGATCGGCGTCGACACGTCGCGCCCGTCCACGAGCACCAGAGTGCCGCGATTGAGCGGCGTGTTGAATCCGTGTGTATTGAGGTTGAAGTCGTAGAGTCCGGCCTGCGACGTCCGCACGCCGGCGAGGTCGCCGACGAGCAGCGGAACCTGCCCGCTGCCCGACAGATCGCGCACCCGCGCGGGGTCGGCGGTGACGACGGCGGCCGGCGCATCCACGACGCGCTCGGGTGTGCGAGAGGCACCCGACACGCGAACCAGCCCGAGCGGGACCGGCGCCGGCTTCATTGCCACATCGAGCGTGAGCGACGCGCCCGCATCGAACGTGAGCGTCTCGATGTGCGGACTGTAGCCGAGCCACCGAAAGGTGACGGCGTGTTCGCCCGGCACTATGCCGACCACGCGGTACCGGCCCGCGGCGTCGGTCACCGTGGTGCGGCCGCCCGTCACGATCACCGTGATCCCTTCGAGGGCGGCCGCACTGGCCGCGTCTGTCACCTTTCCCTGCAGCGTCGCGTCTGTCGCCGCCGTGCGCTGCTGGGCGTGTGCGCCCGGCACATGGAAGATCGTGCCGAGCAGGATCAGGCATGCCCGGCGTCGCGCATGCGCCACACGCATCTGAAATCTCCGGAATGAAATGGGCGAGCGGCGCCCGCGGCGCGGGGGACAAAATGCGCCACGCTGGGCTAAAGCGTTAGCCCTCGAGCGCCGTGAGTATGGCGCCGAATCGCGGGAGCCCCGCGAGGAGGTCAAATGAGGGGCGCAGGGTAACCAGCGGCAGGTCCGCTGCGCGTCCCGCGAGTGCGCTCTCGAGCGACTCCAGCGCACGGTCCGTTTCGCCGAGGGCGGCATAGTTTTGGGCGAACAGCACCGGCGACACGTAGCCGTCATCTGCCGCACGCGCAAGCGACGCGACGATCTCGCGGGACGCCGCCGCATTGCCGCCGCGTGCATGCGCCAATGCCAGTGCCGAGCGCGTCTCCGCACTCCCACCGGACAGGAGCGCCGCCCGATCGAGGGCGGCGATCGCGGCCGCATGACGGCCAAGCTCAGTGAGCGCCAGCCCCTGGAAATAGTGGGCGAGGCCGAACGCCGGATGCTGTTCGAGGACCAACCCGAGCTCATGTACGGCGCGCTCGGCGTCACGCTCGTACAGGCGCAGGATGCCGGCGCTGGCGGCGATCGGCGGCGAGAGCGGATCGAGCTCGCGGGCCCGCGCCACGTGCGCGCGCGCCTCGGCCAGCCGGCCGCGCGGGGCGAGCAGGTGCATCGCGTACCATTGGTGCGTCACGGGCGACTGTTCGCGCGCCGCGAGAGCGGCCAGGTAGTCGGCTTCGGCGCCGCGCCAGTCGAAGCGATAGAGCGCGCGCACCGACGCACGCGCCGTCAGGGCATCGGGCGACCCCGGCTGCAGGAGCAGCGCCTGATCCGCCGCGGCGATCGCCTGCGGCATCGCGTCGGCCGGCGCGACGACACCGTAGATCGCAAGCGTGAGATAGCAGTCGGCGAGGCCCGCGAAGGCAAGCGTGAACGCCGGGTCGGCCGCAACCGCATGGTTCAGGTGCTCGAGCGCGCGGGCCATGGAGGCCGGCGTGCGCTGGCTCCACTCGAAGCGCCCCTTCAGGTACGACTCGTAGGCGCTGAAGTTTGCTGTCGGCGTGTCGACGATGCGCGCCGGCCCGCCAAGGAGGCGCACGCGCAGCGTGTCGACGATCGCCCGCGAGATTTCGTCCTGCACGGCGAACACGTCGGTGAGTTCGCGGTCGTAGCGCTCCGACCAGAGTGCGAGGCCGGTCGCAACGTCCATCAGGTCCGTCGTGATGCGGATCCGGGTGCCGGAGCGCCGGACGCTGCCGGTGAGGATAGTCGCGACACCGAGTTCGGCGCCGATCGCTCGCACGTCCGGGACACGGCCCTTGAAGGCGAATGCCGATGTGCGCGCGACCACCCGAAGCGTCGGGAGCCTGGAGAGTGCGTGGATGAGGTCTTCGCTGATTCCGTCGCTGAAATATTCGTTCTCTGGGTCGGCGCTCGCGTTCACGAACGGCAGGACGGCGACGGACGGCGTGGTCGTGGTGGACGCGCGTCGCGCGCTGACGGGTTTCGCGGGTGACGCCGTGAGCGCCTCCGCAAAGTCCGCGACCGACGCAAAGCGCTGGTCACGCTCGCGTTCGAGTGCCTTCAGCAATGCGCGCTCCACGTGCGGCGGCAATTCGTCGATCGGCCGCCGCGGCGCGGAGGCGGGCATCGCCGCCTTGCGCGAGAGGATTGCGACGGCCGACGGCCCCGTGAATGGCGGGCTCCCCTCGAGCATCTCGTACAGGACGGTCGCCAGGCCGTAAATGTCGGCGCGCTCATCGACCGGCGGGTCGCCGAACATCTGCTCCGGCGCCATGTACAGGGGCGTTCCGACGAACATGCCGTCGACCGTCACGGTTTCGGTTTCGCGGCTGGAGAGCGCCTTCGCGATGCCGAAATCCACGACCATCGCATGCCGCTGGTAGAGCAGGATGTTCTCGGGCTTGATGTCGCGGTGGACGACGTTCCGGCTGTGCGCGAAGCTCAGCGCTTCGGCAACCTCGACGGTGAGCCGCAGGGCCTCGGAGAGGGGAAGCCGCTGCTCACGCTCGAGGCGCTCGCGGAGCGACTCGCCGTCGATATACGGCATCACGAGGTATAGACGCGAATCCCAGCTCCCGGAGTCGTAGATCGGCACGATGTGCGGATGCTGCAAGCGCGCAGCCGTGCCGATCTCGAGCAGGAAGCGCTGCGCGCCGAGGTTTGCGGCGACCTCTTCGCGGAGGACCTTGACGGCCACGGGACGGTCGTGCTTGTGGTCTCGCGCGAGATAGACGAGCGCCATCCCTCCGCGTCCGACTTCACGCTCGAGCGTGTAGACGCCTCCGAGCGTCAGCGGAAGCTGATCGGGCGGATCCGGGAACGGCAGCCGGTGCTCCGGGGAAGTGGGGAACTGCTACACTAGCCAGTTGCACCCGCTTCGGCCACCGCTCACGTGCCCCGCACGTCAGTTCCCGATGCGGATGTTCACCACGCTCGTCTGCACTTCGCCGCGCGTATTGATCCCCGCGATGGTGAGCCCGATGATGTCACCCGGATTGAGCTTGGCCAGCACTCTCTGAAGGTCGTCTGCGTTCTTGATCGAGACCTTGGGCTCCGGATGGATCACGCCCGTGATGATCGTCTGCGGGATCAGCTTGCCGTCGCTCACGCTCCCCGGCTCGACCGACTTGATCACGACGCCCTGTTGTGCGCCCGAGAAGTTCGTGCCGCGAACCATTTCCGGCGTAATCGGCTCGAGCACGAGGCCGAGCTTCTTGACTGTCACCGTCGCAGGGGCGACCGGCGTGGCCCGCGGCGCACGGGTCGCACTGCCCGCGCTGCCCTCGCTGCCCGAGTTCGACGCGACCGTCGCATCCGCCGTTGGCGCTTCGACCAGCTTCACCTTGAAGTCCTTGTGATCGCCGTAGCGCACCACCTCGAGATCCACGACGTCGCCGGGCTGGTGCGAGCGGATCATGCGCTGCAGCGTGCTCACCCGGTCGGCCGGCTTGCCGTCGATCTTGATCACGATGTCGCCGGGCTCCATTCCGGCCTTCTCCGCCGGGCTGCCCTCCGTGAACGACTCGATCTTCACGCCCGTGATATCCTTGAGCTTCGCGGCCGCCGCGTCATCCGGCGTGACGTCGAGAATCGCCGCGCCGAGGATCGCGCGCCGCACGTGGCCGTGCGCGATGATGTCATCCATCACGGTCTTGGCGAGCGTGATCGGAATCGCAAAGCCGTACCCCGTGTACGAGCCCGTCTCGCTCGCGATGGCGCTGTTGATGCCGACGACTTCACCGCGAATGTTCACGAGGGGTCCGCCCGAGTTGCCGGGGTTGATCGCCGCGTCCGTCTGGATGAAGTCCTGGATGGCGTACTTGTCGTCGTTCAGCGAGCGAAGCTGCGTGGACCGCCCCTTCGCGCTGATGATGCCGGCCGTCACGGTGAAGTCGAGGCCGAACGGATTTCCGATCGCGAGGGCCCACTCGCCGACGCGCGTCTTGGCGTCGTCGCCGAGCGGCAATGTCGGAAGGTCGCCGGCGTCGATTTTCAGCACGGCGACGTCAGTCTGCGCGTCGTGCCCGATGACCTTCGCCTTGAACGTGCGGTGATCGAGCAGCGCGACCGTCACGTTGTCGGCGCCCTCGACGACATGGTTGTTCGTCAGGATGTAGCCGTCTTTCGTGACGATGAATCCGGAGCCGCCGACTTCCTGCGTGCGCGGCTGCTGCGGCTGGTCGAAGAACTGCCGGAACTCCGGCGGCAGCTGCCGAATGCGGTCGCGCTGATCCTGCACCTTGGTCGTGCGCTCCGCGCTCACCGAAACCACGGCCGGCGTCACGCGCTCGGCGACGGAGACGAACGCACTCTGCGACTCGTCGAGGGCTGCGTTGGAGACGAGCGCGGAACGTCCGGAGATCTTCCCCTGGGCGCCGAGTATGCGGGTCCAGTCCATGGATGACGCAAAGAAGACGCCGGCGATGAACGCGACGGCGCCGAATGCGATGACCTTGGACCTGGAGAGATGAATCGTCATGGCTGGCCTGGCTTCAGTGATTGTGTTCCGGAGCCTCGCCGTGAGGCCGGTGGGAATAATCTACGTGATTTTAGACCCACCGGCTTACGGCAAAGGTTCCCGGTTATTTCTTCGTTTCGTCGACGATCTCGTAGTCCGCGTCGGCGACTTCTTCTTTCTTCGCCTCGGGAGCGCCTTCGGCCGGTGGTGTTTCGCCTGATGGCTGCGAGGCCTGTGCGGCGTACACCGCCTGTCCGGCGGCCTGGAACGCCGCGTTCAGTTCGTCGAGCGCCCCCTTGATCTCGTTCATGTCGTCGCCCTTGTGCGCCTTGCGCGCGCGCTCCACGGCGGCGTCGAGACGGGTCTTGAGTTCGGCCGGCACCTTGTCGGACCACTCCTTCGATTCCTTCTCGACCTGATACGCGAGCGTGTCGAGGCGGTTCTTGCTGTCGATCTCCTCGCGCTTGCGCTTGTCCTCCGCGGCGTTCTTCTCCGCGTCCTTCACCATCTTGTCGATCTCGGCGTCGGAGAGCCCGCTCGATGCCTCGATGCGGATCTTCTGTTCCTTGCCGGTGGCCTTGTCCTTCGCGGCCACGTGCAGGATGCCGTTGGCGTCGATGTCGAACGTAACCTCCACCTGCGGCATGCCGCGCGGTGCCGGCGGAATTCCGGTGAGCTGGAATTTGCCGATCGTCTTGTTGTAGACGGCGAGCTCGCGCTCGCCCTGCAGCACGTGGATCTCCACCGTGGTCTGGTTGTCGTCGGCAGTCGAGAACGTCTCCGACTTCTTGGTCGGAATTGTTGTATTGCGCGGGATGAGAACCGTGGTCACGCCGCCGAGCGTCTCAATCCCAAGTGACAGCGGGGTCACGTCCAGCAGGAGCACGTCCTTCTGCTCGCCCGTGAGCACCGCGCCCTGAATTGCCGCGCCGACGGCGACGACTTCGTCCGGGTTCACGCCCTTGTTCGGCTCCTTGCCGAAGAAGCCCTTCACCACTTCCTGCACTTTCGGAATTCTGGTCGAACCGCCGACGAGCAAGACCTCGTCGATTTCCGACGGCTGGATCTTCGCGTCAGTGAGCGCCTTCTTCATCGGCTCGAGCGTGCGCTGCACGAGGTCGTCCACGAGCTGCTCGAACTTCGCGCGCGTGAGCTGATAGTTCAGGTGCTTGGGGCCCGACGCATCCGCCGTGATGAACGGAAGGTTGATATCGGTGCTCATCGTGCCGGAGAGCTCGATCTTCGCCTTCTCGGCCGCCTCCTTCAGGCGCTGGAGCGCCATCGGATCCTTCGAGAGATCAATAGCCTGATCCTTCTTGAACTCCGCCACCAGCCAGTCGATCACGCGCTGGTCGAAGTCGTCGCCGCCCAGGTGCGTGTCACCGTTGGTGGACTTCACCTCGAACTGCTTGGCGCCGTCCACTTCGTAGAGCTCGAGTACCGAGATGTCGTATGTGCCGCCGCCCAGGTCGAACACGGCGACTTTTTCATCCTTCTTCCCCTGCTTGTCGAGACCGTACGCGAGCGCGGCCGCAGTCGGCTCGTTGATGATGCGGAGCACGTCGAGCCCGGCGATCTTGCCCGCGTCTTTCGTGGCCTGACGCTGCGAGTCATTGAAATACGCCGGCACCGTGACGACCGCCTTGCTCACGGGATGGCCGAGGTAGTCCTCGGCGGTTTGCTTCATTTTCTGGAGGATCATCGCGGAGATCTCGGGCGGCGTGTAGCGCTTGCCCTGGATCTCGACCGATGCCACATCGTTCGCGCCGGATTTCACGGCGTACGGCACGCGCTTCAGCTCCTCGGCGACCTCGGGCATCTTGCGGCCCATGAAGCGCTTGATCGAGAAGACCGTGTTCTGCGGGTTCGTCACAGCCTGACGCTTGGCGATCTGCCCGACGAGGCGCTCGCCATCCTTGCTGAAGCCGACGACGGACGGCGTGGTGCGCCCGCCTTCGGCGTTCGGGATCACAACGGGGTCGCCACCTTCCATCACCGCAACGACGGAGTTGGTGGTGCCCAGGTCGATTCCAATCACCTTGTCTGCCATTCGATCCTCAATGTGTTGGTCAATCGTTGATTGGCGCCGCGCT
>JBIOHR010000056.1:0-16961 GCA_044449085.1 Gemmatimonadales bacterium | reverse complement strand
TCGAAACCTGTATGTCGCGGAAGACGGCCTCGGCTCGCTGCAGCTGCACGAGCGCACGCTGCTCGGGTTGCAGTGCGCCGCGCGGCGTTCCCTTGGCGAGCACCTTTTCGGCGGTGTCCATCTCGGCGGCAGCCTTCGGCAGGATCGTCGCGATCTTCTTCCATCCCGAGTCGCTCGCCGCGATGCCGCGGTCCACGAGGCGCTTGGCGAGCTGCTCGACTTCCTCGCGCAGCTTCTGCTGCGAGAGCCGGAGCGTGGCGAGATTTTCGTCGAGGGCCTTCTTCGCGAGTGTCGCGCTGTCGCGCGCCGTGTTGAACGACGCCGCGATGACCTGCCGCTCGCGCTCCGAGAGCGGACCCGGATTGTCCTGCTGTCCCCCGCCGCCACCACCGCCACCGCCCTGTTGCTGACGGTAGTCCTGTCCGTACGGGCGAACCTGCAGGAAATAGATGTCGGTCGTTGCCGTTTGTGGGCCGCTCACCGCGTTGTTGTCTGTCGCCCGCGCGTAGTACGACACCACGTCACCCGCGACAAGGTGCTCGTTCTCGAGCATGAAGGTGTGCCCGGCCGAAATATCGCGCGAGATTTTTCCCGACGCGCTGTACAGCGGCACCGATTTCTCGTTCGCGCCGTTCACCGAATAGACGAGTTCGAGCTTTGCGACGCCGTAGTCATCTTGCGCGCGCGCTTCCGTAAACACTTCGTCCACCGAGAGCACTTTCGTGTCCCGTCCCGGCTTCACGAAGTTCACGGTCGGCGGACGATCGGGGAGCGCGTCGATGGTGTAGTCGAGCGAACCCGTCACCATCCGGCCGTCCGGACCCTCGAGTTCAACCTTGTAAAATCCCTCGCGCTCGACGCGCACCATCGCGATCAGCGCGCCGTCGGCGGTGCGCGAGAGCTGCAGGGTGTCACCTCCCTGCACGATCACCCGGCCGCCGGCGGTCGGCCGCGTCGGCGTGACGCGCACGCGGACCATGGTGCCCTTGAGCGCCGCGATGTCGCCGGTACTGTCCACGTGCTGCACGGGAAGCTGCGTGTACGCGGGGTACCGGTATTCGAGGTCGAGCCGCTTCACGTAGGCGAGATCGGCTACATCCAGGCGGTACACCGGCGAACGCACCCCGCTCGCCTCGACGGAATATTCCGTCACCTTGGCGAGATCGAACAGGCGATAGTTGTAGCGGCCCGTGCTGTCCGCAGTCATCGTAACGCGCGTCCACCCGGTGGAATCCGCCGGTCGCACGAGGAGATCGACGCGCGCCGCATTGAATCCGCTGAGCGTCGCGGTCACGAGCTGGTCGCCGCCCTTCGCGACGGTGGCGTTGCCGGGCCGCACGCCGATGGCGAAGACGCCCGACGGGTTTGCATCGCCCCATGGGGCAAGCATAAGGCCGAACCCGTGGCGCAGGACCGTGGGTCCAAAGAGCGCCATGCCGATCGCCGCCGCGGTGACCGACGCAAACACGATCGACGTGCGCTGCAGGTCGCTCGCGTCCACGGCGCGTCCGTCATCCACGCGGCGCATGCGGTCGAGCGCCGAGCGCACGAGCCGCGCGACCAGCACCGGCGATCGCGAGACCGGCTCCGCGGACGCATGCGCGTCCACCGCGGTGATGACCGAACCGTCAAGCGAGGGCTCGTGCTCTTCGATATACAACGCGACCTGCGCGTCGCGCGGTGTGGCGCGCACGGGCGCGACGATGAACCGGATCACGCAGGCGACAATCAGCGCGAGCGACGCCAGCCGGAACGCCCAGAGTGACACGTCGCCGTAGTGGAGCGCGCGCGTGGCGTACGCCGAGATCGCGAGCGCCGCGAATCCCACGGCGACGGTGATCGTCGCGCCGTGCAGCGCGCGCTTGAGGCGCCAGCGGTTGCGTACGCCGCTGACCACACCGGCGAGCTGTCCCTGATCGGCCGAAAGACCGTGTACGCTGCCCATCGCTCACCCCTCCACTTTCGAAAGCCGGTTCGACAGGATCGTCTCCGCGGCCATCAGCACGAGCGCGCCTGCCAAAAGATACCACCATATGGCCTGCGTGCGTTCCAGATCGTCCGGCGCGGCGGCCGAAGCCGCGTCGGACGTGCCCGCCGCGGGCTGCGCCGTCACGGCGGCCACGAGTTCTTTCGGGTCAAAGCGCGCGAGATCAGACTCCTTGGGGTCCACGTTCACGGCGATCGGCCGGCCGCTCCCCGCGGCGGTGGACGTCCCGCGCAACTCGTAAAATCCCTGCTCGTCCAAAACCGCGAGGTGACCCGCACCCGACGCCGTGAGCGGCGAACGGTGTCCCGACGGCGACTCGAGCACCAAGGACGAGTCAGCCGCGTAGCCGGAGCCGGACACGAACGGCGCCGTCAGCTCGCCATGACGCGAGAGATCGAGTACGTCACCCGCCTGAAACCATTGGCGCGAATCGCCATACCGCCCAGCATACTTCGCGAGCTCGTGCACGAACGGCAGGAACACGGGCTGGAGGGGAAGGTCCGTCCAGTACTCGTCGAGCGAAGACGCCCACACGAGCACCTTTCCTGCACCGACCGACTTCTCGACGAGCGCCGGCGCGCCGTCGTCAAGTCTGGCGATCACGCCGCTGTCGCCAGGCGCGACGAGCTGACGGTAGCGGAACAGGTGTGCCGTGGAGAAGTCGCCGCTGCGCGGCGCAGAAAACAGTTCGAATACCGGGTGCCCATAGTCCACCGATGCGACCGTCGCACCCGCATCGCGCGTTCTGTCGACCACTGCGCCGAGGCGCGCCGGCATGAGTGCGGCCCAGTCCGCACCCCACCGCGCGGCGGGAACGTCGCCCGGTGCCACCAGCAGACCAGTGCCGGACTCGATCGCCTCCCGGAGCCGCGCGCCGAGCGCTCCGGCGGGCGGAGGCACCTCGTCGAGTACCACGAGCGACCGCGCCGTGAAGTCTGCCGCGCGCAGCGCGTCCGCGGACCGGACGTCGACGTGGAACGCCGGTCGGTCGCCGATCTCCAGGGCGCGCCGCAGGTACAGGCTCTGGTTGGTGCGCGGCCTGGCGGGCTGCACGACGAGCACCGACACCGCCTCGCCCGGCGCGAGCGTGAAATTGAACTCGTCGTTCGCGGCCAGCGAGTCATGCGTGATCCGCACGGTGCCGCGCGTGGCCGCTGTCGGGATCGCCGTCGGCGAGAACCGCGCCTGTGCGACCCCCTTTGCCGCGACCGTGAGCTGCTTCGTCTCGATTGCCCGGCCCCCGAGGTCGAGCGTCGCCTCGACCGTGCGCGGGACGGCACCGACGTTCGTCACCCGGGCCGTGACCGTCACGCGGTCGCGGTCGCCGGCGGCGTCGCGGTCGGTCGAGACCTGCGTCACGGCGAGGTCGTCGTCGCGCCCACCGCCGACGTCCACCGTGGTCATCGCGGTGCCCCGTGGAAGGCGGATGTCGTCGCGCCGGCCCCAGCCGACGCTCTGGAAATCGCTGATCAATACGACTTCCCGCCGCGGCAGGTTGGACGACGCAAGCACTTGCGCCGCATACTTCAGTGCGGGCTCGTAGCGCGTTCCCTCCGCGCTGAGCTTCGCAGCGGCAATCGCATGTTCGAGGCGCACCGCGCTCGCGGTCGGCTCGGTGGCCGCGACGGGATCGTTCGCGAAGAACACGATCGTCGCACGATCGTTCGCCCCGATGTCGTGCGCTGCCGCGCGCGCCGCGGCGAGCGCCCGTTTCCAATGGTCCGAATAGCCCATGCTGTATGAGCGGTCGACGAGGATCACGCGCTCGCGCGCGCCGGCCAGTGCCGGCCCGCCGCCGCGGTGCCGCGCGAGGAACGGACGGGAGAACGCCGCCACCAGCAGGATCAGCGCCAGGCAGCGCATGGCGAGCAGCAACAGGTGCCGCAGCTTCTGCCGCCGCACCGAACGATACGGCACCTTCCGCAGGAACATCAGCGATGGGAATCGCACCACCTCGCGTCGTTCGCGGTTGATCAGGTGGATCGCGATCGGAATCCCGATCGCGAGCAGTCCGGCGAGGAACGCAGGCGCGAGCAGGCCCATCAGCGCACCGTGCTGAAGCGCTCGCGCGCCAGCAGGTAGGTGAACAGCGCCTGGTCGAGCGGCTTTGATGTGTCGAACAGCGCGTAGTCCATCCGCTGTTCACGCATGCGCTGCGCGAGCGTCGCGGTGTGCCCGGCGACCACCTCGCGGTACTGCGCGCGCAGATAGTCCGGGATCACCGGCATGCGATCGCCCGTTTCGAGGTCCACGAAGTTCGTCGCGTCCGAGAACGGGAACTCGAGTTCGTTCCGGTCGAGCACGTGAAAAATGATCAGGTCGTTTCCGCGGCCGCGGACATTGGCCAGCGCGGAGAGGACCGCGTCGGGCTCCTCGTACAGGTCGGAGATCAGCAGGACGATCGACCGGCGGCGCAGCGACTCGGTGAGCTTCCGCAGCGGTGCGTCGAGGGTCGACGCGCGGGACGGTGCCGCAGGCGCGGCATCCGGTTCCGCGCTGCGCGCGGTGCGCTCGAGCGCGTGCAGCACGAGGCGCAGGTGTTTCGCCGCTGGTGGCACATACTCGACGATGTCCTCGTCGAATGTCGCCAGGCCAACACGATCGCGCTGGGTACTCGAGAAGTAGCTCAGCGCCGCGGCGAGATAGCACCCGTAGTCGAGCTTGCTGACGCTCCCCGGCCCTTCGGTCGCGCCGCGATAGCGCATCGACGGCGAGACATCGAGCAGAACGACGAAGTTGGCGTTGGTGTCGGCCTCGAACTGTTTCACGTAGTAGCGATCGCTGCGCGCGTACAGCCGCCAGTCGATGCCGCGGATGTCGTCCCCCGGCATGTACGACCGGTGCTCCGCGAAATCCGTGGACGACCCGAGGTGCGGCGAACGGTGAAGGCCGTTCACGAACCCCTCGACCACCGTCCGCGCCAGCAGCTCGAGGTTCCCGATCCTGGCGAGGACCGTGGGGTCGAGCAGCGTCGCCGAATCCGTCGTCACATCCCCGACCGCGGCACCGGAACGGCTTCGAGCAGCTTGTCGATCACCTGGTCCGACGTGACGCGCTCCGACTCGGCGTGGAAGTTGAGCAGCACGCGGTGCCGCAGCACGGGTTTGGCGAGCGCGCGAATGTCGTCGAACGTCACGTGGTATCGGCCCTGCATCAGTGCGCGCGCCTTGCCGCCGAGGATCAGGTGCTGCGGCGCGCGGACGCTCGCGCCGTACGAGACCCATTTTTTCACGAACTCCGGCGCGTTCGCCCCAGGCCGGCTCGTGCGCGCGATGTTCACCGCGTACCGGGCGACCGCGTCGGCAACCGGGACGCTCCGCACGAGTTGCTGGAACCCGGCGATGTCGGCGCCGGTCACAGCGTGGCGGAAGTCGTGCTGCTTGACCGACGTGGTCGAGAGCACGACGTCCACCTCCTGGTCTTCACTGAGGTAGTCGATCACGATCTCGAACATGAACCGGTCGAGCTGCGCCTCGGGCAGCGGATACGTGCCCTCGAGCTCGATCGGGTTCTGCGTCGCGAACACGAAGAACGGCTCGTTGAGCGTATACGTCTGTCCCTGCACCGTCACGCGATGCTCCTGCATCGCCTCGAGCAGCGCCGCCTGGGTTTTCGGCGGAGTTCTGTTGATTTCGTCGGCGAGTACGATGTTGGCAAAGATCGGGCCGGGGACGAACACCATGTGGCGCCGCCCGGTGTCCGGATCGTCCTGGATGATCTCCGTGCCCGTGATGTCGCTCGGCATCAGGTCAGGCGTGAACTGGATGCGCGAGAACTTGAGGTCGAGCGCCTTCGCGAAGGTGTTGATCAGCAGGGTCTTCGCGAGACCGGGCACGCCGATCACGAGACTGTTGCCGCCCGTGAGGATCGAGAGGAGGATCAGCTCGACGACGGCGTCCTGGCCGACGATCAGCTTGCGCAGCTCCGCGCGAATCTGGTCGCATCCCGCCTTCAGGCGGTCGGCGTGCGCAATGTCGTCGGAGGACTCGAGCGCTGGACTGGTAACGGTCGCGGCCACGTGATTATCTGGTTGGGGGGAATTGGCGAGCGGGAAACGGGCTATAGGCCGAAACTGCTATGGTTTATTGTCTACGGTCTTTGGTCGTTGGTCTTCGGTACCATCGTCCATCGTCCACCTTCCATCCTACATCTTCCATCGCCGTTATCCGTTTACGGCTTTCCGTCGATAATCTGCAGCAGCAGTTCCTGCGCCCGCACATAGTTCGGCGCCTCCTCCAGCGAGTGCACCACGGCCTTCCGTGCGCTCGCGTCGTCGCCAGCCGCGTGGTACGCGCGAGCGAGCTGGTAAAACGCCTCGGCCTTGTCCGCGGGCGCGAGCGCGACCACCGCACGCCGCTCGCGCACCGTCCCCGCCTTGTTGCCGAGCGCCTCGTCCAGTGATGCGAGCTCCTGATGCACGCCCACGTTGAACGGGTTGATGTAAATCGAGCGGTCGAGCGCATCCGCGGCGCCCGCCTTGTCGCCGGCCGCCGTGCGAAAGCGCGCGAGCTCGAGATGCGCGTCGTAGTCGGTCTCGTTGTGCAGGACATATTGTGCAAGCGCGCCAGCGGCTTTGGCCGAATCGCCCTTTGCCGCATAGAGCTGGGCGAGCCCCGCATACGGCCCGTCGCCACCGCCGTACTCCGGAAACAGGTCACGCGCGCGCTCGAGCAACGGGATCGCCGCGTCGGCCTGGCCCGCCTTGGCGAGCGTCGCCGCGGCGAGCATCTGGATCCGATAGCTGCGCGGTGAGGCGTTGGCCATCGCGAGCAGCTCGGCCGGCGGCGTTTCCGTGCCCGCGGTGAGCGTGTCCTTCAGGGCCGCGAGCGGACCCGCGTAGCGTTCGCGCATGTACGCGTCGAACTTCCGGTCGAACGCCTTCATGTCCATCCCGAACACTTTTTGGAACACCTCGGGCGTTGTCCGCCCGGCCTTGTACTCGAGCAACATCTGCAGGATCGCCTTCTCGCCGTAGTCGTGCGCGATCATGTCGCACACCACCGACGCCTGGTGGTACGAGAGGATCACCTGCTCCGGAAACGCCGGCCGCATGAACCCGTCGTTCATCCGGCTCACCGGCACGAGTTTTCCCGCCGCAAACGCGTCGAGAAACTCCACCGATACGTTCGAGCCCCACCCTGGGCGCGCGTGGTGCTCCTCATACACGGAGAGTCCTTCCGACAGCCAACGCGGCACGTGCTGGTCGGTGAGTCCGAGCGTGAAGGTGTGCGCGAGTTCGTGCCACACCGTCGACCCCCAGTTGAACGGCCCGGCGTCCTTGGCGGCCGGCGAATCGAACGCGAGCGTCCTGCCGAAACTCACGCCGAGTGCGCCGAGGCCCGCGAGTCCGACCGTTCGCACCGAGAAATCGGCGTGGCTGCGGTACACCTCGACGCGGATCGGCGGCGCGGGCGTGAACTGGTAATGCTGCTGGAACGTCGCGTACGCGCGCTCGGCGAGGTCGCGCAGGTAGATCGAGAGAATGGGCGACTCGTCCTTCTCGATCATGGTCGTAAAGTTCCCGGAGGTCGACTCGTCGTAATTCTTGAAGGTGTCGAGCAGGTCGAGCGTGTTCTTGACCCAGATGTTGTACGGGTCGCCCGCGAACGAGGCCTCGAGGCTCTTCCTCCCTTCCGCGATCTGCCCGAGTCGCATCTGGTTCATTCCCGCGAGGCCGTACGCATCCCAGCTCTTGGGATCGGCGGCGATCCCCATCAGCGCGAACGAGTCGGCCACTGCGTACAGCCGGATTCGACTCGCCGCCGCAGACATGGTCACGTAGAACGCCGCGTTGGACGGGTTCAGCACGAAGGCGCGCTGCCGCGCCTCCTCGAATCCCTTCGTGTCACCGGCGACGTATCGCACCGCGGCGAGCACGGCGAGCGCCTCCGACGACGATGGGTTCACTGACAGCGCGCGCGCGGCCTCCTTCTCCGCGAGCGGATATTCCTCGATTTCCATGAGCATCTGCGCGCGCTGCGCCCGTGCCTCGACGAAGTTCGGGTTGATCGCGAGCGCCCGCGTCATCAGGGAGTCGACTCCGGACTCCGAATCGAAGATTCGCCGCTTGGCCTCGCCGAGCAGCGCGCGCGGATCCGTTGAGTCCGTCGCGAGCACCTCGGCGAACGCGGTCTGCGCGTCGGCGCTGTTGTACTTGTCGAGCAGCAGGTTGCCTTCGTCGATCTTGGCGTCGTTATTGTTGGCGTCGATCGCGATGGCGCGGTCGAACGCCTTGAGCGCGTCCTTGAACAGCTCCGGGTTGTCGCGTCCGAGATAGCGGCACGCAATGCCGACAGCCGTCATCTCCGCACTCGTGAGCGTGCCGGCACTGCCGTTGTAGATGCCGATGAACCGGTCGAACTCCTTCATGGCGCGATCGCGCTCGCCCCGGTTGAAATGCAGCTCCGCGAGGTTGACGAGCGCCGTCAGGCTGTCCGGTGCGTGCGATGCGGCGCCGCGCACGAACGCGCTCTCGGCGGCCGCGATTTTCCCTCGATCCCGGAGCACCTCGCCGAGCGTATTGAGCATCGCCGCGCCCGTCGCGCCGGCCGCGCCCTTCCGCGCCGCCGTCTCAGCCTCGTCGTAACGGCCCACGCGCTGGAGCGCACGCACGGACTCAACCGTTTGCGCACCCAGCGCGTGCACGCCGAGAATCGCCGCGCACGCGGCCGCCATCGCGCGCGCCTTCATTGATGTCCCTCGAGCGTGCGGATCTCCCGGGACTTGCGCGCCAGCGAGATCAGGAGCGGTTCGAGTGCGGCGTCGTACGCGTCCGCGGTCATCTGGCCCTGCTTCGCGCGGATCTGGTCGATCTGCTCCTGCAGGGCGTACTGCTCGCCATACAGGGCGGAGAGCTTCGGATCATTTGCGGCGGCGAGCGTCGCGGACTTCCCGGCATCGAAAAAGAAGCGGCGCGCGAGTGCGCCGTCGCCGGTGCGGCCCGTCGGATCACCCGTGCCCTCCTTCGCGCCGCCGTCGGCGAGCTGGGGGTGCTCGGTCTGCAGGAGGCTCGCGTTGTCGTAAAAGCGCTTCGTCTCGAGCGCAGCGAAGCGAAAGGCCTCCAGCAGCGAGACGCGGCCGTCCTTGTCCGCGTCGGCGCCGTCCTTGGTGAACGCTTCAACGAAGTGCTGGCCGAAGTGCGACTCGTTCCGTTCGAGCGCCGTTTTCGTCGCCGTTATGACGACGCGGTTCGCGCCGGCGACGACCGGGATCATGTCGCCACTGGCGCTGGTGAGGTTGATGAACGCGACGCGCTGGACGGGAAATGCCGAAAGAAGCCGCGCGAAGTCCGCTGCGTCGAGGTCCGGTCCGGGAATGCTGATCCGCGTGTCGGCCCCTTCGCCCGCGCCGTGCCCGATGAGCACGAGGACGAACTGCGACGCCGGTGCCGACTTCGCGGCGATCGCCAGGATCGCCTTCTCGACATTCGCCTTGGTGGCTTGGCCGCGGAAGTGCGGCGCGCGGCTGATGCTGTCTTCGCCGAACCAGACGATGTTCGAGTCCGGAACACCGAAGCGGTCGTGCAGCGCGGCGGCGAGCCCGCTCGCCTCCGCACCAAACTCAGCGCTGTACTTCGCCTCGCCGCCGAGTCCGCTGACGATGACGACATGCGTCTGCGCGCCGAGCGTCGCCGGGCGCGAAGTCAGCGCGAGCGCCACGACGGTCGCGCAGAGCACAGCGGGCCGGAATCGTGAGGGGTTCACGCGAGGCCCCGCAGCTTGCGATATCCCCATTCCGCGGAGAGGAGCACCACCAACAACAGGAAATTCGCCGGCATGTCCCACAAGTCCATCTCGTTCGCCACCGTCACGCCGCGCTTGCTCATCGCGAGATCCTCGGCGAGCGTCGAGACCGTCGCGGGGGTATAGAATCGGCCGCCGGTCTCGCGCGCAAGACGCTGCAGCAGCGCGGCACGCATCTCCGCGTCGACGTACTCGGCGTTGAGATCGGCCACGCGCACGAACGCAGAGTCGGACGCAACGCTGCCATCGCGCGACCTGGCCTCGACACGAACGGTGTAGATCCCCGGCTGATCGGGCGTGAACGTGCCACGGTACTCGCCGTCACGGTCGACGGCCCATTCCAGGGGCACGTCGCGCACGGCGCCCACAGGTCCGGCGACGTGCGCCACAACCTGCGCATCGTTCACGCTGAAGTACGCGCTGTCCACCACGGCCGCCTCGAGCGGCACCGCGACGCCGGGATTCACCTGGTCGGCGCCGAGACGCACCGCCACGCGCCCGGGCACGTCGGAGGTGAGAAAACGGAGGAGCTGCCGCCAGAACGTGGGAAAGGTCGGATCACCAACGGGGATGTCCGCGCCGAACGCCCACGTCCAGGAATCCTGAATCGGCATCGCCACCGAGACTCCGCGGCCGTAGCGCTGGTATACGAGCAGAGGCTGCTCGTAGGCGCGGAGCTGTTCACCGCCCGGGACACCGGCGCGGCCGCCCTTCGGGACCGTTCCCTGAATCAGCGTCACGGCGCCCGGCTTCACGCCGCGCATCCTGTTCACGGACGTCACGGCCGGAAGCGTCCG
Source organism: Gemmatimonadales bacterium (assembly GCA_044449085.1). Classification (GTDB taxonomy): domain Bacteria; phylum Gemmatimonadota; class Gemmatimonadetes; order Gemmatimonadales; family Gemmatimonadaceae; genus Fen-1231. Next base: position 6,435 of record JBIOHR010000056.1, on the reverse strand, counting down.
CCACCGCTCCGCGGACTTCGCCTCCGTTCCCGCGACCTGTGTCACCGCGTGCGAGGCGCCGCCCGGTGTCAGCGTCGCGGTGAGGTCCGCGAGGAACGACACGCTGTCGCCGGTCGCGTTTCCCTGCACCACCACCGGCATGACGTCCGCCAGTGGGGTGCCGGCGTAGCCGCCCTCGGAGAACGAACGGCGCCCGCCGAGCAACAGCAGGCCGCCGCCGCGCACGCTCACGAAATCGGCGAGCATCACGAGCTGCGCGTGCGTGAAGAAGCTCGCCTCGACGCTGCCAATGATGATCGCGCGGTAGCCGTAGAGCTCGGTGCGCGTGGTGGGGAATCCCGAGGCGAGTTCCTGGGGCCCGTCGACGTTGAGCCGGAGGAACTTGCGGTCGGCCGTGCGCTGCAGCGCGACGAGCTGGAGGTTCGAATCCGCCTCCACCGCGGCGCGCACGAAGCGCATCTCGTAGCGCGGTTCGCCTTCGACGTACAGGATTTTCTCCCGCGCGTTCCGCACGCGCACGAGCGCCTGCTGCGCGTTGTTCTGCGTGACCTGCTCCCCCGGCTGCAGCGGAACGCGGAACGTGAGCACGCGCGCACCGGCGGTGGCCATTTTCACCTCGACGCGCACCGGCGCGACGTCGCCGTCAGGCGGCAGCGTGATGTCGGACTGTCCGATCAGCTGCCCGTCGTCCTCCACCATCAGCGGCACCTTCGCGCCGCCAAAGCCGCGCTGACGCACGAGCACATCGGCCACGAGCGTGCTTCCCTTGAGCACGCTGCTCGCGGTTTCCACTCGCCGGACCTCTATGTCGCGCGCAAACCGCTCTGATCCGATGCCCACCGCGAACACCGGAATCTGCCTGCCGCGAAGCGAGAGCAGTTCATCCGCCATCGGCGACCGCGAGTTGTCGGCGCCGTCGGTGAGCATCACCAGTCCGGAGAGCGGCACCATCTCCAGCTCGCGGCGCGCGCCCTCCAGCGCGTCGCCAAGCCTCGTCTCGTTCGCGTCGAAGCGCAGCGACGTCGTGTCGTCCATCCTCGCGGCGGTCGCGCCGAAGTGGAAGAGCTTCACCTGAAACCGCTGGCGCAGCGCGGCAATGAGCGCGCTGTTCCGCGAGGTGACGGAGTCGCGGATCCAGTCCGCCCGCGTGCGCCCGCCGCGATCCGCGATCTGCATGCTGCGCGAGTCGTCGATGAGCACGCCGACGAAGTTCCGCTGCGGCACCGCCGCGTTGAGCACCAGCATCGGCCGCATCAGGCAGACGACCAGCACGACGAGCACCGCAACGCGGAGGGCGCGAAGCACCGCCCGGTCGCGCGGCGAACTCTTCGCGCGCACACGACGGTAACTGAGCACGGCCGGGATCGCGACGGCCGCCGCAACGAGAAGCAGGATCGCGGTTGGCGCCGGGGCGCCGAACGCGAAGTCCCCCTGCTGGAAGACCGCCGGCCGGTACTTGAAGAAGAACGCGAACAGCGCGCCGAGCGGATTCGCCATCACAAGGATGAAATTGGGAGAGTGGCGGGGGTGGTGCGTGACCCCCGCCCCGCCATCTATTAACACTCGCGGGAGCCTGTTTGTTGAGTCCCTCCGCGAAACGATTCCGTTTTCCAACTCTTGACAGCCACAGGCCTCCGTGCGCCCACCAATCGCCCCGATCACCCTCCCCGAGCTTCAGGCGGCGCGCGCGCGCATTGCGGGCGGAGTCATGCGTACGCCGCTCATCCGCCTGCGGGTGGACGCGCCCGGCGAGATCTACCTCAAACTGGAGACACTCCAGCCGATCGGTTCGTTCAAGCTGCGCGGCGCGCTCAACGCCATGCGGGCGCTCAGCCCAGCACAGCTGGCGGCCGGCGTTTATACCCCGAGCGCGGGAAACATGGCGCAGGGCGTGGCGTGGGCCGCGCGCGAACTCGGCGTGTCGTGCCGCGTCGTCGCGCCGGACCACGCTCCGCGCACGAAAATCGAGGCGATCGAGCGGCTCGGCGCCACCGTGCGCCTGATCCCGTTCGGCGAGTGGTGGAAGGCGATCCTCGAGCACACCGTGCCCGGCGAGCGCGGGACGTTCATCCATCCTGGCGCGGACCGTATGGTGATCGCCGGGAACGGAACGGCCGGCCTGGAGATCCTCGAGGACCTCCCCGACGCGGACGCGATCATCGTTCCGTACGGCAGCGGCGGCTTTGCGTGCGGCGTTGCGTGCGCGGCGCATGCAATTCGCCCTGAACTGCCGGTGTACGCCGCGGAACTCGAGGGACGCGCACCGTTCGCGGCATCGCTCGCGGCCGGCCGGCCGGTGGGCGTCGACTATACGGCGAGCTTCGTCGACGGCATTGGCGGCAAGAGCGTCCTCGAGGAGATGTGGCCGCTGGCGTCGTCCGTGCTCGCTGGATCGCTCACGGCCTCGCTCGGTCAGGTGGCCGCCGCGGTCCGGCTGCTGGTGGAGCGCGCGCGGGTCGTGGCGGAGGGCGCCGGCGCCGCATCGGCGGCGGCCGCCCTCGCGCACGACACCGGCGCGCGCCGGGTCGTCTGCGTAATTTCCGGCGGCAACATTGATACGAAGAAACTCGCGACTATCCTGTCCGGCGAAATTCCATGATGACGAACGACGGCTCGCGGGCGGTCGGCCGATGGCTGGCGCTGTGGGCCCTGATGATCGCGCTCCTCATTCCGATCGGCGGGGCGACGCGCCTCACAGAGAGCGGGCTCTCGATCACCGAGTGGCAGCCGGTTTCCGGCGTGATCCCGCCGCTCGGCGACAGCGCGTGGGCGGCGGAGTTCGCGAAGTACCGGCAGATTCCGCAATACCAGCTGCTGAACCGCGGCATGACGCTCGCCGAGTTCAAGAACATCTTTCTCTGGGAGTACGTACACCGCTTGTGGGCGCGGTTGCTCGGCGTCGCGCTCGCGCTTCCCCTGCTCTGGTTCGGTGTGCGGAGAAAACTGCCGCGAGAGCTTTGGCCGCGCCTCGTCGGGCTGCTCGCGCTGCTCGGAGCGCAGGGCGCGCTCGGCTGGTGGATGGTCGAGAGCGGCCTGAGTGGGCGCACGAGCGTGAGCCAGTACCGCCTCGCCGCGCACCTCGTCACCGCGCTGGCCCTCTACGCCTTCACCGTGTGGACCGCCGCGGAACTCATCGCCCCGCGCGCCACACGCGCCGTGCACGACCGCGCGCTGGACGCCGGCGTCGCGGCGCTCGCGCTGATGGTGCCGTTCACGGCGGCGAGCGGTGCATTCGTCGCCGGACTGCATGCGGGCAAGATCTACAACACCTTCCCGATGATGGGGAACGGCCTCGTACCGGCCGAGTATGGCGTCCTCACGCCGTGGTGGCGCAATCTGTTCGAGAACCCCGCCGCGGTACAATTCAACCACCGCCTGATCGCCACGACGACGTTTGCGCTCGCCGTGTGGGTGTGGTACCGGGCGAGGAATACGAAGAACGCGCGGCTGCTGCGCGCGTCGCGGTTCGTCCTTGCCGCGGCGCTGCTCCAGGTGACGCTCGGCATCTCTACGCTCCTGCTCGCGGTACCGACGGGCCTCGGCGTGGCACACCAGGCCGGCGCGGTGCTCCTGTTTACCGCGGCCCTTCTCGCGCTCCATGCGAACGGACGCGCAGGAGCGATCAGGGACCTTTGATCGTCGTGAGCATGGTCTTGGTCCACACGACGAGCGTCGCGCACGACTTTCCCGGAACGTTGAACTCGGTCGGAACGTCCGAAGGCCGCTGATAGTATTCGATCGCGCCGAGATCGGCTGTGGGAATGGCGTCGTCCACGTCGCCGGGCTGGAATTGGTCGAACCGCGAACGATCGATGAAGATGTTGATGCACCCGTCCGACGTCGAGCCGATCGAAGACGTGGACGTCAGGTACTCGCCGCCGCGGCCGGAGATCATGTTCATCCCGGCAGCGAGGCGGAACAGGTCGGTGGTGCGCTGGGGATTCTTTTCGGCGATTTGTTCGGGCGTCAGGTACCAGCCGCGCCCGAGCTGCTTGCGCGCCAGGAACCCGATCTTCGTGAGACCGGTTTCCATCTGCCCCACGATGTGAACGGTGCCGAGCACGGTCGCCGGGTCGAGCATGACTTTGAGCGTGGTCGGCGTCGCGGACGCGAGGTGCACGATCTGCGACACCTTGGCGAACCCCAGCTTGCGAACCACGGCTTCCTGCGTCCCGGACGGAAGGCCGGCGAGCGTGAAAGTGCCGCTCGCGGATGTCTCGGCGATGTTGGTCGTGCCGGCCACGGTGACCTGGGCACCCGCGACCGGCGCCCCGCCGCGTGCCGTCACCACGCCGGTCAGCACGGCCCGCCCGGGCCCGGTTCCGCCCACGATGAGAATCGCCGTGGAGATCGACTCGTCCTTCGTGGTGACCGGTACGTCGGCCGTCGTAACGCCGCTGAATGTAGCCTGGAGGTTCCCCGTGATCGTACCGGGGAGGCCGCAGATCGCGAACGCGCCGTTCTGCGCGACGCGTCCGGTGCGGACTTTCTCGACGGCGTCCTTCTGTGACACGTCCTTGTACACAAGCGAAACGCTGCCCCCGCCCGCGGGCTGGTCACTGTCGGCCTGCAGCACTCGGCCAACGAGAATCGCTGGCCCGCTCATGAGCGCCGCGCGCGAGCACGCCTTGGCGCGCACCTCCTCGAACGTCGGCGTGCGCGCGCCGACCGCGTCGCGCCGTCCGGCCGCGAGCACGAACGGAGCGGATTGCACGCGCAGTCCGAGCGTGTCGAGGAGCGGATGTGTCACCGCGATCTCGTGCGGGCCCGGAGGAATGCTGTCGATCTGGAAGATGCCGTTGGCGTCGGTCACGCCACGCCGCTCGGTGCCGACGACCGTCACGACGGCGCCGACGAGGCGGCCGCCGCGGATGCTGTCGTCGACGGCGCCGATCAGCGACGCGAAATCCCTGGGCACCGGGGGAAGAGCGCCCTGCGCCCGCGCGGAAGCCGGCGCGAGCGCACCGAACGCGGTGACGAGCGCGGTGACGAGCGCGGCGGCGAGCGCGAGCTGCACGAGTCGACGATGCGTCGAAACGGTCATTGACGGGGCCATCCGCCCAGGGATAATCCCCTCAGCGCGCCCGGCCGCCGCCGGCGCGCCCGCCGCGTCCTCCGCCACTGCCGCGGTTGCCGCCGCCCTGCGGCGGCGGACCGCCGCGGCGGCGCGCGTTCTCGGCGGCGCGAAGCCGGTCCGCCGATTTCATCGCGCGATGCTTGGCGAGCCGTTCGGCGAGGGGAATCTCGAGTTTCCCCTCCGGCTTGGCGTTGTAGTTGAAGTCCGGCACCGTCACGCGCGGAAGCCGCCGACCGATCGCGCGCTCGATGTTGCGCAGGTCCGCCTCTTCGTCGGGCGCGACGAACGTGAAGGCGTCGCCCTTCAGTTCCGCGCGCGCGGTACGGCCGACGCGATGGATGTAGTCCTCGGGCGCGGCGGGGACATCGAGGTTCACGACGTGACCAAGCGCTTCCACGTCGATGCCGCGCGCGGCGATATCGGTGGCGACAAGCACGCGATACGTGCCATCCTTGAACCCCGCGAGCGCCGCCGTGCGTGCCGACTGCGAGCGGTTGCCATGGATCCGTTCCGCCTTGATCCCGTGCTTCACGAGATACTCGGCAATGCGGTTCGCGCGGTGCTTGGTGCGGGTGAACACGAGCGCTTCCTTCATGTCGCCGCGCGAGAGGAGCGCGAGCAGCAGCGCCGACTTGAGATCCTGCGCCACCGGGTACACGGCCTGCGTGATCCCGACGGCCGGCTTGGCTTCGCGCTCGACGTTCAGCGTGACGGGGTCGTGCAGCATCTCGCGCGTGAGCGCCGCGATCGGCGGGGGCATCGTCGCCGAGAAGAAGAGCGTCTGACGCTTCGGCGGGAGGTGCTTGATCACGCGGCGAATGTCCGGCAGGAAGCCCATGTCGAGCATACGATCGGCTTCGTCGAGGACGAGGTACTCGAGACCGGCAAGCTTCGCATACGGTGAACGAAAGTGGTCGAGGAGCCGCCCGGGCGTGGCGACGATGATATCAACCCCGCTCCGAAATGCGTGTTCCTGCGGTCCCATGCCAACGCCGCCAAAGACGGCCGCACCGGTGAGCGGAGTGTGGATCGCCAGGTCGTTGATGCTCGCGAGGATCTGCGCCGCGAGCTCGCGCGTGGGCGTGAGGACGAGCGCACGCGTCGTGCCGCGCGGGCGATCAATGAGCTTGTGAAGGATTGGAAGGACGAACGCGGCGGTCTTGCCGCTGCCGGTCATCGCGCATGCGAGGACGTCACGACCTTCGAGCGCGGGCGGGATGGAATCCGCCTGGATGGGAGTGGGGCGGGTGTAGCCGAGTTCCTTGAGGGCTTTGTGGAGACTGGGGTCGAGCTGGAGGGCACTGAACGACACGAGGTGTCCGGATTGGAGTAGTCCGAAAGCTAACCGGGAACTGCAG
>JBIOHR010000055.1:0-16983 GCA_044449085.1 Gemmatimonadales bacterium | reverse complement strand
CGCACGGTCCGCCGCGGACTGCATCGCGGAAACGAAGTCGGTCTCGATAAGCGCAACCGCCCGCTCCACCTCCGCGGCTGTCACGCCATCGCGACGGATGGCATCGATCTGCGCGACAGTGGCCGCTTCGAGCAGTTCGACGCTCACGCCTGGGCGCGCGGTCACATCCACGATGAGCAGGTCGGATCCCTTGCTGAGGTCGAAGGTGAACGCGCTTGCCTCGGAGGCGGTCTCCTGTTCGCGCACGAGGGTGCGGTGGAGGCGGCTTCCGCGCCGCATGCCGAGCACCGCTCCGCACACGCTCGCGGCGTAGTAGCCGTCCGTGCCGAACGGCGGAATCCGGAATGCGAGGTACAGTCGCGGCAGCATGACGTCGTCCTCCACCACTTCGCGGCGCCAGCCTCCGAACTTTGCCGGCACGGCCATTGGCGCGAGTGGCGGCTTTCCCGCGCCCGGCGGAATCGGGCCGAAGTACTTCTGCACGAGTTCACGCGCTGCGGCCGGATCGAAATCCCCGGCGATCGTGAGCACGGCGTTGTCGGGTGTATAGTACGTGCGGAAGAACTGTTCGATGTCGGCGAGACTCGCGGCGGCAAGGTCTTCGAACGAGCCGATCAGCGAATGATGGAACGGATGAGTGGGAGGGAACGCGAGCGCCGGGAGCCTTTCCCACCAGGTTCCGTACGGCTGGTTGTCCACCGACCAGCGCCGCTCGTTCATGACGACGTCGCGCTGCGTGTCGAGTTTCTGCTGCGTCATGGCCGGCAGCAGCGCGCCCATCCGGTCCGCCTCGAGCCAGAGCGCCATCGCGAGTTCGTTCGACGGCACCGTCTCGAAGTAATTCGTGCGATCGAGCCATGTGGATCCGTTGAGCGTCCCGCCTGCCCGCTGGACGAGCTCGAAGTGTTCGTTCGCGCCGACGTGCTCGGATCCCTGAAAAAGCATGTGCTCGAACAGGTGCGCGAATCCGGTGCGGCCCTCGCGCTCGTTCGCCGAGCCCACATGATACCAGAGGTTCACCGCGACGATCGGCGCCGAGTGATCTTCCGAGAGCGTGACGAACAGTCCGTTCGGGAGGCGATAAGTCTCGACTGGTATCGGCATTTAAGGAAATGTAAGCGGCGGCGCGTACGGCCTGCCAATGCACGACATTACCAGTCCACAAAGATGGCGAGGGGCGCCTTGATCGACTCCGCCATGAGATTCCCCCAGCGACGCAGCAGGTGCGGCGCGCCGGGCCCCGGAAGGGCCGGCGACGTATAGGGATCAATCCCGTACCGCCGTCCCAGGATCTCGAGGCGCAGCATGTGAAACGGATCGCTGACGACGATCGCCGTTCGGAGCTCTTGTTCGTGCAGCAGGTCCGCCGCGGCGCGAAGAGACTGGGCCGACGTCCGGCCGTCGTTCTCGAGGAGGATCGCGCTGTCCGGCACGCCGTGAGCCATGACGTACGCACGGCTCACTTCGGCTTCAGAGACCGTGTCGCCCTCGCCGATGCCGCCGGTGAGCACCAAACGCGATGCGAGGCCGCGCTGCCACAGCGCCAGCGCGTGGTCGAGGCGCATGCGGAGGACGGGCGACGGCTTTCCCTTGTATTGCGCGGCGCCCATCACCACGATCGCGTCTGCTTTCCGTGCGTCGTCTTCGAGTGCCCAGGTGAGCACTGCGGCCATCGACGCGAGCCAGAGGATCGCGAGCCCGGCAACGGCTCCGAGGATCACCCGTCGCCGCCGGTAAAATGGACGCGTCGGCCGCAGCATCAGCGCAAGCTATGCCGGCAGTTTGCGCGCGGAAGTGCGGGCGGAACCGCGGCGGGCGGTGTCAGAGTGTGGCGGTCGCCCCGGGCACCGGACAGTGCACGCGATAACCGCCGGCGGTGAGCGTTGCGGCGAACGCGTCTTGTGCGGCGGGCTCACCGTGCACGAGCCAGACCGTGTCGAGTGACGGCGACTGCGCGCGAACCGAATCGATCCACCCGCGGAGTTCCGTGCGGTCGGCGTGCGCGCTGTATCCATTGATGATCTCGACGCGGGCGCGCAGGGGCACATCGTCCCCGTACACCCTGAGCGTCGGTTGTTTCTCGACGATCTTCCGGCCCAGCGTGCCCTCCGCCATGAAGCCGACGACGAGGATCGTGTTGCGCGGATCCGGCGCGCCGCTGGCGAGGTGATGGAGAATGCGTCCGGACTCCGCCATGCCGGATGCGGCGATGATCACGATCGGACCGCGCACGGTGTTGAGCGCCTTCGATTCCTCGACGCTCTGCGTGAATTTCACGTTCGGAAACTTGAACAGCGTGTCGGCGCCCTCCTTGTGGGCGCGCACGAACGCCTCGGAGTCGTCGTAGAGTTCGCGGTGCGCGTCGAACACGGCGGTGGCTTTTGTCGCGAGCGGGCTGTCGATGTACACCGGGATGCGCGGAATGGACCCCGCCTCAGCAAGTTCGTGCAGTGCCAGAACGATTTCCTGCGTCCGGCCCACGGCGAATGCCGGGATCAGTACGCGCCCGCCGCGTGCGGCGGTCTCGCGCACGACGCGGGCGAGTTCATCCTTCGCTCCGGCAACACTCGCGTGATCCCGGTTGCCGTACGTGCTCTCCATGATGACGGTGTGCGCGCCGGTGGGCGGCACCGGGTCGCGGATGATCGGAAGCCCCTTGCGGCCGATGTCGCCGCTGAAGACCAGGCGCCGCGTGGCGCCGCCGTCGGCGAGATCGACGATCACCGACGCGGAGCCGAGGATGTGCCCGGCGTCGACAAACGTCACCTTCATGCCGGGCACGGGCTCGAACGGCTCGTTGTACCGGGCGCCCTTCATCAGTTCGATCGTGCGCACCGCGTCGCGCGTGGCGTACAGCGGATCGGCGTGCGCCTTGTGGTGGCGGGAGAGAAACTCCGCGTCCTGCTCCTGGATGTGCGCGGAATCGGCGAGCATCGCCTCGGAGAGATCGATCGTCGCCGGCGTGGCGTGGATCGTCTTCGCATAGCCTTCGTGCACCAGGAAGGGGAGGCGTCCCGCGTGATCGATGTGGGCGTGGGAGAGCACGACCGCGTCGATGTTCGCGATGCCGGCCGGCAGCGCGCGGTTTTTTGCGTGCACGTCCGCCCGCCGGCCCTGGAACAGGCCGCAGTCGAGCAGCACCGTGCGGCCGTTCACGTGCAGGATGTGGCACGAGCCCGTGACTTCGCGGGCCGCGCCGTGGAAAACGACTTCGTTCATGCGGGACACCGCCGCGTCAGCGCGACGGTTCTCCGCGTCTCGAGAACACGACGGTAAGCCGCTGTTCGTCCTGGGACATCATCGCGGGTTCCCAGCCGCCGCGGCTCCGCTCGTTCAGCAGGTCGGTCAGCGCGTCTTCGTCCTCGCGCGTGCGCTGTGTCAGCTTCAGGATGACTGCCTGGTATTCTTTCATGAAGGCGAAAATAGTAGTATCAGCAGCATGACCACCACCCCTTCCATTCCCGGGTTGTCGATCGTCCGGCACCCGCTCGTGCAGCATAAGCTTAGCATACTGCGCGACCGGCGAACGCCGACGAAGATCTTCAAGGAACTCGTCGACGAGATCGCGATGCTCATGGCCTACGAGGCGACGAGCGACCTGACACTGGAGCCGGTGGACGTCGACACGCCGCTCGAGCGCATGACCGCGCAGCGCGTGAGCGGCAAGAAACTGACGCTCGTGCCTATCCTGCGCGCGGGGCTCGGCATGGTCGAGGGGATTCTCAAGCTCGTGCCGGCGGCGCGCGTCGGCCACATCGGCCTCTACCGTGATCACGAAACGCTCAAGCCGGTCGACTACTATTTCAAGGTGCCGGCCGACGCGGGGGAGCGGGACTTCCTGCTGCTCGACCCCATGCTGGCGACGGGCGGGAGCGCGGTCGCGGCAATCCGCTCGCTCAAGCGCGCCGGCGCGACGCGAATTCGTTTTCTCTGCATCGTCGCGGCGCCCGAGGGCGCCGCGCGTGTATGCGACGAGCATCCGGATGTTCCGATCCTCTGCGCGGCGCTCGACCGCGAGCTGAACGAGCGCGGGTACATCCTCCCCGGACTCGGCGACGCGGGCGACCGCCTATTCGGTACGCGCTGACCCTCCGCCTGTAACGAATTCGGTGGCGGTATCAGCGACAGAAGCGCGCCACATCGCAATCATCCACATTCTGGCCTGCATTCACGTGCTCTTGTTCGCAAACACGTGTACCAGTACATTCCGCGCGGTTGCGTCGTCTTCGCGCAGTCCCGTCGTCGCATCCCGCGCGCACAGGAAATCGCCTCCGGTTCATGCTGATCAATCTGCTGCCCGATTTCTTCGCGGTACTGCAAAGCACGGACCCATCCGCGGCATACCACCGGTACTTCGACACGCACCGGCCGCTGCTCGAGGCGTACTGGCACAACTATGTAATCGAGCCCGCCGGTCCGCACTTCCAGGAAGTCGTGCGCGACGCGGTGCGCGCGGACCGCAGCGACCTGCGTGCGATGCTCGAGCGCATCGATGTGCTCGCGCTCGCGCGTGACGCCGAGGAACAGTGCGCACGTCTGTTCGAGGTCGACAGCGGCATCGACGTCGTGCTGATGGTCGGCGTGGGCGCGGCGAACGCCGGCGAGATGGTGGTCGGCGGCCGTGGCGTCGCGTTTGTTTGCCTCGAGCATTTCACCAGCGTCGCGAACAGTTCCACGCGCGGGCTCGGTCTCGACCCCGAGCTGATCCCGATGTGGCTCGCGCACGAGATTGCGCACTGCGTCCGGTACACGTCGCCGCAGAGCCGGAGCGAGATGCACCAGCTCGTCGCGGAGGCGGGGGACTACTACTCGTACTGGGAGACCGGGCGCGGCGCGACGCTGCGCGAGCATCTGGTCAATGAAGGGCTCGCCGTCCAGGCGTCGCGGCAGTTCAGCCCGGGGCACGCGCCGTGGGAGTATTTCGGCTATGCGCGCAAACAGTACGCGCGCATCCGCGAACTCGAAGCCGTGCTCACGCGCGCCGTCGCGGACGATCTCGATCGCGCCGGCCTGGGCCTGCGGTTGCGCTACCTGTCGGGTGGCATGAGTGACGAGTCGCGCACCGTGCAGCGCTACATCCTGCCGGAACGCTCCGGATATTTCCTCGGCGCGCGGATGGTCGAGGAGGCCATCGCGGAGCGCGGGCTCCCGTGGGCGCTGCGCGCGTCCGCGCGCGAGATCGTTTCGCTCTCCGACACGGCGGCGCGCACGGCCTGACGCGCGCGGCAGCCGGCGGAGCGGGGCCGGCTACTTGCCCACGCAGAAGCTGGAGAACACGCGGGCGAGCACGTCGTCCACGTCGACGGTGCCGATCAGCCCGTCGAGCGCCGCGGCCGCCGCGCGCACGTGAACCGCGGCCACGGGCGCCGGCAGGGCGCCGGCGCTCCACGCCTCCCGAAACGCCACGAGCTCCCCGCGCGCGCGGTCGAGCGCCGTCCGGTGGCGCGCGCGTGTGATCACCGGCGTCTCCGCGCCGGGGAGCGGGGCGGCGGCGAGCGCGGCGTTCGTCACCGACGCGAGCAGCGCGGTGAGTCCGGTGCCGCGCGCCGCGCTGACGGCGACGACACCGGGCTCCGTGCCCGGAATATTGTCGCCATGTGATACTAAATCGCACTTCGTGAGCGCGCCGACGATGGGCGCGGCGGACAGCCGCGCGACGGCCGCCATCGCCTCCGCGAGCGACGCGCCGGTCTCGGCGCACGCCACCACCACGTCGGCACGGGCCAGCCATTGCGCGCTCACCTCGATCCCGAGGCGCTCCACCGGATCCGCGCCGTCGCGCAGCCCCGCGGTGTCGACCAGGCGCAGCGGCCACGGATCGTGCTCGAGCAGCACGTCCACCGCGTCGCGGGTCGTGCCCGGCGCGTCGCTGACGATCACGCGCGACTCGCCCACCAGCGCGTTCAGCAGCGACGACTTCCCTGCGTTCGGCGGACCGGCCAGCACCACGGTCACGCCGTCGCGCGCAAGCGCGGCCGCCGGCGCGGTCGCCAGCAGCGCGTCCAGCGCCGCGAGCGTCACATCGCATGCGTCGAGCACGCGCCGGCGGGGCAGCTCACCGTCGTCTTCGCCCGGAAAGTCAACGTCGTAGGCGAGCAGCGCCTCGACCTCGATCACGCCGGCCCTGAGCGAGTCGAGGTGGCGCGACAGGGAGCCGGAAAGCTGCTGCAGCGCCGTCCGGTGCATCGCGCGCGTTCGCGCGTCGATCAGGTCGCCGATCGCCTCCGCGCGCAGCAGGTCGAGCTTGCCGGCAAGGACCGCGCGTTCCGTGAACTCGCCGGGCTCGGCGGGGCGGGCGCCCGCGCGCACGATCGCGGCCATCACCGCGACGGGGACATACACGCCGCCGTGCACTCCGAACTCGATGACGGTTTCGCCGGTGTACGAATGCGGGGCGGGGAAGAGGGTGACGAGCCCGTCGTCGAGCGGCGCCGCGGGGTCGTCCGCTTCGTGGATGCGGCACCGCGTCGCATGGCGCGGCGCCGGTGGCCAGGGCGCGGCCGGATCGATCACGCGCCGGCAGATCCCGAGTGCGTCGCGCCCGCTTACCCGCACCACGGCGATCGCAGCGCGGCCCGTGGCGGTCGCGACCGCCACGATCGTGTCCTCGCGCACGCGCGGCGCGCGAGCGGGGTCGTCAGCCGCTCTGTTTCGCTTTCGCCCGCTCATTCGCGATGAGCCACTGCTGTGGGAGCGAGGCGATGTTCTGCGTGAGGTAGTAGATGCTGAGTCCCGCCGCCGTGTTGAACAGGAACAGCACGAACATTCCCGGCATCAGGTACATCATCATCTTCGCCTGCGGGTTCGGCGGCGAGTTGCGCATGCCGATCCACGAGACGAGCAGCATGGACAGGCCCATCAGGATCGGCAGGATGTAGTACGGGTCGTGCAGCGAGATGTCGTGCATCCAGAGAAACGGCACGTTGCGGAATTCGATCGTGTTCTGGAACACGAAGAACAGCGCGAAGAAGACGGGCATCGGGATCAGCATCGGCAGGCATCCCGAGAACGCGCTGAACGGACTCATCCCGTGTTCCTTGTACACGCGCATGATCTCCGCCTGCTGCTTGGCCGGATCGCTCTTGTACTTCTTCTGCGCTTCCGTGAGCTCGGGCTGGATGCGCTGCATCTTGATGCTCGTGCGCATGGCGCCCTGGTTGAGCGGCCACATCAGCAGCCGGACGGAGATGCCGAAGATCACGAGCACCCAGCCGTAGCTGAAGTTCAGTGTCTTCTTCATCCAGAGTAGCGTCGCCATCACGATCGTCGAGAACGGCTGCACCACGGGCTGGAGCCACCCGCCGTATGGGTTGACCGTCTCGAACTCGCGGCCAATGGCGCGCAGGCGTTTCCACGACTGCGGGCCTGCGTACATCTGGAACGTCGCGTGCCCGCTGTCGAGCGCCATCACGGCGGTGGCGGACGCATTGGTCGCCTGCTTGCGCGTGCGCGCGCCCCCCTCGAGATGCGCCTCGGCGAACGGCTTGCCGCCGACCGGCTGCAACAGGCCCACGAGGAAATACTTGTTCTTCGCCACAACCCACGTGAGCGGGCCGGGTTCGAGTTTCTTTTCGCCGGAGTCGAGCTTGGTGAAGGGCGTACCGCGCGCACTCTGCGTGACCGGCTTCACCGAGTACGCGAGGGCGCGCAGGTCGCCGACCGTGTCCGCCTCCTGCGTGTCGAACCCCCCGGGCATGTCGACGAGAAGGAAAGCCGGCGACGCGGCGCCGGTCACGTCGAATGAAATCGTCGAGAGGTAGTTGTCGGTGACGAAGTTGTAGCGGATCGTCGCCTGCTCTTTCCCGTTCGAGCCCGTGAACGAGAGGACGCTCGCACCGTTCGCACCGGCGGTCTTCGTCGCCGTGAACGCCATCCGGTCGAGCGCGATCGTGTCCGTCGGCGTGATGACGCGGAACCTGAGCAGGGGTTCCTGCCCGTGCTTGAGCATGACTTTCCCGCCCTTTCCGTTCAGCGCGGTGAAGCTGTCGATTTGAACGGCGAGCGGTGCGGCGCCGATCGAGCTGAACCAGGTCGTCGTGACCGCGCTCCGCTCCACGATCGTGTCGGGCCTGGCGGTCGGCAGCGCCGTTGCGTGTGCGACGGGCGCCGGTGCTACGGGGACCGTGTGCGGGGCAGCGACGTCCGGAGCCGGCGTGGTGACGTGGCTGACGGAATCCGCGTTCGCCGGCCTTGGCGGGACCGGCGGATGCGGAAAGAGGAGCGGCACGCCGAACAGCACCACGATGATCAGTGCAGCGGCGAGCGGTAGACGCTTGTCCATCAGCGGGATACGCGAAAGTTAGGGAACAGGATCAAATCCGCCGGGCCGAAATGGATGACATCTGCATATGCGGCGGATCGCCAGCCATCCGCCCCGCATCGCACCGTGCTTCTCGAGCGCCTCGATCGCGTACGCGGAGCAGGACGGAGAATAGCGGCACGACGGTGGAAGCAGTGGCGAGATACCGGTCTGGTACGCGCGAACGAAGAGAATGAAAAGCCTGCGCATCATCGCACCCCAGTTATGCGGCCGCACGCGCGGACGCACTGTTCGCGCAGTTCTCCTGCGCCAGCTGAGTACGCCGAAGGCAGTGCGCGCACGACCATGTCGACGTTCGGCAGTGCGGGGAGCACATCGATCCGTACGATTTCGCGCAGCCGGCGTTTCACGCGATTGCGATCGACGGCGGAGTGCGAATACTTCGGCACGATGATCCCCGCCCTGGGGTGACGCAGAAGGGAAGCGATGAACCGAACCTCGAGATGCGCGGTTCGGAATCGCTTCCCTTGCAGGCGGACAGCCTCGAGCGCGCTTTCCCGCGTGAGCCGAAAGGCTCGCGGGAAGCGGCGATGGTCAGATGCCTGCGTACTTCGACGGGAGTTTGACGGTCAAGCGCTTGCGCCCCTTCTTGCGACGGCGGCTCAGCGTCTCCCTTCCCCACTTCGTCTCCATCCGGGCACGAAAGCCATGCGTTGCAACGCGACGCTTGTTTCGCGGACGGTAAGTTGGCTTGCCCATTTCAACTCCAAAAAAAGCTTGTCAATGCGTAGTACGACAGAACGCTAAACGTAGTAGAGCGTTGGAGATACATCAAGTCCCGCCGTGACTGGTTTGCTCTCGCGAGTGTTGACTTGTCCACATCCGACAGGTAGTATCGGCCCCCGCCTTTTTCCACACGCGTTACACTCGTTCGGCACGAAATGACCCTCACTGCAGCTGAAGCCTGGTCTCGCCTTCTCGACCGCGCGAGAACCGAGCTTCCCGAACATGTCGTTGACACCTGGCTGGTGCCGTTGCTGCCGGCGGAGTTCTCAGGAACAGATCTCACCCTCACCGCTCCCGACCAGTGGTCGGTCGAGTGGAATGAAAACAAGCACAGCGCGCTACTCGAAAGTTACGGGCCGCCGTGTTTTGGCCATCCTATAAAGATTGCGATCAAAGTGCAGTTGGAGCGTTTGTCGCGCTCTCAAATGGATCTTTTCGTGCCTCAAAATGGCGCCAGTATCACGCCATCAAGAAATGATAATAACGTCATTCTAAGCATACTCAACGATCGCTATATTTTCGACCAGTTCGTCATCGGACGCTCCAACGAGCTCGCCACCGCCGCAGCCACCGCCGTATCCCAAGCGCCCGGCAAAACCTACAACCCACTCTTCATCTACGGCGCGACCGGCCTCGGCAAGACTCACCTCATGCAGGCCATTGCGCACGAAATCCTGCGCAGAAACCCCACCTGCAGGGTCATGTACATCAGCACCGAGCAGTTCACGAACGACGTCATCACGTCGATCGCGCGCCGAGCCATGCACGACTTCCGCCGACGCTACCGCGAAACCGACTTGCTCCTCGTCGACGACGTCCACTTCCTCGGCGGCAAGGAAACGACACAAGAGGAGTTTTTTCACACCTTCAACGCCGTGTACGAGGCCGGACGCCAGATCGTCCTCACGAGCGATCGCCCGCCGTCCGAAATTCCGCGACTCGAAGCACGCCTCGTCAGTCGCTTCGAGTGGGGAATGGTCGCCGACGTCACCCAGCCCGACCTCGAACACCGCATCGCCATCCTGCGCCAGAAAGCGCAGGTCGATCACCTCGAACACACGATCCCCGATGACGTGCTGCACTTCATCGCCGATCATGTCCAGGCAAATGTGCGCGAGCTCGAAGGATCCATCATCAAGCTGCTCGCCTTCGCCTCCCTGAAGCACCGCGTCGTCACGGTCGACCTCGCGCGCGAAGCGCTTCGCGACAAGCTGAAAGCAAATGATGTTGCACCGCCGCGGTCCTCGCGACAAGATCGTATGCGGTTCATTCAGCAGCGCGTCGCACACGAGTGGTCGGTCTCGATCGAGGGTCTCCAGTCAAAGACCCGCACGAAGATGCTCACGGTTCCAAGACAGGTCGCGATGTTCCTGTCGCGCGAGCTGCTGGGAATGCAGCTCGTCGAGATCGGGCAGGCGTTCGGCGGGCGCGACCACTCGACGGTCATTCACAGTCTCGAGCGCGTCGCGGAGATGATGAAGGAGGATTCCGTGTTTCGGTCCCGTGTGGAGAAGATGCGGGAAAGTCTCCGCCACGAACCTTGAGTCCACAATCGCCCATCCCGGCTGAACGCATGCCGGAGCTGTACACCACCAGTCCCCCGGTTCCCACATCGGCTCCACATCAGGTGAGCGCTGAGAAGTCCAAGCAACAGAACCACTTGTATTGCTTTTCCTCTTTCCACGCCTTACTACTTCTACTGCGGATTTGTAATTCAATTCCAGTAACTGTTAGAGAAGGCGCGGGATCCACATCCTCCTCATCCTGGACTCGGGTAGGGAATGCGTTTCACCATCTCGCGTGAAAAACTGCAGGAGGGCCTGGCGGCCGTCGCTTCGGCGGTTCCGTCCAAAACGACCCTCCCAGTGCTGGCGAACCTTCTCGTGCAGACCACCGAGAAGGGAATCCGGATCTCAGGCACCGATCTCGACATCGCGGTAAGCACCGAGGTCATTGCGGATGTCGAGGCCGCAGGTGCGATCACAATTCCGGCTCGCAAGCTTTCTGAAATTGCACGTGAGTTGCCACCGGCGCCCGTGAAAATCTCCGCTGCCGGCGATCAGCGCATTGCGCTCGAGTGTGGCCGGTCGAAGTTCAAGCTCCTCGGATTGCCAAAGAGTGAGTTTCCGAGTTTTCCCGCGGTGAAGTTCGAGAAGGCGCTGCGAATTCCATCGGGGGACTTGCAGAAGCTCATCGCACACACGGCGTTCGCCGCGTCGACCGAGGAAAGCCGGCCGATTCTCAACGGCGTACTCTGGGAGCTGCGCCCGGAGCACATGCGGATGGTTGCGACCAACGGGCATCGCCTCGCGAAGATGGACGTTCCGGTGAAGACCGCGTCGGCCCCGACGAGCGACCTGATCATTCCGCCCAAGGCGCTGGAGCAAATTCGCCGGCTCTTTCCCGCGGAGGAGGAGCTCGAAGTTGCGCAGGGAGAAAACCACGTCGGATTCCGTTCCCCGTTCACCGCGGTGTATACGCGCCTGATTGAGGGGCCGTACCCGAGCTATGACCAGGTGATTCCGCGCGACAACGACAAGCACGCAATCATCGACAAGGTCGCGCTCACCGGCGCGCTCAAGCGCATGTCCGTCGTGGCGTCGGACCAGACGCACCGCATCCGTCTCTCGTTCAATTCCGGAATGCTGAAATTCAGCGTGAGCACGCCGGACCTTGGCGAAGCCCAGGACGAGCTCCCCGTTCGCTACAACGGGGATCCGCTCGACATCGGGTTCAATGCCGCATATCTGCTCGAGATCCTCCGGTATCTGCCGACGGAAGAAATCCGCCTGACGTTCAAGGCGCCCGAGCGTGCGGCGACGATCGAGCCCGAGGGCTGGTCGGATCCCGCAAAGTATCTCTGCCTGCTGATGCCGCTCCGTCTGGTCGACTAGCGCCGTCCGATCAGTATGTCGGCAACCTGACGCACGATCTGGGTGCGCTGGCTGCTGCGCAATGAAAAATCCAGCGTCGCGCTCCCGTTCGCCGAGGCGATCTCTCCGCTCGACGGATCGACGTCGTACGTGAGCTGTCCGTTTCCCGCGCCGCTCACGGTGACCGAATCGCCAAACTGCGTACCGTGTCCGTCCACCAGCGTACGCGACAGGCGCGTGATGGAGAGCAGCATGCGTCCGTCGCGCACCTTGGACGCCGTGACGTGGAACATCCGGTGGACCGTCGCGCGCAGCGCGATGCCGTCACGGCACGTGACGTACGACGACGAATCCGACCACGTGGATCCGACGCGAAGTGTGTCGGGTGCCTGAAACCACAGGTCGCGCAGCGACTGCACTGCCGCCAGCGCGGTCGATGAGCACGGTGTGACGTCTGCCGGGGCAGCGAACTGAAGCTGCAGGTTTGCGCCAGGGTAGGTCGCGCGGAAAGGAAACGGCACCTGCAATCCCGGCGGCGTCGCGGCGATGCGGCCGCCTCCGGCGACGAGAAGCGCGCTGACCGTCCCGCTCAGCTCGTGCGTCGACGGCACGTTGGTGAACGCGACTTCCGCGTGCGAGGACACCGTATCGGTGCGCGCCGTCGAGTCGACGCCGACGGTGATCGCCGCGTGCTGGTCGACCGTGAAACGCTGCAACACGGTCGATGGGCGGTAGGCCCAATGTCCGGTGGTGGATCGCGCGACCGGCAGCGCCGCGCGGACCGGCGCCGGTTTGGTGAGCACCTGATTTGGAATCGTTCCGCTCCGGCATGCGGCGAGCAGAGCGAGGCTCACGGCAGCGGGGACGGCGCGTCGGTACATCGTCAGCATCGTGCGGAGAGGGGACTCCCTCGGCCTGTAAGCCGGGTTTTGTCGAAGCAAGAAAACTTCGGACGGTCATTTCTCTCGGAATGCGGTCGCCCGCATTCTCTAGCGGCCTACCCGCGGCGTCTCTGTCGAAGAGGACTGCTTCTCGCCGCCTATTCGGCCTTGCTCCAGCTGGGGTTTGCCGTGCCATCCGTGTCGCCACGAACGCGGTGGGCTCTTACCCCACCTTTTCACCCTTACCCACGCTTTCGCGAGGGCGGTCTGTTTTCTGTGGCACTGTCCGTCACCGTGTTACCGGTGCCCAGGCGTTACCTGGCAGCCTGTCCATGGAGCCCGGACTTTCCTCGAAGCAGAAATCGATCCACTGCGTCGCGACCGTCCGGCCGAGGGAATTCCTCTCTCTCAATAGTATCCCGTGGCCGGCCGGAGTGCATGAGGTGACAGCGCGCGGCCCCGCGCGGCGCCGACGGTGACGGCGGCGTGACGATCGGTGTGAATGCTCCCGCACCGTTCGGCACGACACACCACCATCGAGAGGCGGCCATGACGACGACGTCCAGCGCCCGGCGCATCCCTCCAGTGTCCACGATGATCGAGCCCGTCGAACGCCAGCGCGTCGACGCGGCCGGAGTGGGCCTGTACCGGACGATACACCGCAACAACATCAGCGAAGTGTTCCGCGACCTGAAGGAGCGCCGCATCAGTGCGGTCATCGTATCGGTCGGGCGGTGCGTGCGGGAGGAACCGGCGCAGATGGCCGCGGTCGTGCGCGCATTTCCGCGGGTGCCGACGCTCGCGCTCCTCTCCAGTGCGGGCGACACGACCGTTGAGGCGGTGCTGGCGCTCGGCAACTGTGGGATCCGCACGCTGATCGACGTGCGCGAACCGGATGGGTGGGGCCGTCTCCGCGCGGCACTCGGTCGCGAGGCCATGAAGGACACCGATCGCGCCGTGATCGCGGCGCTGCGAGCCGACCTGCGGGGCGTGCATGATGACTGCTGGCGGTTTTTCGAGTCCCTGTTCGCGCCGGAGTTTCGCGTGTCCACGGTTCGCCAGCTCGCGCGGCGGCTGAACGTGCTTCCGAGCACGCTGATGAGCCGGTTCTTCCGCGCACAGCTTCCCGCGCCGAAGCGCTATCTCGCCTTCGCGCGCCTGATCAGGGCGGCGCGCCTGTTCGAGAACCCAGGCCTTTCGATTTCAGACGTGGCGAACCACCTGGACTACTCGTCGCCACAGAGTTTCGGCCGGCACGTGAAGACGACGCTGCGCATCACCGCTGGAGAATTTCGCTGCACTTATGACGGCGACCGGATGCTCGAGCGCTTCCGGCGCGAGCTCGTGCATCCGAACGTGCGGGTGCTGCGGGATCTCAGGCCGCTCGCCGTGCGGCCCGGAATGCGTCCGGTGCCGGCCCGCCGCGCCGCGGTGGCGTAGCGAGCTTCAGGCCGTGTGCTGCATCCGCGCGAGGATGTCCGCTGCGCGCGCGAGCGCGATGACCGACAGCCCGGCGGCATTGAGCGCATCGCGGCCTCCTTCCTCGCGGTCGACGACCGCGAGCACCCCCAAGACCACGCCACCCGCGGCGCGCACCACGTCGACGGCACGCAGCGCGGAGCCGCCGGTGGTGATGACGTCTTCGATCACGACCGTGCGGTCACCGGCGCGAAACGGTCCTTCGATCAGCTTGCCTGTTCCATGCGCCTTCGCTTCCTTCCTCACGGTGAAGGCGCGAACCGGCGTTCCCGCGAGTGCGCTGGCGTGCGCAATCGCATACGACACGGGATCCGCGCCAAGCGTGAGTCCTCCGACGGCATCGGGATTCCAGCCGGATTCGCGCAGCGCGGCGAGTGCGAGCGGGCCGATCGTCGCGAGGCCGTCGGGACTCATCGTCGTGAGGCGCGCGTCGATGTAAAGGCTGGAGTGCCGCCCAGAGGCGAGCGTGAACGATCCCGTGCGTGCGGACCGGGTCGCGAGCATGTCGAGCAGGCGTTCGTGTGGCGTCATGACTGCGGAGGTTAGGGAACGGTGATGCGAGCGTCAATGCTCGGGGCGGAATCGGCGTGCGCGAGTCGGGAGTGACCGCGACGGCGCTGTGGGGTGTCGTCGTCATCGCCGTCGCTGCGCTCATCGCGGCGCTCGCTCGCCAGCGACGGCAGGCGCGCAGTCTCGCGGAGCGCTCCGCGGAGCTCGAGCAGCTGTCGGCGGAGCTGTACCGGGCTAACCGCGCCAAGAGCGAGTTTCTCGCGAACGTCTCGCACGAACTCCGTACGCCGCTCGCGGCGATCGTCGGATTCGTCGACTTGCTGCGCGAAGGTGCGTATGGAGAACTCACGCCGCGCCAGATCGGACCGGTGGAGCGGATCGAGTCGTCGGCGAACCACTTGCGCGAGCTCGTCGAGCAGGTGCTCGACCTCGCGAAGATGGCCGCCGGCCGCCTCGAAGTGCACACGGAGCTCATCAAGCTGCGTCCGTTCGTGATCGACGTGGCGTCCGAGGTTGAACCGCTCGTGAACGAGAAGAAGCTCGCGCTCTCGATCGCGGTGCCGGCCGCGCTGCCGCGCATCGCGACAGACCCCACGCACCTGCGCCAGATTCTCGTGAACCTGCTCGGCAACGCCATCAAGTTCACCGCCGATGGAAGCATCGCGGTGCGGGCGTCGCTCGTGCCGGACGACGAGCTCCCGGCGTTCGCGTCCGCGGCAAACCGGCGTCCGCTGCTCGCCACCGGAGGACCATGGGTGGCGTTGCAGGTGACGGACAGCGGCACCGGGATCGCGACGCAGGACCTCGAGCGGATATTCGAGGAGTTCGAGCAAGTGAACGCGGGGCCGCGCGGCGATTCGATGCGGCGCGGCACGGGCCTCGGCCTCGCGATCTCGCGGCGGCTTGCGCGGTTGCTCGACGGAGACATCACGGTCGAGAGTGCGGAGGGGCGCGGGTCGGTCTTCACCGTGTGGCTGCCCGCCGACACGCCCGAGACCACCGCACCACGGCTCCCTGCCTAGGCCTGCGGGCCTTTGCTCCGGAAGAGTCCCTTCATCTTCGACATGAAGCCACTGTCGCCGGAATCCGCTTGTCCCGCGGCGAGCGCGCCGGCAAGCGCCTTCGCGAACGCGAGCACGTCGGGATAACGGTCCTTGGGATTCTTCGCAAGTGCGCGCATGACCACCTGCTCGACCGCGGACGGAAACGACAGCCCCGGCTTCGCCTTGTTCAGCGGAATCGGTGGCATCGAGAGCAGCTGCGTGAACATCTCACGCGGCGCCTTGGCCGTGTACGGCAGCGCACCGGACAGGAGGAGATAGGCGATCCCCGCGAGGCTGTACTGGTCGGCGAGCGGCGTTACGACCTCGCCCGAGAGTGCCTCCGGCGCCACGTACAGCAGGCTGCCGACGAAGAATCCTGCGCGGGTGAGGCGCTCATCCTGTGTCACGTCCGTCGCCGTCGCGATTCCGAAATCCAGCAGCTTCACGTTGCGGGTCGCCGGGTCGTACATCAAGTTCTCCGGCTTGAGATCGCGGTGCACGATGCCGCTCGCGTGGGCGGCGTTCACGGCGTCCGCGATCTGCAGCACGATCGTCGAGACCTCGTCGTACGGGAGCGGTGCGTTCCGCTTGGCGTAACCCTCGAGGAGCTCACCGGCGGCCCATTCGATCGAGAGGAAGTGCACGCCCTCGGGGGACTGCCCAGTTTCGATCGTGCGCACTACGTTCGGGTGCTGGACCCTCGTGCCGAACGACGCTTCACGCACGAACCGGGCGACCGCTGTCCGGTCCTGGCGCAGGCGTTCACGCAGGACTTTCACGGCGACTTCGCCATGCTGGGGATGCTGAGCTCGGTAGACGGTTGCGGTACCTCCCTCACCGACGCGGTCGACGAGGGTATAACCGGAAAGCGTTGTCCCGACGAGAGGGTCGCGCGCCACGCGGGCGAAGCTAACGGCCGTAATCGGGACTGGCAAGCGAACAGAAATGCGGGCGCGAGTGTAGAGTGGTGCACACGTCAAGCGGTTTCACGCCAACGGGTGTCGATGATGCGACGAATGTCGTTCCGGACTGGAACCATGGCTTCCCTGGGCCTGCTCGTTCTCGCGGCATGCGGGGGCAACAAGCCCGCGCAGGCACCGGCACCGGCGAGGGGGCCCGCGCGCGAGCATGCCGAGTTCGCGGTACATCTT
>JBIOHR010000054.1:0-17351 GCA_044449085.1 Gemmatimonadales bacterium | reverse complement strand
GCGATCTTCAACGTACGGAGCATGGACGATGTCGTCTCGGCCTCCGTCGCGCCGCGCCGCACGAACACGCTGCTCATCTCGGCATTCGCCGCGATCGCACTCCTGCTGTCTGCGGTCGGGATCTACGCCGTGGTGTCCTTCAGCGTCACGCAGCGCCGGCGCGAGTTCGGCATCCGCTCGGCGCTCGGCGCGACAGGCGGCGGCATCGTCGCCCTCGTGGCGCGCGAGATGGCGGGAATCGCCGCGTGCGGCCTTCTCGCCGGCGTGGCGGGAGCCTGGGCCCTCTCCCGCGTTCTCACCTCGCTGATCTACGGCGTATCCGTTCACGACCCCGCAACGTTCCTGGTCGCACCGCTCGTGATGCTGATCCCCGCAGTAGTCGCCATGCTGCTTCCCGCCCACCGCGCCACTCAGGTCAATCCCGCGGAGGTCATGCGCGCCGACTGACCGTTGATTTTCGCATCCATCTCACCTCTCGCCTCTTACCCCGCCTCCCGCATTCCCATTCCGCACTCCGCCCCGGGTCGAGTTCCGCAGCCGGCAGCGCCCCGAAATCTCTTGACTCCCCCCTGCAGTCTGAGATATTGCGGATATGGCCGCCATCACCCCAGTAGAACTCATCCCCGGATGGGATCTCCACACCGAGGCCGTGAACGACCGGCTCGATGTGGAGCTGCTGGCGCGCGCCTACCGGTTCAGCGAGCGTGCACACTCGGGCCAGACGCGCCGCAATGGTGATCCGTTCGTCACCCATTGCGTCGAAGTCGCGAAAATCCTCGCGGAACTCCAGCTCGATTCGGTCACCGTCGCCAGCGGGCTGATTCACGACGTCGTCGAGGACACTCCGGTCACGGTCGAGGAGGTCGAGCGCGAGTTCGGCCGCGAGATCGCGCAGATTGTCGACGGCCTCACCAAGATCGGCCACCTCCCGCTCACGAGCACGCAGGAGCGGCAGGTCGAGAACTACCGCAAGCTCCTGCTCTCGGTCGCGAAAGATGCGCGCGTGATCCTCATCAAACTCGCCGATCGCCTGCACAACATGCGGACGCTCGAGTTCATGCCGCCGGAGAAGCGCCTCCGCATCTCACAGGAGACGCGCGACCTCTACGCGCCGCTCGCGCACCGCTTTGGCCTCGCGGCAATGAAAGCCGAGCTCGAGGACCTCGCGTTCAAGTTCCTGGAGCCCGACGAATACCGGCACCTCGCCAAGCTGATCGTCCAGAAGCGGAAGGAACGCGAGTCGCTGGTCGAAGAGATGGCGCAGCCGTTGCGCGCGCGCCTTGCCGACGCCGGCATCAAGGTCTACGAGGCGAGCGGCCGCCCCAAGCACTTGTGGTCGATCTTCAAGAAAATGCAGAAGCGCGACAAGCCGTACGAGGAGATCTATGACCTCCTCGCGGTGCGCGTGCTCGTCGAAAACGTCCAGGAGTGCTACCACGCCCTCGGCGTGATCCACGGCGAGTGGACGCCGCTCCAGGAGCGCATCAAGGACTACATCGCGAGCCCCAAGTCCAACGGCTATCAGTCACTCCACACGACAATTTTCGGGCCAAAGCAGACGCTCTTTGAGATCCAGATCCGCACGCGCGACATGCACCGTACGGCCGACTTCGGCATCGCGGCACACTGGCGGTACAAGGAGGGCGGAAAGGAGAACGACGACCTCGATCGCGCCCTGCACTGGTTCCGTCAGGTGCTCGAGCTGCAGCTCGACGCGGAGACGCCGGACCAATTCCTCGAGTTCCTCAAGCTCGACCTGTATCAGGACGAAATCTTCGTCTTCACGCCGAACGGCGACGTGCACCAGCTCCCGCGCGGCGCCACGCCCATAGACTTTGCATTCGCCGTGCACACCGAGGTTGGCCTGCACACGCAGGGCGCGAAAGTGAACGGTCGCATCGTTCCGCTCTCGCGCGAACTGAAGAACTCCGAAACGGTCGAGATCATCCGCTCGCCGAACGCGCGTCCGAGCCGCGACTGGCTCGCGCACGTGCGCACCGGGCGCGCGCGGCATCGCATCCGCCAGTGGCTGCGGCACGAGGAACAGAGCACCTCCATCCGCATCGGGTCGGAGATTCTCGACCGCGAGCTGAAGCGGCGGCGGCATGCGAAGCTCACCGACGCCGAACTCGCGAAGGCCGCATCGGCGCTGAGCCTGACCGACGAAACGCATCTGTTTGCATCGATCGGCCAGGGCGACATCAACGTCACGCAGGTGCTGCGCGCGATCTACCCGGACTTCGACGGCCGCGACGACGCCGCGCTGAAGGCGAGCCCGCTGGAACGCCTGATCGACCGGATGAAGCGCCCCGGCACGTCGAAGGGGATTCGCATCCAGGGCGTGGACGGCCTGATGGTGCGCTACGCGCAATGCTGCCAGCCGGTGCCGGGAGACAAAGTGGTCGGCTACGTGACGCGCGGGCGCGGTGTGAGCATCCATCGCGGAGACTGCCCGAACCTGTTGTTCCTCGCACACGAACCGGAGCGCCGTCTCGACATCGACTGGCAGGAGAGCGCCGGCGAGCGCTTCGTGATCCGCCTCGCGGTCGAGGCGTCGGATCGGCGCGGCCTGTATGCCGATCTCGCGCAGGCGGTGTCGGAGACGGGAACGGACATTCGGTCGCTCGAGCTCAAGACGACGGACGGCCGCGTGTCGGGCGCCGCGCTCGTCGAAGTCGAGAACCTCGCGCACCTCGAAAAAATCATCAAGGCGGTGCGGAGGGTGAAGGGAGTGTCGGACGTGTCGCGGAGGGAGAGGCTGACGGCGTCGGAGAGCTGATTGTTGTAACAGCGATGAAAGATGCAAGATGGAAGATGACGGCCTGAGCAGCGGTGGCCTCCATCTTACATCTTCAATCTTCCATCGCTTTGTTTATATCCATGCCCTCCACACTTCTGATCGTCCATTCCTACCTGCGCTGGCTCGTCCTGCTCGCCGGCGTGCTCGCCATCTTCAAGATGACGAAAGGCTATTCGAGCGGATCAGCGTACGGCCCCGCCGACCGCCGCTACTCGGCGATCTTCGTCGGCCTCTTCGACCTGCAGTTCCTCACCGGCCTGATCCTTTACGGCGTGAGCCCGCTGACGCGCGGCGCGATGCAGAACATGGCAACGTCGATGCAGGACCCGCACACGAGGTTTTTCGTCGCCGAACACCCGATGATGATGTTCGTCGCGCTGTGCGCTGCGCACGGCACGAGCATCTGGTCGCGAAGGGCGACCGTGGATCGCGCGAAGTTCATGCGGGCATCCCTGGGGTTCTCGCTGGCGCTGGGGTTGGTGCTGGCGGGGATCCCTTGGTTCAGGATGACGACCGGCTGAACTGCGAGTTAACTCGTTTCTTGTTGGTTGGTTAACCGAGGTTGTTGGCCAAAAACATCTGCTAACCAACCAACAAAGAACGAGTTGACTCGCTGTTGAAGTTTGTGGCCTACCCGAACAAACGCCGACAGCAGTATATTACTGCGTATGCCTCCGGCCGCTTTTGACCTCCAAGCTCCCTTCTCGCCGGCCGGCGACCAGCCTCGGGCCATCGCCGAGCTGACCTCCGGCCTCGAGCGCGGCGACCGTTTCCAGACCCTCCTCGGCGTCACCGGCTCGGGCAAGACGATGACCATCGCCAACGTCATCAAGAACGTTGGCAGGCCGACCCTCGTCCTCTCGCACAACAAGACCCTCGCCGCGCAGCTCTACGGCGAGCTGAAATCATTTTTCCCGAACAACGCCGTCGAGTACTTCATCTCGTACTACGACTACTACCAGCCCGAAGCGTACGTCCCCTCGAGCGATACGTACATCGAGAAGGACGCGTCGATCAACGACGACATTGACCGCCTCCGGCTCCGCGCGACGTCGTCCCTCATGGAGCGCGACGATGTGATCATCGTCGCGACGGTCTCGGCGATCTACGGCCTTGGCGACCCGGTCACGTACCGCGACACGATGGTCACGCTGAACGTCGGCCAGAAGATCAAGCGCGACGACATCCTGCGCTCGCTCGTGAAGATCCAGTACTCACGCAACGATGTCGCCTTTGAGCGCGGCACTTTCCGCGTACGCGGCGACACGGTCGAGATTTTTCCGGCGTACGAAGAGCAGGCGGTCCGCATCGAGATGTTCGGCGACGAGATCGAGAAGATCTCCAAGGTCAATCCGCTCACCGGCGAGACGATCGCGAACCTCTCGAAGGCCGCTGTCTATCCCGCCAAGCATTTCGTCACCACGCGGCCGACGCTCGAACGGGCGGTCGCGCTGATTCGCGCCGAGCTTGCGGAGCGGCTCCCGTTGCTGCGCTCGGCGAACAAGCTCCTCGAGGCGCAGCGGCTGGAGTCGCGCACCAATTTCGACATCGAGATGATGCTCGAGATCGGGTCGTGCCCCGGAATCGAGAATTACTCGCGGCATCTCTCGGGCCGTGCGGAGGGCGACCGGCCCGCGTGCCTCTTCGATTACTTTCCTGACGATTTTCTTGTCGTGGTGGACGAATCCCACGTCTCACTGCCGCAAATCGGCGGGATGTTCAACGGCGACCGCGCGCGCAAACTCACGCTCGTGGAATACGGCTTCCGTCTCCCGAGCGCGCTCGACAACCGGCCGCTGATGTTCGATGAGTTCCTCCAGCTCACGCCGCAGGCGATCAACGTCTCGGCGACGCCCGGCGATCTCGAGCTCAAGCTTTCGCAGGGCGTGGTCGTCGAGCAGATCATCCGCCCCACGGGACTCGTGGATCCGGAGATCGACATCCGCCCCGTGCGCGGACAGGTGGACGACCTGCTCAACGAGATCCGCATCCGCGAGCGAAAGGGCGAGCGCGTGCTCGTCACCACGCTCACCAAGCGGATGTCCGAGGATCTCGCGGACTACTTGCAGCAGGTGAAGGTCCGCGTCCGCTACATGCACAGCGACATCGACGCCATCGAGAGGATGGAGATCGTGCGCGGACTCAGGCTGGGGGAGTTCGACGTGCTCATCGGGATCAACCTGCTCCGCGAGGGATTGGACATGCCCGAGGTGTCGCTCGTCGCGATCCTCGACGCGGACCAGGAAGGGTTCCTGCGCAGCGACCGCGCGCTGATTCAGACCGTCGGGCGCGCGGCGCGGCACGTGAACGGCCGCGCGATTTTCTACGCCGATCGCATCACGGGCTCGATGCAGCGCGCGCTGGACGAGACCAGCCGGCGCCGTGAAATCCAGCGCGCGTTCAACGTGGAACACGGAATCACGCCCGTCGGCGTGACGAAGAGCACCGAACAGGTGCGCTTTATCACGCGCGTCGCTGATGCGCGCGACGGGAGCGAGGCGCGTGAAGAGGACCGCACATCGCGGAAGAAGCAGCAGCGCGTGGCCGAGGCGGAGAAGCACTACGGTACGAGCGACCTGCCGGCGCTGATCGCGAAACTCGAGGAGGAGATGCGCGACGCGGCAAAGAACCTCGACTTCGAGAGCGCCGCGCGGCTCCGGGACGAACTGTTCGACATCCGCGCGAAGATGGACGGCACGCGCAGTGAGCCGCGGCGCGCGCATGCGCGTCGCTGAACTCTCGCTGGCTGAGCTGACGCAATGGGGTGAGTCGCTCGGCGCCGGGCTCACCGCGCCGTGCGTGGTCACGCTCGAGGGCGACCTCGGGGCGGGGAAGACCACGCTCGCGCAGGCGATCGCGCGCGGGTACGGCGTGCGCGAGTCTGTGACCAGTCCGACCTTTGCCATCGTGCACGAATACCATGCGCCGCGGTCGCCGGTGTTTCACCTCGACCTTTACCGCCTCGCGGGGCCGCATCAGCTGGCGAACATCGGGTGGGACGACGCGGTGGCGTCGCGCGCGATCCTGCTCGTCGAGTGGCCCGACCGGGCCGCGGGTCAGCTGCCGCCCGCCACGCACGCGATTGCCCTCGCGCACGTGGCGGACAAGCCGGATATTCGGAGCGTGAGCTGGTGATTGTGCGTCGCGTGTCTTTCGCTCCAGTGCCGTCCTGAACCCGCCCCGATGATCACTCTCGCTCTTGATGCGTCGACGTATGTCGGCACCGTTGCGGTGCTGCGCGATCGCGCGCTCGTCGCCGAGGGCGAAGCGGTAATGCGCGGCGAGCAGGAGGAGCGGCTGATGCCGGCCGTGGTCGCGACGCTCGGCGAGGCGGGGTGCTCGGTGGGCGACGTCGGCCGGGTGGTTTGCGGTGCGGGCCCCGGAAGCTTCACTTCCCTCAGGATCGCCGGCGCCATCGCAAAGGGCATCGCAATGGGCAACGGTGCGCGCGTGGACGGGCTGTTCGCGGTGTCGTCGCTGGCGCTGATCGTCGCGGGGCGGAGCGCGACGCTCGAACCGGGGCGATGGCTTGCGCTGCTCGACGCGATGCGCGGCGAGCGGTACGCGGCCCTGTACGAGGTCGAAGCAAGCGGTGTGGTACGGGAGCTGGAGAAGCTCGGCCTCGTTCGCGACGAGAATATCGCCCGCGAATGCGAGCGGCTCGGCGCGCGCGCGATCGGTCCGCGGGAAATGATGGAGGCTGCGCCGCACGCGCGCGGTGTCGGCGCCCTCCTCGACGAGATCCTCGCGCACGGGCGGGTCGCGCTCGACACATGGGAGCCCGACTATGGCCGGCTCGCCGAAGCGCAAGTGAAGTGGGAGGCGGCACACGGCCGGGCGTTGACAGGGGAGGCCAAGTGATCGGCCTCGGTGTGCCGGGAGCCGGCACCGGTGGCGCGCGGGGCCGCGTACCGTGAGCGCCGTTCAGGACGGAATAATTGTGCGGCCAGCAGCGGAGCCCGATCTCGCCGCAATCCACGCGATCGAGTGCGCGTCGTTCGGTGATCCCTGGTCGCTGGAAGGGTTCCGGGACTTGGTCGATCATCCTCGCGCGAAGCTGGAAGTCGCGGCCGACGCTGGCGGCGAGGTACTCGGCTATGCCGTCGCGTGGTACGTGGCGGACGAATCGGAGATCGCGAACATCGCCGTTGCACCCGGTGCCCGGCGAAAGGGCGTGGGCGCCCTGTTGCTCGACCGGATCCTGCGCGCGGCGGCGGAGTTCGGCGCGAAGACGGTGTTTCTGGAGGTGCGCGAATCGAACGAAGCGGCGCGCAAACTGTATGCGGCGCGCGAGTTCGAGATCGCGGGACGCAGGATGCAGTACTATCGGAAGCCTGACGAGGATGCGTTGATCATGCGAAGAAATCTCTAACGGCGATGTAAGATGGAAGATGAACGTGGCGACTGTACAGGGCGCCGACTTCCATCTTGGATCTTCCATCGCCGTTCCCCTGCAATCGATCGCGCAGGGCGGCAAGGAAATGGTGATGCATCTTCAGGAGAGTAGATTCAAGTTTGTCATCAGTCTTCAATGAGGAGGAGTTGTGAGCCGCAGCCTGAACAAAGTCACGCTCATCGGGAACCTCGGGAACGATCCCGAAATCCGCACGACGTCCAACGGGAGCAAGGTCGCGAATTTTTCGCTCGCCACCACGCGCCAGTGGAACTCGGCTTCCGGTGAGAAGCAGGAGAAGACGGAATGGCACAAGTGCATCGCCTGGAACACCGGTGGGAAGGGCACCGGCCTCGCCGACATCATCGAGCGCTACGTCCACAAGGGTGACAAGCTCTACGTCGAGGGGCGCATCGAATACCGGCAGTACGAGGACAAGGAGAAGCAGACGCGGTACGTGACCGAGATCAACGTCCGCGAGATTCTGCTGCTCGGCGGCGGAAAGGCCGGCGGCGGTGGCGGCGGCGATTCGTTCGAAGGCTCCGCGCCTCGTTCTCGTCCGGCGACGGCCGACAAGGCCAAGAAGGGCGCCGGCGGGGACTTCGAGGAGTTCCCGGGGGCGCTGGACGAGGAGGACGACCTACCGTTCTAACTCGGGTTGCAGTTTCGCCCGTCTCCAGGCTCGCAGCTGAAATCCCTCCGCTTCAGTTCACCCCTGAGATCTCTGTTTAGAGTGGTGAACCGAAGCGGAGGGACATCAGCTGCGAATTCTCAGAGCGGAGGTTTAATTCGTTTTCCCCAAACTGGCGATGGCGGCTCGTGTGTCGCTCTCACTACGGGCTTGGCCGCCAGCTGCTTCATCGCCTCCGCCACCGCGCGCTCCAGCTGTGCGTCGCGCCCCGCCGCGACCTCCTTCGGCCAATCCTCGACATCGATGTCCGGCGCCTGCCCGACATTCTCCACGTCCCACTGATTGTCGCGCCGGAAAAATCCGCCGCGCGGGGCGATCGCCGAGCCGCCGTCGATGAACGTCGGCGTATCCGCCGTGTGCACGAGCCCGCCCCACGTGCGCTTGCCGACCAGCGTGCCCACTTTGCGATAGTGGAACATCCACGGCATCAGGTCGCCGCCTGATCCCGCCATTTCATTGATGACCATCACCTTCGGTCCCCAGATCCCCGCCTCGGGGCTCGTGAACGGCACGCGATCGCCCGCGACGTTGTTGAAGTAGCCGTCGAAGTCGCGCTGCAGCACGTCGATGATGTAATCCGCCGCCGAACCGCCGCTGTTGAAGCGCTCGTCGATGATCGCGCCTTTGCGATCCTGCTGCGCGAAGTAGTACCGGTTGAAGCTCGCATATCCCGGCTGGCCCGTGCTCGGGATGTACACGTACGCGAGCGCGCCCTTCGAGAGCGAATCGACGAGGCGCCGGTTGTGCTCCACCCAGGCGCGCGTGCGCAATCCCTGATCGTTCGCAATTGGGATCACCGTGACGTGGCGTGCGCCGTCCGTCACGGGCCGCGAGTTGAGCGTCAGCACGATCTGCTTGTTCGCCGTGCCGTCGAGCATGCGGTAGAGATTGTCCGGCGCGCGCAGCTCTTCGCCGTCCACCGCCATCACGTAATCGCCGACGTGCGCGTCGATCCCAGGCCCCGCCAGGGGCGCGCGCAGCTCCGGATTCCAGCTCTCGGCGTCAAGAATCCTCGTGATCTTGTAGCGGCCCTGGTCTATCGTGAAATCGGCGCCGAGCTGCCCGCCCGTCGATGCCGGTACCTCGGGCATGTCGCCGCCCCGCACGAACGAATGTCCGATGGCGATCTCCGCGCCCATCATGTCGATGAGGTAATTGAGATCGGCGCGGTGCATCACGTCCGGGAGCAGCGCTCCGTACATGCCTTTCATCTTCGGCCAGTCGGCCCCGTGCATGTTGGGCACGTAGAGATAGTCGCGCTGGTTGCGCCACGCTTCGTCAAAAATCTGCTTGAACTCGGCCTTGGGGTCGAGATTCATGCGCAGCGTGGCGTTGATGCGTCCGGTGCCGGCCTGCGGCACCGCGCGATCGGCGTCGACGATGAACATTGCCGGCCCGGCAGCGCCTGCCGCGCCACCACGCCCGCCGCCTCCGCCAGCGCCCGTGCGATAGAGCAGTTTGTGCCCGTCGGCGCTCACGTCGTAGTCCGCGATCGCGCTGGCGAACGGCACGGCGCGCCGGTCGCGGAGCTGGTAGCGGTGCAGGGTGCTGGCGCCGTTGCCGCCGGTCCCCGACGCCGCGACCGTCTCGCTGAAGAACACCGTTCCCGCTGCGCCTGCCTTCAGTTTGCTGTAGCGGCGGGATGCGACGCCCGGTACCGCGATGATGCGGCTCGCGAGTCCGTCGAAGTCGATCGTGACCGCGACCGGCCCACGCGGCGCAGGAGCGGCTGCTGGTGCGCCGGCGCTGTCCGGCGCGGCGCCGCCTCCGCCTCCACCGTTCCGCCCGCCACGCCCGCCGCCCGCGCCCGCCGCGGGAACCCCGGTCTCTTCGTCGCTCTCCGGCATCAGCGGCGACGGATCGTTCTTGTTGAGCACGGCGAAATACAGCGCCGACGTCTCCTCGTGATCGTAGCTCGTCATGTCGAGCCACTGCGAGCCGAGGCCGAAGTCCGTGCTCGCGAGGAACCAGAGATACTTGCCGCTCGCATCCCACGCGGGCGACGTCGCGTCTGAAAGTCCGTCGGTCACCTGGTGCGTCTCGCCGTTCTCGACGTTGTACACGACGACGGCCTTGTACAGCGAGTTGAGGTGCTTCACGTACGCGACCCATTTCGAATCGGGGCTCCACACGGGATCCATCGTGCGTGCCGGAACCATCCATGGATCGTTGCCCACGGACTTCGCCTGTCCGCTCGCGACGTCGAGCACCCACAGTTTCAAGTCGGTATCCGTGTACGAAATCTTCTTGCCGTCCGGTGACCAGGACGGCGTGTAGTAGTGCTTCGTGTTCGGCAGCGCGATTTCACGGGGCGGCGTCAGCCCGTCCTGCGCCTCGATGTACAGGCGATACTCGCCGGACTTGTCGCTGAAGTACGAGATGAACTTTCCGTCCGGCGACCATGCCGGATCACGCTCGGCGGAGCCGCTCGAGTTGGTGAGGTCGCGCACACCGCCCTTGTCCGCGGGAACCGTGAAGATCTCGCCGCGCGCCTCGACCACGGCGCGCTTGCCCGTCGGTGAGAGCGCCATCGTCGCGATGCGACCCGAGACGTCCTTCCACTGCGGCATCATCCACGGGAAGTCGCCGGCGGCCGTGATGTTCACGACGTGGTGTCTGCCGGTTTTCGGATCCAGCTCGTGCACGTAGCCCGCCTGCTCGAACACGACCGCGCCGCCGCCGGCGTCGAGCGTCTTCACGTCGAAGTCGGAGAAGTCGGTGACCTGCGCGAGCTTCTTTGTCCTGCTCTCATATGACCAGACGTTCGCCACGCCGTCGCGATCGGAAATGAAATAGACGACGTCGCCGACCCACACCGGGTCCATATCCTTGGAATCCTTCCACGGCGGCGTCTCGACATCGAGTGTCTTGAGGTCGGCAATCCATATGGGGCGGTTCTGCCCGCCCCGATAGTTGCGCCGCTCCTCGTCCCATGAGTTGTTCATTCGGTAGGCGATCCGCGCACCGTCCGGCGAGATCTTTCCCTGGTACGCGCGGTTGAGCGGGAGCCGGACTTCCACGCCGCCCGTGGCGGCCACCGTGTAGAACTTCGGCGCGGCGCTTGGGCCATCGGTCTCGCGCGTGGACGCGAAGAGCACGCTCGCGCCATCCGGCGTCCATCCCTGCACCTCGTCCGGCGCGCTGTTCCAGGTGAGCCGCCTGGGCTGGCCGCCGTCGATGCTCACCACATAGACGTCGATGTTCCCGCCGTACTGGCCGCTGAACGCCACCAGTTTTCCGTCGGGCGAGATCTTCGGGTTTTCCGTCGTGCCCTGGAAGCTCGTCAGCCGCCGCGCCGCGCCACCTGCGCGTGGCACGACCCAGATGTTCTGCGCGTACGCAAACACGATGCTCGTCGCGCTGACCGAGGGGGAGCGCAGCATCCGCGTTTGCGCCGATGCGGCGGATGCGGCCAGCGCGATGAGTGCGCACGAGAATCGGAGTCGGGTCATGGCGGGGTTCCGTAACGTGGGAGTAATTGCGGGGTAGAACGTAGCGCCGCGGTCCGCGGGTCGGCCACCGCCAAGGTGCCGGGGCGTGAATCACACATTCCGATGCCCTGTTTCCTCTCGTGAGCCCTGTTCGTCTGTTCCCGTAAGAGCGTGTCCGGTCCAATGCCGGTCACATGGTTTCGTCACGGCCATCAACAGGTCCGTCCTATGACTCGTTCCCGATTTCGGTCTGTCGCGTTGCTCGTCGCCGGGCTGTCTGCGGCGTCTCCGCTCTGCGCGCAGGGTGAAGCGCCGGAGAGCCACGTCGTCAACAAGGGCGAAACACTCTGGAGTCTCGCCAATAAGTACCTTGGCGACCCATTTCTGTGGCCGGAGATCTACCGGCTCAACACCGACAAAATCCAAGATCCGCACTGGATCTATCCGGGCGAGGCCCTGAAGCTCCCTGCCGCGGGCACGGTTGCCGCGAGTGCACAGCGACCGGCCACTCCTGCCGCCACCCCTGTGATGGGTACGCCGGCGCCGGTCGCGACGCCACCGGTGGCAGCCGTACCGGCACCCGCCGTGGCAGCCGCACCTGCACCTGCCGCGGCAGCCGCTGATACGAATCCGGCTGCGACGACCGTCGTCACCAGCCCGCCGCCGGAGCCGCGCCCGCAGCAGCCGCGCGGCATGACGGTGTTCAACCCTGAAGCGAACCGCATCGAGCATATCGCGCGTGCGTCGCTGAACCTCCGGGGGGCGCCAACCGCGGTTCGCCTCGGCGAGTTTCTCGCGTCGCCGTTTGTATGGAGTACGGGGGGACCGTCGGACGCGGGCGCGGTCGAAGAGGCCGCCGAGGCCGCCAGCATCGGCATGACCGCGGCGAACCGTCCGATGCAATATCTCGAGCCCGTATTCGTTCGGCTCCCGAAAGGTGCAACCGCATCGCCCGGTGACCAGTACCTCGTGTACCGTCTCGACAGCCTCATCGAAGGGCAGGGCCAGGTGCTCGTGCCGACCGGCATCATGAAGCTCATCGCGCCGGACGCCAATGGCCGGTCAAGAGCCCAGCTCGTGTCCAAGTTCGAAGACGTATTCGAGGGGCAGCGGCTCGTGCCCCTCGACTCGCTGCATCAGACGCCGGGCGTGTTTCCGAAACGCGTGGAATTCGGGCTCGCGACGAAAGTGAGCTGGCTCGCGTACAATCCGATCCTCCCGGGGAGCGGAGCGTACATGGTGCTGTCCGCGACATCGAAGGACGGCCTGGTCCCGGGTGACCAGGTGACACTTCTTCGCGACCGCGGCGCCGATGCATACGGCGCAGATCTTCCGCCGGAGGAAGTCGCTGTGGCCCAGGTGACGAGAGTCACGCCGTACGGCTCCGGCGCAATCATCCTCCGGGTTCTTCAGGCCGGCGTCGCCCCAGGCACACGGGCACGCGTAACCGCTAAAATGCCCTGAAACGACGCGCACTGGTAACCGGCGGAGCCGGATTCATAGGATCCCATGTCGCCGAGGCGCTGCTCGCCTCGGATCATGACGTGGTGATCGTCGACGATCTTTCGCACGGCAAGCGGTCGAACATTCCCGCCGGCGCGCGCTTTGAGCATCTCGACATTCGCAGTCCGGAGGCCGCGATCCTCGTCCGCGAGGGGCGGTTCGACGCGCTGTTCATGCTCGCGGCGCAAATGGACGTGCGCATCAGCGTCGCCGACCCCGGCGCGGACGCGTCGTGCAACATCATCGGCACGCTGAACCTCCTCGAGGCGGCACGGCACGCGCCGCATCGCCCGCGTGTCATCTTCTCGTCGACCGGGGGAGCCATCTACGGCGACGCCAGCACGCCGCCGAGCCCCGAGGAATCGGCGAAGGATCCGGAGTCGCCCTACGGCATTTCCAAGCTGAGCGTCGAGTACTACCTCGCGTACTATGCGCGAACGCACGGTCTCGACACGGTCTCCCTGCGCTATGCGAACGTGTACGGGCCGCGCCAGGACCCGCATGGTGAGGCCGGAGTCGTCGCCATCTTTTGCCAGCGGATCCTGGACAGCCGGCCGATCACGATCTTCGGCAACGGCAGGCAGACGCGCGACTATGTGTTCGTGAAGGATGTCGCGCGCGCGAACCTCATCGCATCCACGGCAACGTTGCCGCCGGTCAAGCGCCTCGACGATCGCGCCATCAACATCGGCACGTGCATCGAAACGAGCGTGCTCGACCTCGCCGAATCGCTCCAGCGCGCCGCGAAAACGAGCGTTCCGATCGACTTCGCCCCCAAACGGGACGGCGAGCAGCAGCGATCCTGCATCCGGTTCGACAAGGCGGCCCGCCTCCTCGGCTGGAAACCGGGCGTCACGGTCGAGACGGGGCTCGCGGAGACCTACAACTGGTTCAGGAAACCCAGCTAACTTTCGCGCATTCCCGCGCGGTTTGAATCCCATCCCGCCCACAGCATGATGCCCCCGTTCCAGCTGAACAGCGCGATCCCGAGCACGCCGATCGAACTCATCAAGAGTGCGTCGTACGTGACCCAGGGCGTCCTCGCACTCCTCGCCCTCCTCTCGCTGATCAGCTGGGGAATCATGCTCGCCAAGTGGATCGAGTTCCGGGGCGTGAACAGGCGCAGCCGGGCGTTTCTCGCGGAATTCGAGAAGGCGTCGCGCCTCGAGCAAGCCGTCGCGATCTCGAAGCGCGTGAAGCCAAGCCCGTACACGCGCGTGTTCCAGCGCGCGATCGCGTTTCTGCACGATACGCGGCCGCTCGCCGCGGATGGCGGTGACGTCCGCCAGCAGCTCAATGCGTCGCAGGTCGAGGCACTCCGGCTCGTGCTCGACGCCGAATCGAATGCGGAGCGCGACCAGCTCGGGCGTTCCATTCCCGGGCTGGCGATCATTGGCTCGGCGAGCCCGCTCATGGGACTGCTCGGCACGGTGCTCGGCGTGATCTCCGCCTTTCTCGGCATCGCGAAGAGCGGCGCCGGCAATCTCGGTGCGGTCGCGCCCGGCGTCGCCGAGGCGCTCACCGCTACGGCGGTTGCGCTCGCCGTCGCCATTCCTGCGGTGTTCGGGTATAACATTTTTGCGACGAAGCTCAATCGCTTCGACGGCGAACTGGACGGATTCGGATCGGAGGTGATCGCACTCATGGCGCGCGAGGGAAGGATCTAGCATGCGGCGTCGCGGCCGCGGCGAACGCACACCGCTCAACGCAGAGATCAATGTCGTCTCGCTGATCGACGTCATGATGCTGCTCATGGTGATCTTCATGATCACGGCGCCGATCATGCAGGGCGGCGTGGACGTGAAGCTCCCGAAGGCGGAGGCAACGCCGCTGGAGTCGAAGAGCGGCCTCGTGATTTCGGTCACGCGCGACGGATCCGTGTACGCCGGCGACATCAAGATGTCGCTCCGCACGTTTCGCGCGGCGTTCAAGGGGATTTCGTCGAGACAGGGAAAGGACGGCGTCTACCTGCGCGCCGACGAGAACGTGAACTACGGAACGGTTGCGCAGGTGCTGGCGATCATCCAGGCGGCGGGCGTCACCAACCTCGGCTTCGTGACCGAACCCGAAGAGGTCGTGAAATGATCGCGGCGCGCCCGGCGCCCCGATCGCTGGCCGGGCCGATCGGCGCTTCGCTCCTGCTGCACGCGGCGATCATCGTGCCGCTGATCGTGATGAACACGAGCGCACCGATGGCGGTTCCTCCTATGTACAAGGTGGAGCTGATCGCTGCGCCTCCGGGCGAGCGCGCGGCGGGAGTGGTCACCACGGCGCCGGCTCCGGTCGTGCCGGCGCCTGCACCCCCCAAGGCAGTTGCCAAGCCCGTCACAAAGGTCAAGACGCCCGCGAAGCCGAAGAAGGTGACGAAGCCCGTCGTGCAGGCCACGCCGAAGATGGCCACGAAGCAGGAACCCGTCGCCAAGAACGCGCCGAAGGCCGGTGGCGGCGCCGAGGGCGGAAAGGGCGCTGATGTGGAGACCATCAAGACCGAGGGGATCGACTTTCCGTACAAAGGGTACCTGACCAACATCGTCCGGCAGATCGCGCTCAACTTTGCACCGAAGGGAAATGTCGGCGCTTTGCGCGCCGAAGTGTTTTTCATGATTGGCCGCGACGGCAAGGTGTCCGGGTTCAAGTTCCTCAGCCGGAGCGGCAACCTCGCGTTCGACATCGAAGCGCAGGGAGCGGTGGATGCGGCGTGGCGTGGCTTCGGGCCGCTGCCCGCGGGCTACACCGATGACGTGCTCCCGATCGTCTTCAGCTTTGACCCCAGCAAACTGAAATGACTCCTGCACGCACGCTCGTTCTTCTCTCGCTCGGCGTAGTCTGCGCGCCCGCCCTCGTCCGCGCGCAGGATACGACGGCCGCGCGCGGCGTGCGCATCGGGCTGACGTACGCACCGGGTACGCGGCCGGGAGTGCTCATCCTGCCGATCAGCGGGGCGAACGCCGACTCGGTCAAGGCGATTCTCGCGCGCGACCTCGATTTCGGCGACCGCGTCAGTGTGATTTTGGCCGACAGCGGCGACGCCCCCACTGGCGCGCTCAACTACGCGGCATTCGCGACCGCTGGTGCGGCCGCCGTCGTGCAAGCATCGGTCACGCCCTCGGGCTCGCTGCACATCGCCGTGCACGACGTCGCCGGCGCCCGCGTGATGAACGCGTGGGACTTTCCGCTCGCGGCGCCGGCGCTCAGCGCAGATTGGCGCCTCGCCGTGCACCGGGGAGCCGACGAAGTGGAGCGCGTGATCACGGGTGTGCGCGGCGTCGCGGCCACGCGCGCCGCGTTCGTACGCGATGGCTCCATCTGGATCATCGACTCCGATGGCGCCGGCGCGCACGCCGTGCCGGGGACGGCCGGGGGGCTCTCGCCGGCATGGCACCCGAGCGGGCGCTACGTCGCGTACGACGAACTGGCCAACACCGGCCACCAGACGATCGTCGTTCGCGAGCTCGCAACGGGCACCACGCACCGCATCGCCACGCGGTTCACGCTGAATCTTTCGCCCGCGTTCTCGCCAGATGGAAGCACGCTCGTGTTCGCGGCCGGAGACGACGGGAGCGACCTGTTTTCTGCGGCGCCGTTCGACAACACTGCGCCAGTCCGCCTGACCCCGAGCCGTGGGTTCAGCAATGCGAGCCCAAGCTTCAGCCCGGACGGCAAACACATCGCCTTTACGTCCAATCGACTCGGCCACGCCGAAGTGTATATTATGGATGCCGACGGCACGAACCCCGATCTGCTGACCACGACGGCATTCGGAGACCAGATGTACCGCTCCGATCCCGACTGGTCGCCGGACGGGCGACGGGTGGCGTTTCAGTCTCAGGTCGCCGGTGTATTCCAGATCATGGCCATCAACTTGAGCGACCGCAGCGTGCAGAGCCTGACCAGCGAAGGACGCAACGACGAACCCTCGTGGGCGCCGGACGGCCGTCACCTGTTGTTCACTTCCACGCGCACCGGGACCAAGCAGCTCTGGGTGCTGGACACGGAGTCCGGGCGCGCGCGGCAACTCACGCACAACGGCGCCGCGCGCATGGGTGCGTGGTCGCCCCATCTCGACGCAGCTCGCTGATCGCTTTCGCTCCCACACACTCACGGAGAAGTTCCATGCTTAATTCCCGCTCATCGATCGTCGTGGCCGCGCTGGCCATGCTGGCCGTGACCGCGTGCAAGAAGAAGCCTGAGCCGGCTCCCGCTCCCGTGCAGGCGCCGCCGCCGGTCGCACCGAAGGTCAACCAGGATTCGATCGACGCCGCGCGCCGCGCGGCGGACGAGGCCGCGCGCAAGGCTGC
Organism: Gemmatimonadales bacterium; assembly: GCA_044449085.1. Taxonomy (GTDB): domain Bacteria; phylum Gemmatimonadota; class Gemmatimonadetes; order Gemmatimonadales; family Gemmatimonadaceae; genus Fen-1231. The sequence continues at coordinate 235 of JBIOHR010000054.1, read as the reverse complement.
GGCCGACGAGGCGGCTCGCCGCGCAGCGGCCGCGGAAGCGGCGCGTCTCGAGGCCGAGGCGGCGTCAGCGCGCGCGGCGATCGCCGCGGTGGTTTACTTCGATTTCAACAAGGATGACATTCGCGACGACGCCAAGCCGACGCTCGATGCGAAGGTCGGGATCCTCAACGCGAACGTCGCGCTTCGCATCCGCATCGCGGGGCACACCGACGACCGCGGCTCCGACGAGTACAAT
>JBIOHR010000053.1:0-17405 GCA_044449085.1 Gemmatimonadales bacterium | reverse complement strand
GACGGTGTGCCGAAGCAGGCGAACACGGCGCCGTCGGTGCCGCCCGGATTCCCCGTCGGGATATCATTGAAGCTCCATGACACCACATCGCTGCTCGTGCTGTCCGTGTAGAACGGCGGCAGCTTGGAATACCATGCCTTCAAGTGATGGCCGATGTCGGTGAGGCCCGACGACGAGATCGACTGCACGCGCCCCGTGCCGTTGTCCTGGTTGAACAGCGCCTGAAGTCCCTTCATGACCTCGGGATGATCTTCGGTGAACGCGGTCGAGCCGTTCAGCCCCTGCTCCTCGCTTGCCCAGTGACCGACGAGGATCGTGCGCTTCGGGTGCGGATACACGGCCTTCAGAATGCGCATCGCTTCCATCGCCATCATCGTGCCGGTGCCGTTGTCCGTCGCGCCTGACGAGCCATCCCATGAATCGAAGTGCGCGGAGAGCATCACGTATTCGTCCGGCTTCTCCGTGCCCTTGATCATCGCGACCGTGTTGAACACTGGCTGCTCGCCGAGGAGTGTGGCGTGGAGGTCGAGGTGGACGATCGGCCGCTGCTTATGTTCCGCGAGGCGGAACACGAGACCGTAGTCTTCGCAGTCGAGCGTGACCGCGGGCGCGACTTTGTTGTACGTCTCGAAGATTTCTGTCGTGCCCCAGCCGCCGCTTCCCTCGGGTGCGTTGCGACCGCCGCGACCGAACGCTGCCGCCGCGGCCGCGCTTGGACCACCGCCGTGGTCGCTGGCCCCGCCGGCCGGACCACCGCGTCCGCCGCCACGCCCGCCGCGGCCACCCGCCGCCGACGGGAACGGATTCGGAAATCCTGCGAGCTTGGGCCGCGAGGAAATCGTGGCGAGCACGCCCGCCTTCTCGAGGCGCATGCCGAGCGTGCCGGTGCCGAGCGCGAGAGTGTAGCCGGTGCCGCGATACATCTTCGTGCTGTCGGGCTTGCCGTCGGGGCCCGTCATGACGGACCAGTCGCGCTGCATCTCGCCGATCGCGGTGTCCATGCGCGCCATGGACTCGGGCGTGGACCAGCGATACCAGTCTTCGGACGGCCGGCACGTTGGCCACGCCGGCGAGACCATCACGATCTTCCCCTTCGCCTGCGGCAGCCACTTCACGAATTCCGTGCTGTCCTGGAATTTCGGGAGGACGATCACTTCTGCGTTGATCGGCCTGCCGTTCGTGCCCGGGCTCCACGCGAGCATCGTGCCGTCGAGCGAGCGCACGCGCGGGCTCATGAGATCGATGTGCGAAGTGCCGCGGCGCCAGCCGCGCCACGTCCCGTAATTTTCCCGTTTCGCGTCGATTCCCCAGGACTTGTATTGATTGATAGCCCAGTTGCTGGCGGCAAGCAGGCCCGGGCTCCCCGTGAGGCGCGGGCCGACGGAGTCGAACAGCGCCTGTGAGAGCTGCTGGACGTGCGAGCTGTCCATGCCGAGGCGCCAGATGCGGGCGATGGTCGGATCAGACGACGCGCCGGCGGCCGCGGACTGCGCGGCGAGCGGAGCGGCGGCGAGCGCGGCGGTCGTTGCCGCGAGGGCGAACAGGCGAAGCGATCTCATGAGTGCACGGGCTCCAGTGAGTTACGCGTTGTGCTGCAGCTTCTCGACGACGTCCGCGATGCCGGGCCAGCCCGCCGCGCTGTAGCGCGCCAGCGTCTGCAAATAACGCAGGCCGTCCGCTTCATGTTGTTCCATCACCTTGGCCGCCGCCAGCCGGACGGCGTTTTCGTCCGCAAACGGGGGCTCAAGTTTCTCCGGCATCACGCCGCGTTCGTGCGGCACGCGAGCGGTGTCGAGGAAGTCGATCTGGATCGCCGGCTCGAGCTCCACATACAGCAGGTGCAGCAGATCGAGCTCGTCCTGCGGCTGCTCGGCCTTCATGCGGACAATTTCACGGGCGAGCTTTTCCGCCGGCCAGGAGTTCAGCGTGACGGCGCGGAAGCCGCCGCCGCGGGAGATCAGGCGCTGGGTATAGAGCGCGCGGGCTTCGCGGGAGACGGTGATGGCGTGGAGCAAGAGCGCGATGCGGCGCTCAGGGGGGAGGGAGCGGTAGGGAGAAAGTGATGGCATGGGGTAAAGTTAGCGCGCGGAGAGGCAACCGCGGGCAATCGGTCGTTGGTCATTGGTTGTAGGTATTTGGCACGGGACGAAACGGCCCATTGCCAGGAACCAATGACCAATTGCCGATTACTCGCCGTTCGTTTCTGCCCTATTGTTCACACCATGTCCGAATCCCACGATGCCCTCCTGGCCCTCCTCGACCTCGAGCCCCTCGAGGTCAACATCTACCGCGGCCAGAACCGCGACCTCGGCACCGGCCGCGTCTTCGGCGGCCAGGTCTTCGCGCAGGCGCTGGTCGCCGCGCGCCGAACGGTGGAAGGAGAGCGCGAAGCGCATTCGGCGCACGGGTACTTCATTTTGCCCGGCGACCTGAAGGCGCCGATCGTCTATTTCGTCGACCGCCTGCGCGACGGCAACAGCTTCACGACGCGTCGTGTGACGGCGATCCAGCACGGCCAGGCGATCTTCAACCTCTCGGCGTCATTCCACATCAAGGAAGAAGGGTTTTCGCACCAGCCGCCGATGCCGGTCGTTCCTGATCCGGAAACGCTCGCGCCGGAGCTCAGCTTGATTCGCGAGATGGCGTCGCAGATTCCCGAATCGCTCCGCGCGGTGGTCACGCAGGACCGGCCGATCGACTTCCGCCCGGTCTCGCCGATCGATCAGTTGAATCCGGCGCCCCGTGACCCCACGCGCCAGGTCTGGTTTCGCGTGATCGAGAAGCTGCCGGCGGAGCCGCTGATCCATCAGGCGATCCTCTCGTACGCATCGGACTACGGCCTTCTTACCACCGCACTCCAGCCGCACGGGATCGGCTATCGCACGCGCGGCCTGCTGCTCGCGTCGCTCGATCACTCCGTGTGGCTCCACCGGCCGTTCCGCGCGGACGAATGGCTGCTCTACTCGATGGACAGCCCGGTGATGACCGGCGCGCGGGGGTTCGTGCGCGGGTCGATCTACTCGCGCGCGGGGGATCTGGTCGCGTCGGTGGCGCAGGAGGGGTTGTTGCGGCTCCGGGCGCCGAAGTAGTGTCGTTGGTGTGTGGCTGTTGGCTCTTGGTATGTGGTCAAGGGTTCATCGTTAACGGTTCGACGCAGTTGGTGTGTCGTTACACACCAACGACTCAAACCCTAAGACCATAAACCAGAAACAGAGAGCCACGCACCAAGGACGCCGCACCAACCACCTCGTCCGTTGGCGCTCCGGCTCCGGTCGGGCGTATCTTCTCCGCATGATCTCCAGAGGGTGGTGCCGAATGCGGACCGCGCTGCGAGCGATTTCAGCCGCCTTGGCGCTTGTTGTCGCCTCGACCGGCGTGTTGAGCCTTCACGCGCAGACGGCGAGCCCGCCGCCCGCCGTCAACCAAGGCGGCATGTCCCCTGCGGAACTCGCCAAGGCCAACCACGGCATCCCGCCCTTCTCGAAAGCGGACGTGGACTTCATGTCCGGCATGATCGGCCATCACGCGCAGGCCGTGGTGATGGCCGGCTGGGCGCCGACGCACGGTGCGCGCAGGGACGTCCAGATCCTCTGCCAGCGCATTGCCGTCGCGCAGACCGATGAGATCGCGAGCATGCAGCGCTGGCTGCGCGACCGGAATCAGCCGGTGCCCGATGCGCACGAGATTCATGGACACATGATGCCCGGGATGGACATGCCGATGCTCATGCCCGGCATGCTCACCGACGCCGAGCTCGCGCAGCTCGACCACGCGCGCGGCACGGAGTTCGACCGGCTCTTCCTCACGTTCATGATCAAGCACCACCAGGGCGCGGTCTCGATGGTCGAGACCCTGCTCGGCTCCAACGACGCGGCCGAGGACGACATCGTCTACCGCTTCGCGTCCGACGTCTACGCCGATCAGACCACCGAGATCGCGCGCATGCAGAAAATGCTCGCCCAACCCTAAACGGATCCGATGATGAATCTCGTGACGCGAAGCAGCCTGTCCGCCGCGGCCCTGATGGCCGCGTTCGCGGTGAGTTCGTGCATGCACAGCGCCGCGCCCGCTGCGGGTGCCGCGCCGTCGATGGGCGTGATCACGTCGGCTGCGCCGACGCCGGATCCGCGCGTCGGGCTTCGCGCCGGCTGGTTCGACGCTGCCGAGGCGAGCTGGAATATCGATCTCGTCTCCAAGACGCAGCCATCGGAGAAGTTTCTCAGCATCACGACGCCGGGCGCGAGCAGCCTGTGGAACAGCGATCTCGCGATGTCCGGCCACTACGTGTACCAGGGAAATTTCAGCGGGTACCAGGTGTGGGACATCTCGAACCCGGCCAAGCCGACGCTGGCGACCGCGTACGTCTGCCCTGGCTCGCAAAGCGATGTCTCGGTCTACAAAAACTTGTTGTTTGTTTCTGGTGAATCGACCTCCGGCCGCACGGACTGCGGAATGGAAGGCGTCCCGGACAGTGTCAGCCAGGACCGGCTGCGCGGGATCCGCATTTTCGACGTGACGGACGTCGCCCATCCGAAATATCTCGCGAACGTGCAGACGTGCCGCGGGTCGCACACGCATACAGTCGTGACGGATCCGAAGGACGCCGAGAATGTCTACATCTACATCTCGGGCTCGGCCGGAGTGCGGTCGCCGAACGAACTCAACGGGTGCTCGGCGATGACGCCCGACAAGGACCAGAACAGTTCGCTCTTCCGGATCGAAGTCATCAAGGTTCCGCTGGCGCATCCGGAGCAGGCCCGGGTCGTGAACGGCGCGCGCATTTTCGAAGGACTGACGAACCCGGCCAGGCACGGTGAGCCTGCGGCCGACGTCGCGGCAGCCGCCGCGCGTGCCGCGGCCGCAGGGCGGGGTGGACGCGGTGGTGCGCGTCCGGCGCCCCCGGCACCGGGGACCGCGCCCGGCCCGACGCAGTGCCACGACATCACCGTGTACCCGCAGGTCGGGCTCGCCGGCGGAGCGTGCGGCGGATACGGCCTGCTGCTCGACATCAGCGATGTCTCGAACCCAAAGCGCATCGCCGCGGCCGCGGACTCGAACTTCTCCTTCTGGCACTCGGCCACGTTCAGCAACGACGGCACGAAGGTGCTCTTCTCCGACGAGTGGGGCGGCGGCACGCAGCCGCGCTGCCGCACGACCGACAAGCTCGAGTGGGGCGCCGACGCGATCTTCACGATCAGCGCCGACAAGAAGATGGCGTTCCAGAACTACTACAAGATGCCCGCGCCGCAGACGGTCACCGAGAACTGCGTCGCGCACAACGGCACGCTCATCCCGATCCCCGGCCGCGACGTCATGGTGCAGGCGTGGTACCAGGGCGGGCTCTCCATGTTCGACTGGACCGACGCCGCGCACCCGAAGGAGATCGCGTACTTCGATCGCGGGCCGATGAACAAGGATACGCTCTACGTCGCGGGCTACTGGTCCACATACTGGTACAACGGCTACATCGTCGCGTCGGAGATCGCGCGCGGGCTCGACATCTTCGCGCTCAAGCCGAGCCCGTTCATTTCGCAGAACGAGATCGACGCGGCCAAGTCGGTGCACTTTGCGTTCTTCAACGCGCAGGACCAGCCGCGGTTCGTGTGGCCGGCGACGTTCGCGCTCGCGCGGTCGTATGTGGACCAGCTCGAGCGGTCGGGTGGGCTGTCGTCGGGGCGGATCAGTTCAGTGCGCGATGCGCTCGCGTCGGCAGAGAAGGCGAGTGGCGATGCGCGAAAGGGTGCGCTTTCTTCGCTCGCCGAACGGGTGGATCGCGATGCGGCCGGCTCGCGTGATGCTGAGAAGGTGAAAATGCTCGCGTCGTCGGTGCGCGACCTCGCCAATGCAGCCCGCTGACAAGGATGCAGCGCGCGCACCCCGCATCACGTCGCTCGACGTGGTGCGCGGGCTCGTCGTGGTGCTGATGGCGATCGACCACGTGCGGGTCTACTCGGGCCAGCCCGCCGGCGGCCCGACGGCTGGAATCTTCTTCACGCGCTGGGTCACGCATTTCGTCGCGCCGGGGTTCGCGTTCTTCGCGGGCACCGGCGCGTTCCTGCACGGGCTCAAGCTCGGCGATCGCGGCAAGCTCGCGCGCTTTCTCGCGAGCCGTGGACTTTGGCTCGTCGTGGTCGAGTTGACGTTCATGCGCTTTGCGTGGACGTTCAACTTCGACTACGCGCACTACTCGCTGGCGGGCGTGCTCTGGATGCTCGGCTGGTGCATGGTGCTGATGGCGGGGATCATCTGGCTGCCGATGTGGGCGATCGCGACGTTCGGCCTCCTGACGATCGTGGCGCACCCGGTGCTGTATCCGATCCTGGGCGCGGTGCATGCGGCGGAGGGCTCGGTGCTGGACGCAGTCTTCAAGGTGCTATATCTCGGCGACGGCTTCACGATCGGCAAGGACGGGCCGCCGCTGCTCGTCCTCTTTGTGGTCGTTCCCTGGGTCGGCGTGATGGCGGCCGGATACGCGTTCGGGCCCGTGATGAAGTGGACGTCCGAGCGGAGGCGCGCGTTCTGCCTGAGGGTCGGGGTCGGTGCGATGGCGCTGTTCGTCGTGCTGCGAGCGATAGATGGATTCGGCGACCCGCGGCACTGGCACGACATGGTCGAGCATGGCTGGCCGGCGGTACTCGCGTTCCTGAACACGAGCAAATATCCGGCGTCGTTCCTGTTTCTGCTGATGACGCTTGGGCCGCTGCTCACGCTGCTGGCGGTGGTCGAAGGCATGAAGGGATGGCTGGTTCGCACCCTCGAGATGTTCGGACGCGTGCCGCTGTTCTTCTACGTGCTGCACATTCCGCTCATTCACCTCGCGGCGGTCGTGGTGTCGTTGATTCGCACCGGCGCAGTGACCCCGTGGCTCTTTGCAAACCATCCGCTCACCCCAGGGCCCGCTCCAGCCGGATACATGTGGGGATTGCCGCTGCTCTACCTCGCATGGGCAATCGTGATAGTCATCCTGTACGTCCCATGCAGGTGGTACAGCGCACTGAAGGCCCGCAACAAGAGTCCGTGGCTCTCGTATCTGTGATGGCGGCGTGAGGATCGTCGGTGGGAAGTTCAAGGGACGCGACCTCACTTCACCGAACGATTTCCGGGTGCGCCCGACAGCCGAGGGCGTGCGCTCCTGGCTGCTCGATCAGCTCGCGACCGACGTGAAGGGAGCGCGCGTCCTCGACCTGTTCGCAGGCACGGGCGCGCTCGGCCTCGAGGCGCTCTCGCGCGGGGCGCGCACCGCGGACTTCGTCGAGACGCGCCCGTCGAGTCTCCACGCGCTGAAGGCCAACATCGCGCTGCTCCGCATGCTCAAGCAGACGCGCGTGTTCAAGCGCGACGCGCTCCCGTTCGCGGGCGCGCTCGGCGCGGACAGCTATGACGTGGTCTTTGCCGACCCGCCGTATGAATCGAAAATGCTGGATCGGGTTATAGAGTCGTGGCGCGAGAAGCGGTTTTCGCGCATACTGGCGGCGGAGCATGCAAAGACGCATGTGCTGCCCAAGGGCATGGTCAAGCAGACGTTCGACGACACATCGGTGACGATCTACAGTCTCTGAGGAGGGCGCATGGCATCGGCCATCTCAATCCCCGGTTTCCGCCGCCGCATCGGCCCCGCTCGAATGATGAAGCTCGCGCTGCTGCTCACGACGCTTCCCTCGTTTGTCTGCGCCCAGCGCGGCCCGTCGACGCCACGGGGAGACAGTCTCAGGCTGGCCTCGAAGTTCGATCTCGACGGAGACTACGCGCACGCGCGTACGATCTTCCAGAAGCTGATCGACGACGCGCCGGACCCCGCAGCCAAGGCCCAGGCTCAGCGACAGCTGGCGATCTCATACGCATTCTCGAGCGAGTGTGCGAGCGCCGCGATCCTCGAGAACAAGGTGATCCAGTACTGGAGGACGCAAGAGTCCGCCGATCCGCAGAACGCGTTCTATCAGGAAGGCGAGGTGTCGAACGAGTCGGCGCGCATCTGCTTTGACGCGGGTGACTACGACGCCGCCGAGAAGTACTACCGTCGCGGGTCGGCGTTGGGCCTCCGGGAACCGGCACCGAAAACGCATCCGGCGAGTCTCTGGGACTTCCGTCTGACGCACGCGCTCGCGCGGATAAACGTGCGCCGGAAGAACTACGCTGAGGCGGCAAAACTCATCGACCGGGCGCGGAAGATTCTCGACAGCGACAAGGCGATGGCGGCGCAGCAGGAGCGGTTCTATCCCTATCTGCTGGGGTACGCAGGCCTCTATGCAAACATTCAGGACGGATACCGCCTGGCCGCGGAATACAATTTCGGAGAGATCGAGCACAATCTCCTGGCCGCAACGCGCGCGAAGGGGAATGAGAACGATCCGTACTTCCACTGGCTGCTGGCCGAGTTCTACTCGGAGACGAATCGGGTCATCGCGGAGTGCCACATGGCGCTCGACCGGGCGACCGCTCACAATCCGCCATCCGCATACGTTCACGCGCATGCGAAGGAATGCCTGGATCCTCAGCTAATCCGGAACCGCCAGTTTACGCGACCATAGGACCATCACGGCGGCGGCGAGCGCCAGGCCGCACAGCGCAAGCATTCCCGCGGCGTAGCTTCCCGTGGCGTCCTTCGCCTTTCCGAGAAGCGTCGGTCCGAGATATCCGCCGAGATTGCCGACCGAGTTGATCAGGGCGATCGCGGCCGCCGCCGCGGTGCCGCTGAACATCGCCGACGGCACACACCAGAACGTCGGCGTGAACGCGCTGATCGCGATCGCGACCGCAAACAATCCGCCGATCGTCCACACGGGATTTCCGCCGTGTGCCATCGCGGCGAATCCCGCCGCGACCACGATGAGCGGAATCGCGCTGTGCAGGAATCGCTCGTCGGTGCGGTCGGAGTTCCAGCCGTTCGCGAGCATCCCCAGGGCGCCGACGACGCCGATCGCTCCCATCACGAGGCCGGTGCCCGCGTCGCCAAGCCCGAGCGCGTCGCGCACGAGGATCGGCCCGAAGAAGACCGGGCCGAGTCCGCCGGACAGGGCAAAGAGATAGGTCAGTGCCAGCAGCCACGTCACCCTGTTCGTGAGCGCACGCCTGGCATCCGCGCGTTCTGCGGCGGCGCCCGCCGCGCGCTCGCGCTGCATCTCGCCCACCAGCCACTCCCGCTGCCCGGCCGTAAGCCACTCGGCTTGCTCGGGCGAATCCGTGAGATAGCACAGCGCCACTACGCCAAGCACGATCGCCGGGAGCCCTTCCACGACGAACAACCAGCGCCAGCCCGCGAGGCCGAGCCGCCCATTCAACGAAAGCAGCGCGCCCCCGACGGGCCCGCCGATCGCACCCGCGAGCGGAATCGCGATCATGAAACGCGACATCGCCCGGGCGCGCTCGCGCTCTGGAAACCAGCGCGCGAGATACCAGACGATGCCGGGAAAAAATCCCGCTTCTGCGAGCCCGAGCAGGAAGCGCAGCGCGTAGAAGCTCGTCGTGCCGCGCGCGAACACCATCGCCGCGGCCGCGATCCCCCACGTGATCGCGATGCGCGAAATCCATACGCGCGCACCCACGCGCGCGAGAATGAGATTGCTCGGAATCTCGAACAGCGCATACCCGAAGTAGAACACGCCCGCCCCAAACGCGTACGCGGTGGCGCTCAGGGCGAGGTCGCCGTTCATCTGCAGCGAGGCGATGCCGAGGTTTGTCCGGTCGAGAAAACTTGCGATGAACAGCGCGAACAGGAGCGGGAGCAGCCGCCACGACACTTTGCGAATTGTCGCGCGTCTCAGCTCCGCAGACTCGACCCGCCCCTCCGCCCCCGTCACGTGGCCCGCACGCGGTCAGAGCGATTCGGGAAGGCTGTGTACGTCGTACCCGTGCCGGATTGTGCGGCGCAGCAAGGGGTCGTGCAGCTCCATCTCGAACCGCGTCGAGGGACGGATGGCGGAGAGCGTCGCGAGCGTCCCGCAGAACATCGCCGTGCTGGCTTTGAACGATCCGCCGCGCGCCGTGAGATCGTCGAGGAGCGCCTGCGGCGGGAGCATGGCGGCCGCCGTACCGGACTGGTACGGCGTGCGCGTGCCATCGACGTCAATGAACGAACGCAGCTCGAGCTGGTCCCAGTGTGGGGCGACATCGTCGAAGCGCCAGAGCGTGCGCGCAGTCGGCTTGAGGCAGGACTGCTTGGACTTCGCAACGCTCGTTCGCTCGAGCGCCCGGTCCGTATGGTCGGAACCGAGCCCGACCCAGAGGCCATCCGCGCGAGAAACCAGGAGGCATTCGACCTCGCCGCTCGTCGACCCGCCAACGACCGTGATCTCAGCGGCGGTCGTCAGGAGCGACGCCGAAAGCAGATAGAACATTGGCGTGCGTGGTGGCCGCGGGATTCCTTCGGCCTCCAGCTCCCGCACGTGGGCTTCGACGCGGGACGCGTCCCGGCCGGCCCATCCCGCGATGACCAGCTCCCGGATGCCGGCCGGATCAAGCGTGCCTTCGATGGCGCGTTCAGCAGTCGATGCGGACATGGCCGTAGAAGAAGTATGTTAAAGTGCAAATTCCCCCTCCAAGGTATCCCATGCGCCGTTTGTCCGTAGTCACGGTCCTTGCTCTGGCGGTCTCGGTGCGTTCCGCGGCGCAGTCGACGCCGCACGAGAAGCTCGCGCACGACATCTACAAGGAGCTCATCGAGATCAACACGGTCGACTCGGTGGGATCGGTGACGAAGGCCGTCGAGGCGCTCGCCGCCCGTTTCAAGGCGGAAGGTTTTCCGGACAGCGACATCCACGTGCTCATCCCGGACAAGGCGCCGACGAAGGGGAACATTGTCGTGCGCCTCCACGGCCGCGGCGGGCCGAACGCACCCAAGCCGGTGCTCCTGCTCGCCCACCTCGATGTGGTCGCGGCGCTCCGGTCAGACTGGCCCCGCGATCCGTTCATCCTGAACGAGGAGAATGGTTTCTTCCTCGGGCGCGGGACGGCCGACGACAAATCGATGGCGTCGATTTTTGCGGCGAACATGATCTGGATGAAGCGCGAAGGATACGTTCCCGATCGCGACATCATCATGGCGCTCACTGCCGACGAAGAGGGTGGTGGGTCGAACGGTGCGCGCATGCTCGCGACCCAGCACAAGGACTGGATCGACGCCGCCTACGCGATCAATGAGGGAGGCGACGGCGCGCTCGTAAATGCCAAACCGGTGACGAACGGACTGATGGCGGCTGAGAAGGTTTCGGCGAATTTCACGTTCACCGCAGTGAACACCGGCGGCCACTCCAGCATGCCGCGTCCCGACAATGCGATCTACGAACTCTCGAAGGCGCTGCTCAAGGTGAGTGAATTCGAATTTCCGGTGGTGCTCAACCCCGTCACGACGGCATACCTCACGCAGTCGGCCAAGGCGCAGCCGAACGCGGAGTTCGCGGCGGCCGAGCGGGCGATCGTCGTGAATCCGAACGACATGAGGGCCAGCGCCGTACTTGCAAAGGATCCGTTCGTCCACTCGGTGTTGCGCACGACGTGCGTCGCGACGCGCCTCGCGGGCGGGCACGCCAACAACGCGCTGCCGCAGACGGCGACGGCCAATGTGAACTGCCGCATCGAGCCGACCTCCACCTATGAATACGTATTGGCTGCGCTCCAGGGAGTGGTGGGTGATACCGGCGTGAAGATCACGATGCAGGGGCGCGGGACGGGTGTCGTCGGTGCTCCGCCGAGCGCGGTGCCGGCTGATTTTCTCGACGCCGTCACGTCGGTGACGAAGAAGATGTGGGGGGACATCCCGGTGGTGCCGCAGATGAGCACTGGCGCGACGGACGGGAGGTATCTGCGGGAGGTCGGGATTCCGACGTTCGGCGTGAGCGGCCTCATGTACGAGGGCGAAGAGCGAAACATGCATGGGCGCGACGAGAAGATCCGCGTGAAATCGTACTACGACGGGCTGAAGTTTCTGGACGAGCTCGTACGTACGCTGTCGACGCGGACGAAGATGTAACTCTGAACTGACGAAGGAAGATCGAAGGAGTAAGATGGAAGATCGAGTCGATGAGACATTCCAACTGTGGTGTTGATATGAAAAAGATCATTGTCGTTCTTGCGCTGACGTTCGCGTCTGCTGCGGCGGCCCAGAGCCCCGCCACCATTGCCGCGTGGAAAGCGCAGGCGAAGGGAATCACGATCACGCGCGACGACTGGGGGATTGCGCACGTGCGCGGCAAGACGGACGCCGATGCCGTCTTCGGGATGATCTACGCGCAGTCGGAGGACGACTTCAACCGCGTCGAGACGAATTTCATCAACTCGATGGGGCGGCTGGCCGAAGCCGAGGGCGAGAAGGAAATCTACCGCGACCTGCGGATGAAGCTCTTCATCAACCCGGATTCGATCAAGGCGATGTACGCCACGAGTCCGGCGTGGCTCAAGAAGCTGATGGTCGCGTGGGCGGACGGCCTCAACTATTACCTGTATACACATCCCGCGGTGAAGCCGCGGTTGATCACGCACTTCGAGCCGTGGATGGCGCTCACGTTCAGCGAGGGGAGCATAGGCGGCGACATCGAGCAGGTGAACCTCACGCGGCTGCAGGAGATGTATGGAGGCGGAACGGCTGCGGCCAGCCAGGAGTCGCCGACGGAAGCGGGTGAGTACACCGAGCCGACCGGATCCAACGGCATCGCGATCGCTCCCTCGAACACGGTTGACCATCACGCGCTCCTGCTGATCAATCCGCACACGTCGTTCTTCTTCCGCTCAGAGCTGCAGATGACGAGCGACGAGGGGCTGAACGCCTACGGCGCCGTGACGTGGGGCCAGTTCTTCATCTACCAGGGCTTCAACACGCGCACCGGCTGGATGCACACGACCAGCGGCGTGAACGACGAAACGGAGTACGCCGAGACCGTCACGAAGAAGGGTGACGGCTACCTGTACAAGTACGGCTCCGAAGAGCGCCCGCTCACCGCGGTGAAGATCAGCGTGCCGTACAAGACCGCGTCCGGCATGGCGAAGAAAGACTTCACGGTCTACTACAGCAGCCACGGCCCGATCGTCCGCAAGACCGCCGACGGCAAATGGATCGCGATCAAGATGATGCACGAGCCGGTGAAGGCGCTCACGCAGTCGTACACGCGCACGAAGCAACACGACTATAAATCATTTGCGCAGACGATGGAGTTGCACACCAACTCGTCGAACAACACGATCTTCGCGGACGCCGACGGCGACATCGCGTACTTCCACGGCAACTTCATTCCTCGGCGCGATCCGCAGTTCGACTGGTCGAAGCCCGTGGACGGCAGCAATCCTGCCACCGAGTGGAAGGGACTGCTCTCGGTGAAAGAGAGCCCGATGCTCATGAACCCGGCGAGCGGCTTCATCTACAACTCGAACAACTGGCCGTGGTCCGCGGCGGGGCCGAGCAGCCAGAAGCAGTCGGACTTCCCGAGCTACGTCGAGAAGGGCAAGGAGGAGAGCCCGCGCGGCTATCACGCGCTGCGCCTGTTGCCGGGGAAGAAAGACTTCACGCTGAACTCGCTCGTCACCACGGCGTACGACAGCTACCTGCCGTCGTTCGGGCGGATGGTTCCTCCGTTGCTCAAGGCGTACGACGCGGCGCCGGCGAGCGATCCGCTCAAGGCGAAGCTCGCAGACCAGATCGCGGTGCTGCGCGCCTGGGATTATCGCTGGGGTGTTTCTTCAGTCGCGACCTCGCTGGCGATCTTCTGGGGCGAGGACGTCATGCGCCGCACCGGCGGTGACGCGCGCCGTGCGGGAATCAACGGCGAGCTTTACCTCGCGCAGGTTCCGGGCGAGACGCTGCTGCAGTCACTCGCGGCGGCCTCGGACAAACTCGCCGCCGATTTCGGCAAGTGGCAGACGCCGTGGGGTGACATCAACCGGTTCCAGCGGAACGACGGCGCGATCGTGCAGACGTTCGACGACTCGAAGCCGAGCATTCCGGTGGGATTTGCGTCATCGCGGTGGGGATCGTTGGCGTCGTTCGGCGCGAAGGCGTATCCGGGCACCAAGAAGTGGTACGGCACGTCGGGGAACAGCTTCGTCGCGGTGATCGAGTTCGGCGACAGTGTTCGCGCGCGCGCGGTGTCAGCGGGCGGAGAGAGCGGCGACCCGGCGTCGAAGCACTTCGACGATGGTGCTGAGCGCTACGCGACGGGGAATCTGCGCGAGGTGTACTTCTATGCGAATCAACTGAAGGGACACACGGGGCGGGTTTACCACCCGGGAGAATAACCTCGAAGTGCGCGACACGAACTTGATCATTTCGGCAACGCCGAGATTGTGCCGTCCTGTGCCACCCGAAATCGCGCCTGAATGACGACGTCATGCGGCGCGCGATGAAAGGAGGAACCAGCATGACTGGCATGCGACGATTTGCGCGCGTAGTCGCGTTCGTGGTCGTCCCGCTATCGGCAGTCTCATGTCCGCTGGTCGCGCAGGCAACTAGCGCCGCTACCTTGTGCGCCATCGCTCAAGATTCCATCACCGCCGGAGCGTTCGCGTCAAATGCAACAACCGGACTCCTGTACTGCGGCTCGACGGCGGCCACTGTGCTTTCAACTTTGATCAGTCAGTCCGGGTCAAATCAGGACGACGCTCTTTTCTCGCTTATCGTTCGGGTGGCGGCACAAGTCAGGAGTCAGAGCATCGTCAATTCGGCTCTCGCGGTCGCGCAGTCCGCCGGCAACACGCGCGCCTCGCGGGTCGCATCGTTTCAAGTGCTCGCGGTCGAATTCAACAGCATCTTTCATTTTGACAGCCCGACGCCTGGTGCGACCATCGAATCGTGCGCGGTGGCGGGGGGTGGGGGCAGCTCGAAGTACTACTACGACGAGGGCCTGTCGCGGCCGCTCGCGCAACAGATCATGACGGTAGCGTCGGCAGTATATCTCAACGCAAACGATGATGCTGTTGTCCGGAGCGCGGCGTACTGCGTACGCCAAGCATTGCATTCAAGCTTTTCATTCCCTATCACCACGTCGCTGATCACTCTCACGTACGTCTGCGGTGACAAGTTTCGCATTCACAACGGAAACGCGGAGTT
Source organism: Gemmatimonadales bacterium (assembly GCA_044449085.1). GTDB lineage: Bacteria > Gemmatimonadota > Gemmatimonadetes > Gemmatimonadales > Gemmatimonadaceae > Fen-1231. The sequence goes on along the minus strand of JBIOHR010000053.1, from coordinate 2,374 downwards.
TGCGGACCTCACATGGAATACCTACAACGTCCCGCCCAACGCGCGCACGCTTGCGCCGACGCTTACGAGCGGAGGAACGTCCGTGCCAGGCAACTCGGACGGCTACATTTTCACTGATAATGCTGCCACCGCTCGATTGTACTATCAGTCGCAGTTGATTCAGACGAGAGCGAACCTTGGAGCTGTGTGCCACTAGGCTGTCATACGGACCGTGCCGAACGTCGATGTGTTCTTTCCCACGGATAGTTGCCGCTGCGCGCTTTTACCTCGGAACGACGCTCATACTGACAAGAGCGAACGGAACTGATGCCCGCAACTAGAGGTTGAGTCAGGCCGAACTAACGCGAAAGCGTCGCCAAGCCTCCCACGCATTCGCCACCAGCAGCCCGGCAAGCAGGAAGTACGCAGCCCCGATCAGCTCGAAGACCGCGTAGCTTGCGACCGCCGCGATCACGCCGTAAACGAGCTGATCGCGCTGTTTGGGCGGCGACGTCGGCGGATCGGTCACCATGAAGAAGGCGAAAAAGAGCGCGGCGTGCAGATCCGGCGCACGATACAAGGCGGCGACTTTCGCCGGATCGCCGGCGAATGCTGTGATCGTGACGAGCAGATAGTACGTGCCGAGGAACCACAGCACGAGCGGAATCTTGTTCACGCGATCGGTGATGAACACGCCGGTCGCGAACAGGAGCACGAGCGCGAACGGCGTGAGCTCCGGCAGCGCACCCCACCAGCTCTGGCCGGTGTGGAACCAGTAGAACGTCGCGACGAGCGCGAACGCCGCGGGGTTGAACACGTTCGCCTTGCCGGCGCGAATCAGATATTTGCTGAGCACGCCGATCGCGGCGGTGATCGCCGCGACGTACCACGGTTCCATCGGGCTCAGCACCATCGCGACGATCAAGCCGGTGAGCAGCGCGCCGTCCGGAAAGACCCACTCGCCTTCGCGGTAGCGCAGAATCGGCGCGTCGACGATCATCGCGCCGAGCACGCCGCCGAGCACGACCGGTGCAGCGAGCGCGAAGCCGGCCCCAGCCGCGGCAACGACCGCGACGATCACGAGCAGCACGATCAGCAGCCCCTTCGGCGTCCGGAAAAAGCGCTTCAGCACCGCACTCGGCTGACGCGGCACGGGTGCGGTCGGCGCGCTCACGAAATGCCGGCGGTCTCGAACCGCTCGAGCGACGGCGTGATCATGATCCCGCGGATGCCACTTCGCTCGAGAAAGGCGAGTCCATCCGCACGGCCGAGCGCGAACGCCGCGGTCGCGAACGCGTCGGCGACCATCGCCGACGGCGCGATGACGGTCACGCTCGCGAGCTCCGCCGCCGGTTCACCGGTGCGCGCATCCATCATGTGGTGCGCGCGCGGATCCGACGGGCTCTTCCGTTCGTAGTCGCCCGAGGTGCACACCGCGGCGTCAGATACATGCAGCGTCTCGAAGACCCCATCCGCGCGCGGGTGGCGCACGCCCACCGACCAGCGTTCACCCGCAGCGTTGTGTCCGCCGAGGTAGAGATCGCCGCCCGCGTCCACAGCGAAGTTTTCGAACGGCGCGAGTTCGCGCGCGGCGACGTCGACCGCGAGTCCTTTCGCGACCGCACCCAGATCCAGCACCAATGGTTTGCACAGCGTCACGGTCTTCGCGCCGGCATCGAGGACGACATCGCGCCATGAAACGCCGTCGCTCGATGCGACGCGCGACGCCGAGGCTTCCCCGGTCTTGTGATGACGATCGAAGCCGCGCGCTTCCATCCGCTGGCCGACCGTCGGATCAAACGCGCCGTCGCTCGCTTCCGCCACCGCGAGTGCAAACCGCACCGCTTCGTAGAGCATCGCGCTCACCGGCACCGCGCTCCCGGCACGATCCGTCAACTGCCGCAGTTCGCTCGCGGGATCGAACCGGCTGCAGCACGTCTCGATGCTCTCGAACCACGCGGTCGCGCGAGCGACGGCGTCGGCGCGTTCCGCGCGCTGCGCCTCGGTCTCTCCGTGCCCGACGATCTGAAACGTGACGACGGTGCCCATCGGCGCGAACGTGTGAACGAAAACGTCGCTCACTTCGCTTTCTTGAGAGCGTCGATCACCGCGTAGTAGAAAGCATTGCTGCTCTGCGTCGCCCCGGAGACATAGTCGACCTCCGCGCTCTGGCGCTGAACGACTTGCCCCGGAAGGGCAGAGACCCACGAGCAGGAGTACTGCGTCAGGCACTGCGAGATGTACGCGCCGATGATTTTTCCGCTTTTGATCTCGACGGACGCCTGGATGTCGCCGTGGCGCGAGGTGCCCCAGCCGTAGTAGACGCCGTCTTTCAGCGGCGCGTTCTCATCCTTCCTGGCAGCGGCCGCGACAGTGGAGTCGGCCGGGGCTGGTG
>JBIOHR010000052.1:0-17610 GCA_044449085.1 Gemmatimonadales bacterium | reverse complement strand
TGCCGTTGTATCGGAAGGGTGGAAACGATTCCGCGATTCGCCAGACCTCATTCGCCGTCCGCACTGACGTGGCTCAAACCGATGAACCCGACGCCGAACTCGTTGCGAGCGTGCAGCGCGGAGACGACGGCGCGTTCGACCGGCTCGCGCGACGCTATGCGAAGCGGGCGTTCGCCGTGGCGAACCGAATGCTCCAGAATTCGTCGGACGCGGAAGATGTCGTCCAGGACTCGTTCATTGCGGCCGTCAACGCGATCGGCTCGTTCGACCGAAGCCGCCCGTTCGGGCCCTGGTTCATGCGGATCGTCGTGAACAAGTCGCTCACGGCGATCCGGTCGCGGGCGGCGGAGGCGCGGCATCTCCGCGGGTCGGAGTTGACCGAGAGCGACGCGGTCGCGGTGTCGAGCGAGTCGTTGCGCGAACGCGCCGAGATCTGGGACCGGTTTCGTGCCGCGCTCCAGCTCCTCCCGCCGCGCCAGCAGCTGGTTGTGCAACTGGCCGACGTCGAGGGCTTCACCAGCGCGGAGATCGCGGCCCAGCTGGAGATGCCGAGCGGGACCGTTCGATGGCTGCTGCACCAGGCGCGCGAGACGCTGCGGGTGGCGCTCGCGCCGTTACGGAGGACGGACTCATGAACCATGATGACGAGGTGACCGAACAGTTCCGTGAGACCCTTCGCGCCGCGGTCGAGGATTCCGTGTTGCGCGACGTGGACTGGACGGCATTCCACGCCAGGCTGAACGGCGGCGCGGTGGCATCGGTGCTCGCCGACCTGCGGCGGCGTGTCTCGGGCGGGTACCGCGCGACGGCAGCGGCCGGCGCGGCGTGGTGGGATTATGCCGCCAGCGCCGCGCTCGCCGGGATACCGCTCGGCCTCGCCGCCGGCCTCCTGTTGTTCGTGTTTCTCCGCTCCGGCACAGCGCCCGCGCGCGATGCGGTCGCAACGGTGGCGAGCGCTGCGCCGGCGCTGCGGAGTGCGGACTCGGCGCGCGCGGCGTTCGAGTCGGTGCTCACGGGTGACGCGGCGCCGCGCGCGGTGATGACGACGCTGATCCCGGTGCCCACGGACGCGATTCCGATTGATGCCGCCGGCGGGACCGTCAGATGAACGATGGTGCGGGGACCCCGGACCGGCGCTGGTGGCGCGTGGGGCCTCGCGCGGCGGCGGCGATCGTGATCGCCGTCGCGTTCGTGGTGGGCGGCCTCGCCGGTGCGGCGCTCTACCGTGAACTCGGCCACGAGGAGCATTCGGGCGGACCGCGTTTCGTGCCGGGCATGAAATTGACGCGCCCGCCCGTCGAGGAGGCGGAAGAGGGCGGCGAACCGGGGCGCGCGTCTGCGCGGAGCCTGGCGCGGTTCGCCAAGGCGCTCCAGCTCACGCCGGCACAGGCCGCGGCGGTGGACAGCATCACGCGGCATGAGTTCGACGCGGTGAGCGCGGTGCGCGATGAGAGCTGGCCGCGGATGCAGGCCGTCCTCGACGACACCCGCAAGAGCATCGACAATATCCTCACGCCCGGGCAGCGCACGCAGTATCATGACATGCTCGCGCGCCGGCAGGCACAGTGGGATCGCGAGCAGGGTGAACGCGACAGCGCCGCTCGGGCCGCCAAGAAACCATAACGGATGACGCTCAAGATGAACTTTGGAACGGTCGCCGCGGCGGCCGCGCTCCTCGTTGCGGGCGCAGGCACGAGCGGCGCGCAGCGCGCGGTCACCCGCGCCGACGCCGTGTCCGCGGCACTCGCCCGCGGTCCGCGCATCACGTTCGCGCGCGCGGATTCAACCGCCGCCCGGGCCGGCCTGATCATCGCCCGCCAGTTCGAGAATCCGGCGCTCTCGCTGACGTACTCCAAGTCCGTCCCGCAGCAGCACTTCATCATGGATGTGCCGCTCGACTATCCTTGGCTGCGACGCGCGCGCGTGGGCGCGGCGACCGCGGGGCTCGGCGCCGCGCGCTATCGCTTTGATTTCGAGCGCGCCGCGGCCGCCTTCGAGGCCGACACCGCATACACCAACGCGCTCGCGGCGGCGCGCCGCGCCGCTTACTCGCGAAGCACGGCGCGCGACGCGGACAGTGTGCTCGCGCTCGCGCGCCTCCGGCGCGACGCGGGAGACGGCAGCGAACTCGACGTGCAGCTCGCGACGGTGAGTGTCGGCCAGCTGGTGAACGCGGCGGCGCGCGACTCGCTTGATGCGGTTGCGGCGCTGCTCGATGTGCAGGCGCTCATGGGCGAGCCCTCCGACACTCCGGCCATCGCGCTTGCGGATACGCTCGACGCAGGCCCCGCGCCCGCCGAACCGCCGGCGGGCAGCCAGCTGCTCGTCGCCGCGGCCGAAGAGGATCTTCACCAGGCGGATCAGGCGCTGACGCTGGAGAAGCGGCTGATTTTCGGGGCGCCGTCGCTCGCGGTCGGATGGGAGCAGCGCGATCCCACGGGCGCCGAACCGGGCGTCCTGCCCACCGTCGGCGTCTCGGTGCCGCTGCCGCTGTTCAACCAGAACCGGGGGACCGTCCTGCTCGCCCAGGCGGCGCGGGACCGGGCGGAAGCGGCGCTCACGCTTGCGCGCCTCGAGGGCGCGCAGCAGGCGGCGCGTGCGCGGCGCGAGCTCACGCTGGCGCTCGATCGCCTCAAACGGAGCGAGCAGCTCCTCGCGTCGGCCAACCGCGTCGCCCAGCTCTCGCTCCTGGCCTATCGCGACGGGGCGTCGACGCTTCCCAACGTGCTCGAGGCGCAGCGCGCCGCACGCGAGACGCTTTCGCAATATGTGGATGACCTGGCCGCGGCGCGGAACGCGGCCGGCATCGTGCACTTGTTCACGCTCACCGCCCACCGCAACGACCAATGAAACGATCTCTCCTCACCGCCGCGCTCACGCTCACCGCGGCAGCGGCGTGCGCGAAGAAGGCGGACGACAGCGCGGACAGCACGCCGGCCGTGGTGGCCGCGCAGGTTGCGCCGGCCGCCGTTCAACGCTTCACCGAGACGGCGGACGCCGTCGGAACCGTTGCCGCGCGCAGCGGGCACATCGCGTCGCTCGCGGCTCCCGCGCCGACGCGCGTGTCCAAGGTGTACGTCGCGTTCGGGGCGCACGTCAAAGCCGGCGACCCTTTGGTCGAGTTCGAGCAGGCGGCGTTCGACGCCGCCGCCAAGGGAGCGGACGCCTCGCTCGCGGCCGCGGAGAAGGAGTCGGAGCGGACGCAGCGCCTGGCCGATGCCGGTGTGCTCCCGCGCAAGGACGCCGAGGTCGCCGCCGCGGACCTGGGCACGGCGCGCCTCAACGCGGTGAATGCGCGGCGCGCACGCGAACTCTCGACGCTGCGGAGCCCGATCGACGGAGTGGTCACGCGGATGAACGCGGTGCTCGGCGCGAGCGCGGATCCGACCCAGGTGATGGTCGAAGTGTCGGATCCGAGCGCCCTCGATGCGCTGCTCACCCTTTCACCCGGCGACGCATCGCGCGTGAAAGTGGGTGACCGGGTCGAGTTGCACGCGGGTGCCGCGGCTTCCGGCAAGGCGATCGCGGCTGGGCGCGTGGCGGACATCTCCGCGGCGGTCGACAGCGCGAGCCGCGGAGTGCCGACGCGCGTGGTGGTCGAATCCGGGACGGGTGCGCTGCGCATCGGCCAGACCGTGTTCGGCCGCGTCACCGTCGCCGAGCATGAGAAGGCCGTCGTCGTGCCGCTCGAGTCGCTCGTGCCGACCGGCGAGGGGTTCAAGGTGTTTGTGGTGGACGAGAAAGGGATCGCGCAGTCGCGGCCCGTGAAGATCGGGGGGCGCTCGGACCGCGGCGCATGGATCACGGATGGCCTGAAGGCCGGAGAGAAGATCGTGACGCAGGGCGCGTACGGCGTCGATGACAGCACGAAGGTCGCCGGCGGGACCGAAGATGGCGGGAAGGCTGAGGACACCACGGCAAAGAGCAAGAAGCCGTGAGCGAGTCCCGTACGCGCTGGGCGCTGTTCGACGTCGTTGCGGCACACCAGCGCTTCATCTATCTCGCCGTCGGCCTCCTGAGCGCCGCGGGCGTGTGGGCGGCGTTCCGTCTTCCGTCTGCCGTGTACCCCGAGCTCACCTTCCTCAGGATCACGATCGTCGCGCAGGGGTCCTCGCTTTCCGCGCGTCAGCAGGTGTTCGCGGTGACGCGGCCGATCGAGGAGGCGGTGAGCACGGTGCCCGGCGTCATCCGCGTGAACTCGCGGTCCATCCGCGGCGCGAGCGAGATGCCGATCACCTTCGCCGCCGGCACGGACATGGCCGCGGCGCTCGAACTCGTGCGCCTCCGCGTGGACCAGATCCGCGGCGACCTGCCACCGGGGCTGGACATCGAGATCGAGCGCATGACGCCGACGCTCTTCCCGATCCTGCAGTACAACATCGAGGGCGGTGATCCCGCGACGCTGTACGACATCGCGCGCTACCAGATCAAGCCCGTGGTCTCGCGCGTCCCGGGCGTGGGGCGCGTGGATGTCCAGGGCTCCGATGTCCGCGAGATCGAAGTCATCGCCGATCCCGCCCGCCTCGCCGCCGCGGGGATCACGTACGACGATCTCGCGACGGCGATCAAGGCCGGCATCGCCGTGGACGCGGTGGGGCGCGTGGCCGCCGACTACAAGCAGTATCTCGTGGTCTCTGCGCAGGAGGCCCATTCCGCGGAGGACGTCGCGGATGTGGTGGTGAAGGGTGCCATGCGCGTGCGGGATTTCGCGACGGTCGTGCCCGGAACCGAAGACCACGTGCGGATGGTGACCGGCGACGGACGTCCCGCGGCGCTGCTGAACATCACGCGGCAGCCGGGTGGAAACACCGTGGCGATCTCCGACAGCGTCGGCAGCACGATGCGCGCGCTCTCGAAGATCCTTCCGCCGGGCGTGCGCGTGAAGGCGGTATACGACCAGGCATCGCTCGTCACCGACGCCGTGCATTCCGTGCGCGACGCGATGCTGATCGGCGCGCTGCTCGCCGTCATCATCCTCCTGCTCTTCCTGCGGCACCTGCGCATCACCGCGATCAGCGCCTCGGCGATCCCGCTGACGCTGACCATCACCGTGTTCCTGATGCAGGCGCTGGGCCAGACCTTCAACCTGATGACGCTCGGCGCGATGGCGATCGCCATCGGACTCGTGATCGACGACGCGGTCGTGATCACGGAGAACATCGTCCGCCACCTGCACCTGGAGGCGGACCGCAAGGTCGCGATCCGCGCCGCCGTGCAGGAGCTCATCTGGCCGGTGACGACGTCCACCATCACGACCGTCGTCGTGTTCCTGCCGCTGGGACTGCTCGAGGGCGTCGCGGGACAGTTTTTCGCCGCGCTCTCGCTGACGCTCACGGTGAGCGTGCTCGTCTCGCTGGTCCTCGCGCTGACGCTGATTCCGCTGCTCAGCGCACAGTTCCTCACCGCAAAGGACTCTGAGCACGAGTCGCAGTCGCGGCCGCGCGGGCGGTTCGACGGGATTTCCGAGATGCTCGACACGCTCGCGGGGAGGTACGAGCGCGCGCTCGGCGGCGCGCTGCACCATCCGCGGATCATGATCGGTGCCGCGCTGGTGCTGGTCGGCCTGGGCGGAGCCGCGTATTACTTCGTGGGCACCGGGTTTCTTCCCGACATGGACGAGGGCGCGTTCATTCTCGACTACTGGAGTCCGGGCGGCACGTCGCTCACGGAGACGGACCGACAGCTGCACACGATCGAGCACATCCTCGCGCAGACGCCCGAGGTCACGGGCACCTCCCGTCGTCTCGGCGCCGAGCTCGGCCTGTTCGCCACGGAGCAGAACCGCGGCGACATGAGCATCCGCCTCAAGCCCGAGTCCGAGCGCGACCGTGACATCTTCAAGATCATGGACGACGTCCGCGGGAAGGTCGCGGCCGCGGTGCCGCGCTTCCGCGTCGAATTCCACCAGATCCTTTCCGATGTGCTCGGTGACGCCGAAGGCAATCCGGAGCCGGTTGAGATCAAGTTTTTCGGATCGGATCTCTCCGGCCTGCAGGCCTATGCGGGCGTCGTCGGTCCGAAGATTGGCAAGATAGAAGGGCTGGATGACTTCTTCGGCGGCATAGGTGAGCCCTCAGCCGAGATGCAGATGAAAGTTCGCGGCGAGGAGTCGGCGCGGCTCGGGCTGACGCCCGAGCAGGTGAGCGCCGAAGTCAGCGGGGCGTTGCTCGGAGTACCGGCCGGTGAGATTCGCCTCGACGACCGGTCGATCGCCATCCGCGTGCGCGCGCCGGACTCGGTCCGCTTCAACGACCGGCGGCTTCCGGCTCTCCCCGTGTTCTCCGCGCAGACGCACCAGGCGGCCACGCTCGGATCGCTCGCGAGCTTCACGAAGGCCGACGTGCTTGGCGAGCACCTGCGGGAAAACCAGCAGCAGATGATTCACATGACCGCGAGCGTGAACGGCCGCCCGCTGAACACCGTAATGAACGAGGTGCGCGCGATCCTTGCCGCGCAGCCGCCGCCGGAAGGGATTCGCGTGGAGCTTGGCGGGCAGTACGCCAGCCAGCGTGCGGCGTTCGCGGCACTGCTGCTCGTGCTCGGCCTCGCGGCGGTGAGCGTGATGGCGGTGATGGTCATCCAGTTCCGTTCCTTCGTGGAACCGCTGGTCGTGCTCCTGGCCGCGCCGCTCTCGTTCGTCGGCGCGCTCGCGCTGCTCCTGGCAACCGGCACCGCGCTGAACGTCTCGAGTTTCATGGGGCTGATCCTGCTCGTCGGACTGATCGTGAAGAACGGCATCATCCTGCTCGATTTCACCAACCACCGGATGAAGTCCGGCGGTGTGGATCTCGAAACCGGGATTCGCGAAGCCGCGCGCGTGCGCCTGCGGCCGATCCTCATGACCACACTGTGCACGCTGTTCGGACTCCTGCCGCTCGCGCTGGGACTCGGCGCGGGAAGCGAAATGCAAAAGCCGCTCGCACTGGCGGTGATCGGCGGCCTCGCACTTTCGACGCCGATCACCCTGTTCGTCGTCCCCGTGCTCCTCGTCGCAATCCGCGGCCGTTCGTATCGCATGCAGCCTTGATGACTCCAGCCAACCGGGCGCAGGGGCCGGCGGCGAAACTGGCGCAATTCCGCTAACTTATTCGTCATGCGCCTATTGGTCGCCGAAGACGAACCCGAAGTCAGCACTTTTCTGCTCCGCGTGCTGCGGGAGGCCGCGTGGGCCGCGGATGCCGCGAAGACGGGGACGCAGGCGCTGAAGGCGCTGTCGGCAAACGAATACGACCTCGTCATTCTCGACCTCGGGCTGCCGGACATCGACGGGTTCGAGGTGTGCCGGATCATGCGCGAGCGCGGCGACCGCACGCCGGTGCTGATGCTCACGGCGCGCGACGCGGTGAACGACCGCGTGCGCGGGCTCGACGCCGGCGCCGACGACTACCTCGCGAAGCCGTTCGCGGTGAGCGAACTGCTGGCGCGGCTGCGTTCGCTCGCTCGGCGCCCCTCGAGCGCGCTCGAGCCGGTGCTGAAGGTCGCGGACCTCCAGCTCGACCCGTCCACCCGCGGCGCCCGGCGTGGAAGCATCGACATCGCGCTCACGACGCGTGAGTACGCGCTCCTGGAGTACCTGATGCGCAACCCGCGCCAGGTGCTCAGCCGCGCAAAGATCCTTGGCCACGTGTGGGACGACAACTTCGAGCCCGTCGCAAACGCCGTGGATGTCCTCGTCGGCCGCGTGCGCCGCAAGGTGGACCGTCCGGGGCTCGTCCCGCTCGTGCACACGGTGCGCGGCGCAGGGTACGCCATCACCGACCGCGCGCGGAGCGCGAATGGCGCTTAGCCAGCTCCGGCTCCGGCTGGCGGCAGGGTTTGCGTTCGCGTTTCTGGTGGCGCTGGCGATCCTCGCCACGATTGCGCTCGGCTACATCTGGAACGAGTCCACCCGCCGCCTCGACAAGCATCTCGACGCGTCGGCGGACGGCGTCGCGGCCGCGATGGGGCGCGTGCTTGGCGAGACACCCGATACGTCGCTCGCCCACGCCGCGAATGAAGTCGTGCGCGAGTGGCCGCCCACGGGCGACATGTTCGCGATCGTGGACGACACGGGCGCGATGGTCGCCGGCGTCGGGCCGCGCGACGTGATCGACCGGGTGCTGAAGTCGTGGGCGCGCGCACGCGCACCACAGTTTGGCGTGGACCAGCCGGGTGACGACTACCGCGCGTCGGTGCTGCGCGCCACGCTGCCCCGCGCGCGTGGCGTGCCGCTGAAGTTCGGCGTGGTCGCGTTCAACTCGATCGAAGGCATCGACAGCGACACGCACCTCCTCGCCGTGGCGCTTTCGGTCGCGGCGCCGCTGATCGTGCTGCTGAGCCTCGCGGCGGGATACGCGCTCGCCCGCCGCGCGCTGCGACCCGTGGATGAACTCGGGCTCGCCATCGCGCGCATCGCGCCGACCGACCTGTCGCAGCGGCTCCCGGTTGGCGATGCCCGCGACGAGGTCGCCACGCTCGCCGCCGAGTTCAATACGCTGCTCCAGAAGCTCGACGACGCGCAGCGCCGCAATCGCGGCTTCATCCGCGAGGCGGCGCACCAGATTCGCACGCCGCTCACGCTGGTGCTGGGCGAGGCGGGGCATGAGCTGGCAACGACGAGCACCACGCCGGAGCGCATGCGCGGCACGCTCGGCCGGATCCGCACGGCCGCGGAGCAGATGCGGCGCCGTGTGGACGAGCTGTTCCTGCTGGCCGAGGCACAGGCGGGGGAGAAGGTTCGCCTCGAGGACGACGTCGAACTGGACGGTCTCGTGCTGGACTGCACGGACCTTATGCGCGAGCGCGCATCCGCGCTCGGCCGCTCATTGGCGATCGGGAAGGCCGAGCACGTGGTGGTGCGGGGGAGCGCGCCGCTGCTCCAGGAAGCGCTGGTCGAACTGATCGAGAACGCGTGCCGTCACGGCGGCGCGGACGCGCCGGTGACCGTGTCGTCAGCCGCCACGCCCGGCGGGGCTTCGCTCGAGGTGACGAGCGGCGGCGAGACGTTCATGCTCGCGCCGCGGCAGGAGACCGCGGCGCCCGACGGGCTGGGGCTGCCGATCGTCGAGTGGATCGCGCGGGCGCACGGGGGGGAGTTGACGCTTCAGAGAGTCAGCGGACTGAATGTGGTCACCATGAGTGTCCGCGGCCGAACTGCTGAGGCGTGACCGCGCCGGACTGCCGCGGCCCGCAGGGTCGAAATCGCGCGGGCCACAGCGGGCCGAATCTCACCCCTTCGGCTCATTTCCCACTGAGGAGCGCCCAGAGCGCCGGTAACGCGCCCACCAAGAACATCAGCACGCCGGTCGCCGTCGCCTTCGACTTGTCGAGCTTGCCCGCGTGAATCAGGCCGATGATGACCAGCACCGTAGTCCAGATCGTGAACACGTCGATCTGTGCCAGCGCGGAATAGAGACCCATGGACATCTTGTCCGGGTCGAAAAAGCGCGCGACCCCGCCCTGAAGCTGGAACATGGACGTCATTTTGCTCGTGTCCATCACCAGTCCTTGCACGATCACGAGGATTCCCTCGAGTATTCGCGGGAACCAGGAGAACGCGGTGATCAGCACGGCCGCTCCATAGGAAAACGTCCCGCCCATGATGAATCGCCCAATGACCCAGGTGATCAGGGCGACGATCAGGAGCAGGATCGGCGGCGCCACCACGCCGCCGATGTTGATGATCACGTTCGTGATCGGCTTCGACTTCTCCATCATTTCCGGCGTCAGCTGCGGATTCGCCTTCATCTGAACCGCCATCTGCTTCTGCATCTGCGCGTCCCAGACCGACGACAGCACGTTCTTCGTCGCAAAGAAAAGCACGATGGAGAGGACGCAGACCACGATGAACGGCACCATCGGACTGGCCTTTGCCCGCCGCGCGAAGACTTTCGACGGCGTCACGAAAATGTCGACGAAATCCTCCGCCATGCTGGCGTTGTCCGTAGGCGCAGGGGCGGCCGCTGTGGGTTCGGTCATCTCGTCCTCGAGGCAGTGGGGTGGGGGAACCGTGCCCTAACCTTGCCCTCCGTTCACGGGGACGCAAGCACCTGTGCAAATGCTCCGGTAGCTCTCATCGAGGCGGTCGAGCTCGTGCCGCCATGACAGTGCCTCCGCCGTCCGGCGCGCCCCCGCGCGAAGACGCACGGAGAGCGCACCGTCGCTGGCCAGCCGCACCATGGCATCGGCGCACGCATCGACGTCGTTGGCGGCGTACTCCAGACCGTTCTCCCCGTCACGCAGGTGCTCGGCAACGCCGCCCGCCGGCGTTGCGACCACCGAGAGCCCCGACGCCATCGCCTCGAGCACGACGAGGCCGAGCGTCTCAGTGGTGGAGGCAAAGGCGAATGCGTCGCTGCTCGCATACAGCGCCGGAAGCGCCGTCTCGCGGTCGAGAAACCCCAGGAACACCGTGCCCGCCGGCGCCGCCGCGCGGATCCGGCGCTCCTCCGGCCCCGCGCCCGCGATCACGAGGCGCGTGGACCCGCGCGGAAGCCGCGCCTCCGCCCGCCGGTACGCTTCGACTACAACATCCACGCCCTTCTCAGCCGCCAGGCGCCCCACGTACAGGAACGTGAAGGCGCCGTCGATCCCCAGTTTGACGCGCAGTTCCTGCCACCGGCGCGATGGATGAAAGCGGTCGGCGTCGACTCCGCATCCCCATACGACGACGTCAGCAACGTCCAGCAGCCGGAGGTCGTCGCGCGACGCGTGCGAGGGCGTAAACGTCCGCAGCGCGCGCTTGTGAAAGCGCGCGAGATAGCGCGACACGGGCTTGGCGAGCCACGGGACGCCGTACGACGCCATGTAGCGGGAAAAATCCGTGTGATAGGAGGTCACGATGGGCAGCCGCGCGCGCGTCGCGGCGATCTGGCCGAGGCGCCCGACGAGAAACTCCGTTGCGCAGTGGACGACATCCGGCCGGAAGCGGTCGAGCGCGCGGCGGACCGAGAAGTAGTCCGGCGCCACGAGACGGACGTCGGGATACAGCGGCAGGGAGACGCTGGGTATCGCGGTCATGTTCGCGGCAGCGGCACCGCCCTCGGGATACTTCGGCGCGATCACATGGACGTCCCAGCCACGCGCGCGCAGCCCCTCAACCGAGATGGAGGTGACGACCGACACGCCGTTGACCTGCGGCGGATAGGTGTCGGTGCAGTAGGCGACGCGCATGAGCGGAGATAATGCTCCGCCGCGCGTGACGGACGCGTGAAGATCGCGTCACGATCGTGCCGGTCACGGAACCCGCGAGTCGTGACGCGTTCGCGACCCCACCGTCCGCGGGCCGTCACACCGCCGCGCGTCATTGAAGTGTGCGAAACGCACTCATCCCTCTCTCGAGGTGCTCCAATGCCCGCTGACATCCGTTCGTCCCCGGTGCAACGAGTGGTGCTGGTCGTGCTCGACGGGCTCCGCCCCGACGCGATCGCCCGATTCCGCCTCCATCGCGTCGCGAGCTTCGCCCGCCGCGGCGCTTCCACCTTTCGCGCGCAAACGGTGAACCCGAGCATTACGCCGTGCGCCATGGCATCGTTGCTCACCGGCGCATCACCCGAGCGACACGGCATGCAGAGCGAACGATTCCGGCTGCCGCGCTCGCGCGGCCCCGTCCATCCGCTGGCAAAAGAGCTCGCGCGCCATTCGCTGCCGAGCTCTTTTTTCATGCCGCAGGTGCCGTTCCTGATGCGCGGAATCGCAGGGCGTCTCGCGACGGCCCTTGGCCTCGGGCTCTTCCGGCACCACGGCCACAACGCCGACGAGGTGCTCGCCGCCGCGCGCAGCACGCTCGCATCGCAGAGGCGCGGGCTGATCGTGCTCCACTGGCTCGACGCCGACCGCGCCGGTCACGCGTCCGGCTGGATGTCGCCGGAATACGGCGCAGCGGCCGAGCGGATGGACGCCGCGCTCGGTGCACTCGAGGCGGCCATGGACCTCGACGACCCGACGACCCTGATGATCGCCCTCGCCGATCACGGCGGCGGCGGCGCCACGCCGCGGCATCACGACAGCGCGCACCCGCTCGACACGACGATCCCGGTGATGCTCGCCGGCGCGGCCGTGGTGCCGTGCGAACTCGGCGCGGGTGTTTCGCTCACCGACGTTCCCGCGACGATCCTCTGGGCGCTGGGCCTCGCGCGGCCCGAGAGCTATGCCGGGCGGCCGCTGCTGCAGGCGTTCGCGAAACTTCCAATGGCGGCCTGAAGTATGACAATCACCGCATCCGTGCCGCCGAGCGTGGCGCCACCGTTCAGAACTCCCTTTGCTAGATTTGGGCGTATGCTCGAAAGCCCGTTGCTGCACCGGCTGGACGACCGGGACCGGGCGCTTTACCTGCGCTGGGTCATCGGCGAGTCGACGTCGCGCGCCACGCTCTTCTTCTGGACCTTTCTCACGCACATGGGCGGGGTCACGGCGAGCGTGATCTTTGCGCTCGTTCCGCTGCTCACGGCCGAAGGGCAGCTCAAGGTCGCGGCCGTGCAGGCTGCATGGAGTCTCTCGATATCACTCCTCGTCGTGCAGGCGATCAAGCGGCTCGTGGTGCGCACGCGCCCCACGGAGCGTGTGCTCACCGAAGCGCACGTGCACGTGCCCGACCGGTTCTCCTTTCCGTCGGGACACGCGGCGGCGTCGATGAGCGTCGCGTTCATTCACGCGGCGACGTTCCACTCGCTCGGATGGCCGCTCCTGGCGCTCGCCGTGCTCATTGGCATGTCGCGGGTGCGCCTCGGCGTGCACTATCCGGGCGACGTGCTCGTGGGCCAGCTCATCGCCATTGCAACGGGCGTCGCCGTGCGGGCGCTCTGGTAGCAGGACGCCGGCGGCGGGCGTGAACACTCCCGATTCGGGGAGCGCCGCGGGGCTGCGACTGGCGATTTTTTCGGACACGTATCCGCCGCAGATCAACGGGGTCGCGCCGACCCTCGCGCGACTCGTGAAGGCCGTCGAGGCGCGCGGCGGCGCGGTCCGGGTGGTCACCGTCAGCGATCCCGATGCGACGCCCGATCCGCAGGTCGAGCGGTGGCCGAGCATCCCGTTCTGGGCGTATCCGCAGCTCCAGATGGCCGCGCCGCGGCGCGGCCGCGCGCTCGACCTCATCGAGAAGTGGAAGCCGAACCTCGTTCACTCGACCACGGAGTTCGGCGTCGGCCTCGGCGGGCTCATCGCAGCGCGCGAGAGGCGAATTCCGTTCGTGTCGAGCTACCACACGCATTTCACCGCGTACCTTCGCCACTACAAGCTCACGGTCCTCGACTCGATCGGGTGGCCCTTCCTTCGCTGGTTCCACAATGCGGGGCGGATCACGTGGGCGCCGTCGGAGATCGTGCGTGGCGAGCTCGCGGAAAACGGATTCTGCAACACGCGCGTCTGGTCGCGCGGCGTGGACCCCGCGCAGTTCCATCCGCGTTTTCGTTCCGACGAGCTCCGGCGCCGCCTCGGCGTTGCCGACGACGGCCTCCTGGTGGTGTACGTGGGGCGACTCGCGCCGGAGAAGGGGATCGACGTCGCCCTGGAGGGGATGCGCGCGGTGCTCGCACGCCATGGCGCCAGGGTTTCGTTCGCGCTTGCCGGCCATGGCCCCGACGAAGCCCGCTGTCGCGCCATCGCTCCGGAACGCGCGGTATTCGTCGGCAGGCTCACCGGGCGGGCGCTTTCCGAGTTTTATGCATCGGCCGACATCTTTGTCTTTCCGTCGATCACGGAGACGTTCGGGAACGTCGTGCTCGAGGCGATGTCGAGCCGCCTTGCACTGGTCGCGCCCGACTGGGGGGCGACGACCGAACTTGCCACCGAAGAGACGGCATTGCAGTTCCGCGCGAACGATGCGGCCGCGCTGGCGGATTGTGTCGAGCGTCTCGTGGGCGATCCGGCGCTTCGCGCCCGCGTGTCCACCGCCGCATTCGCGGTCGCCGCGACGCGCACGTGGGACGCGGTCTTCGACCGCCTGGTGGCGGATTATCGCGACGCGTTGAAGTCGTAGACGTCGCGCGAAATCCCCGCGATCAACTGCTGCGCGTCCCGCACCACCGGAATGTTGCGCGTGAGCACCACCAGCACGTAGGGAGGCCGTCCCGGCGGATACACGATCGCTGCATCGTGGCGCGTGCCCGTGATCCAGCCGGTCTTGTGGGCGACGCGTACGCCCGGTGGAAGCCCGGCCGGGATCTCCGTGCTGAACTCCTGCTCGAGCAGCACCGCTTTCATCGCGGAGCAGCTGCGGGGCGAGGCGACCGTCGCGCGTTCGATTCCTGTGAGCAGCACGCCGAGGTCGCGTGCCGTCGTCGTATTGTTGAGTCCCTGCGCAAACGCCTTGCCGTCCTCGACGCCGCGGAGCACCGTCATGTTCCGCGCGCCCAGCGCGTGCGCGGTGGCGTTGACGGTCTTCGGGTCGAGGCGCGCGAGCACGAGGTTGGTCGCGAAGTTGCTCGAGTGCGCGATCATCAGTTCGTTCAGCTCCGCGAGCGTCGCGGTGCCGCCCACGCGCCGGTACAGGGAAACCTCGGAATCGGCGGTGCTGTCCAATGCGAATGGAGTCCCGTCCACGATCGACGAAAAGCGGTTCACGACCGCCACTGTCTGATCGAGTGACAGTGTCCCGGAATCGACACGCCGGAACAGTTCGATCATGACGGGAACTTTCATCGTGCTCGCGGCGTGGAATACAAGATCCGCGTTGTACCGGAGCGAATCGGGGCGCGCGAGATCTTGATAGTAGACGGCGACCTCGGCACCCGCGTGCGCGGCGATCGCTGTGGCGATTCGTTCGCGCAACGCGTCTACCGGGAGTGCGCCCGGCGGGTGTTGGGCTGGCGGCGTGCGTGTGATGGAAGTCACACACGCCGTCACCAGCGCCAGGGGTAGCATGCGTGCGCGCATTGGCTGAATATACGAGATCGAGGAGGCGACGGGATCATGCTCGAGACGCGCGCGTTGCGGCACCGGGAAGCGAGACTGGCACTGATCGGCGGCGCGGCGCTCGCGCTGCTGGCGGCGTCGGCTGTGCCGTTTGCGCGCGTGGCCGCGCAGTCCGCGACCGACAGTCTGGTTCAGGCGCCACCCGTGGCACCGCCCGTGGCACCGCCGGTCGATACGGCTCCTCCGGTCGCACCCGATGCACGCCCGGTGTGGGACATTGACGTACACTCGTACGAAACGCACGAGCGCGTGCAGCATTTTGTCGGGCTGTTCACCGGCTCGGTGCGCGACGAGTTCGCGAAGAGTCTCCAGCGGCAGACACGCTACGGTGCGCTGATCCGCCAGAAGCTGCGCGAGGGCGGACTCCCCGAGGACATGACGTACCTCGCGCTCGTCGAGAGCTGGTACGATCCGAACGCCTATTCGAAGGCCGCGGCGGTCGGCATCTGGCAGTTCATGGCGGGCACCGGGCGCGGCGTGGGATTGCGCGTGGACTGGTGGGTGGATGAACGTCGCGACCCCGTGCGCTCGACCGAGGGCGCGGTGCGCCTTCTCTCGGGGCTGCGCGCGCAGTTCGGCTCGCTCTATCTCGCCGCCGCGGCGTACGACGGCGGCGACGGCCGAATTTCGCGCGGGCTCGTCCGCTACGCCGATCGCATGGACGGCGTCGAGGGAGAGGACCGTTTCTTCGAGCTCGCCGCGACCAAGTTCCTCAAGCCGGAAACGCGCGACTACGTGCCGAAGATCATCGCAGCCGCGCTGGTGGGGAAAGAGCCGGCGCGCTACGGCGTGACCGTCGACTCACTTCCGCCGCTCGCGTTCGACACCGTGCGTGTCCCCGGCGAGACGCCGCTTGCCGCGATCGCAAATGCGACTGACACGACCGCGGAAGCCGTGCACGAGCTCAATTTCCAGCTGCTCCGCGGCATGACGCCGCCGGGCGACTCGATCTGGGTTCGCGTGCCGGCCGGAACCGCCGCCTCATTCGAAGAGCGGTTTTCGGCGCTCGACCCCGACGAGCGGACCGGTGTGATGCACGTGCGGTCGAAGAAGGGCGAGTCCATGTCGTCGATCGCACGCGCGAGCGGCCTCAGCACGAAACAGCTCGCCTGGTACAATCCAAAAGTGTCGCGCCTCAAGAGCGGCAACCTCACCGCGGGGCAGGTGATCCTCGTGCCGACCCGTGCAACGGTGCGTGTCGCGGCGGACGTTCCCAATCCGTCGCTCGAACGCTATCCGCGCCGGGCCAGGGCGACGCCCAAGCGCAAGACGCCCGTGGCGGCAGCGGCAAAAAAGGCGGCGGAGCCGGTCAAGAAGCGCACAGAGCACTGAGGGGCGCGAGCTATCGCGCCTTCCACATCCCGCTCTTCCCTCCCGTCTTCTCCAGCAGCCGCACCCGCTCGATCACCATTGCCTTGTCCACGCTCTTGACCATGTCGTAGACCGTCAGCAGCGCGACGGACGCGGCCGTGAGCGCTTCCATTTCGACGCCGGTCTGTGCGAACGTGCGCACGCTCGCCTCGACGTGCACGCCGGTGAATTCGGAATCAATCGTGACCGCGACCTGGATATCGGTGAGCGGGAGCGGGTGGCAGAGCGGAATCAGCTCGGCGGTGCGTTTGGCCGCCTGAATGCCCGCCAGCCGCGCGACGCCGAGCACATCGCCTTTCTTCACCGCGTTGGACCGGATGGCGCGCAAGGCGGCCGCGCTCATCCGGATCCGCCCGGCGGCGCGCGCGAACCGCTCGGTGGGCAGCTTTGCGCCGACGTCCACCATCCGCGCCTCGCCGGACTGGTTCACGTGCGTAAGCCCGCGGCGCTTCGCCGTGCCCGCGGTGGCCTTCCGTCTTCGGCCCTCGGTTTTTTTTCTCACGCGCCTGCCTCCGCGAGCTGCCCGAGGAGCCGCGCGCTCACGAGCTGCGGGCTCGCGTTCCCTTCCGCAGCGCGCTTGGCCTCCTCCACGAATCGTACGGCGCGGGCCGATGCCGCGGCGGCGCGTCCGTCGCCGGAGCGCGCCGCGTCGCGCGCGCGCTCGTGCAGTACGACGGTCATGGCCTCGAGCACGTCGGCGAACTGCCCGCGCGCTTTCGAGCTCGACTGCACGAATGCGGCCCGCATGGTCGCCTCGCGTCCGCGGCGGGCGGCGTCGAGCAGCGTTCGCGCCCGCTCGAGCGCGAGTCCCGCCGTCGCCGCCCCGATCAGCGCGCCCGGCGCCCCGTGCGCCATCAGCACGAGTTCGCCGGCGCTCGCGCCTCCGCCAGCCGCCGCCGCGGCCTGCGGCTGCGCGAGGAACTCGCCGACCGCCGCATCGGGGAGCGGCGCCACGCGGACGTTGACGACCCGCGACCTGATCGTCGGCAGCAGCGCGCCGGGTTCGCTCGACGTCAGGATGATCGTCGTGTCGGCGGGCGGCTCCTCGAGGAGCTTCAGAAAGGCGTTCGCCGCCTCTTGGCTCGAGAGCTGCGGCACCATGCGCTCGGCATCGCCCACGACGAACACCTTGCGCCGTGCCATCGCCGGCGTGCTCACCGCCTGCTGCACGATGAGGCGCGCGACGTAGACATAAATGGCCTGCGATCCGTCGGCGCGCGCGTAAAGGCCGTGCGCGGCGCTTCGCTCCGCGACCGCCTCGGCGTAGTCGCGTGCGACCTCTTCGAGCGCGACGTCCGACGAGTCCTTCAGGCGCGGACGCGGAAAGTACCACCGCAGGTCGGGGTG
>JBIOHR010000051.1:0-17924 GCA_044449085.1 Gemmatimonadales bacterium | reverse complement strand
GAGCTCGCGCAGCGTGGATTCGTAGAACGTACAGCCTCCGAACTTCGGTGCCGCATCGAGCGTGACGGAGTGCGTCACCTCGAGCAGGATCGTCGATCCCACGCGGCGGATCGCGCCGTCGGTGTACCGTCGCGTGATGCGCCGCGCATGCCGGAGCGCGATCGGGCGCGAGAGGAGCGACGGGAGCGTGAGCATGAGCTTTCGCGTGACAGGCGAGATCGTGCGGTACGCCTGCCGCGCGAGGATGCGGCCACCCTCCCGAAAGACGTCGTCGGCATCCGGCCGGCGGCCGACGAGCTTGGCGAGCGCCGCGGCCTCATCGAACGGCGGGCGCTGCTTGCGCCGCACGGCCTCGGAGTACCGCTTGATCTGCGCGAAAACGGTATCGCTCAGGCCGAGGCGCTTGTTGCGCAACTCGGGGACGAACTCCGCCTCGTGTTCGCCGCTCGGCGTATCAACCGCGCGCACCGCTTCGAGCAGGCTGAGCGGCAGGAGAGGGTCGACGGTGGCGGTCATTGGGCGGCGAAGGGAGGAAACGATAGTGCGACCAAAGTAAGCTGGCGTGGTGCGAGAGTACAGTTGGAGGAACGGCGAGGAGCACGCACAGTGGGCGAGGAGCACGGACAATACGGGCACGAGCCAGGGTGAGGCGCGATTGTCCTTGCTCCTCGCCGTATCAATCTGTATTGAGAGTATCTTTCTCCGTCCCCGTCCGGAGCGCCCACGATACAACAGGCGATGATCATTCGCGCACTCGCTGGCGCGGCGATCGCGGGAGCCATCGCGGCTGTCGCGCGGAAGACGCGCACGCTCTCGGCATCGGGGCAATGGGCGGCGTTCGCCACGGGGATCGTCGCGGCGGCGGCCGGCTGGTGGTGGGCGCTGACGCTGATCGCGTTCTTCGTGACATCCGTGGCGCTCACGAAATGGCGGCGGACGGACAAGATGCGGCTGACCGAGGGCTCGCTCCCACGCACGACCGAACGAAACGCGGCGCAGGTGTTCGCGAACGGAGGCCTGTTCGTGGTCCTCGCGCTCGGCGCGGCGCAGGGCGCACGCGAGCAGCTGGCGTTCGCGGCGCTCGGCGCTCTTGCGGCGGCATCGTCCGACACCTGGTCGACCGAAATCGGCACGCTGTTCGGCGGGACGCCGCGCTTGATCACGACCGGGGCGCCGGTGCGGCCGGGCATGTCGGGCGGCGTTTCCGCCGCGGGATTCGGCGGAGCCGTCGCGGGTGCGCTGTTCATCGCGCTGTTCGGCGCGTTCTCCATTCCCCAGCATCACAGGCAGCTCGCGATGGCGGCCGCCGCGGGCGGACTCGGCGGCGGTCTCGCCGACTCGATCGTCGGGGCGACGCTGCAGTCGAAACGCTTCTGCGAGCGCTGCCAGGACTGGACGGAACGGCGCGTGCACGCGTGCGGCTTCCGCACGCGGCATGCCCGCGGGGTCCGGTGGATGTCGAACGATGCCGTGAACCTGTGCGGCACGGTCGCCGGTGCGGCGATCGCCGTCCTCGCCGGTTCGTTGGCGGGCCGTTGATGCCGCGCGCCACGGCGGAAACCGCGTGCCGGCGCTGACGCGCGGGGCGGACGTGGTCGTCGTCGGCGGCGGACCGGCCGGCGCGACGACAGCGTGGGCGCTCGCGCGCAACGGCGCGGATGTGCTCGTGCTCGACCGCGCGCGCTTTCCGCGGCCGAAGGCATGCGCCGAGTTCCTCAGCCCGCAGGCGCGCCGCATTCTCGCCGAGATGGGCGCGCTCGATGCGCTGATCCGCTCCGGTGCGCCGGACCTGGAGGCGATGACCATACACGCAGTGAACGGCCAGTCGTTCGAGGGCCGGTTCGACGCCGCGCGCAGTTGCGGCGGCGAGCGCAACGCGGCGCTCGGCGTACGGCGCGAGTTCCTCGACGCGCTGCTGCTCGACCGCGCGCGGGCGTGCGGCGCACGCGTGACGGAAGGTGTGGCGGTGACGGACCTGCTCCGCGACTCGAACGGACGCGTGACGGGCGTGCAGGTGCGCGACGGCGACGCGACGCGCGAAATCGCGGCACGAATCGTCGTCGGCGCGGACGGCCTGCGATCGGTCGTGGGGCGGCGGCTTGGCCTGATTCGCACGGCGCGGTGGCCGCGCCGCGTTGGGTTCGTGACGCACTTTGCCGGGGTGGAAGGGATCGGCGCCACCGGTGAAATGCACGTCGCGCGGAACGGTTTCTGCGGGCTGGCCAATGTCGGCGGCGGCGTGACGAACGTCGGCATGGCCGTGCCGGTCCGCTTCGCGTCGGGCGCGGCGGGAGATGTCGCGGGCTTCATGGAGCGGTGGATTCGCGCGCATGCGCGCCTCGCGCCGCGATTCGCGCGCGCGGAACGGGTGAGCCCCGTGCTCGCGACCGGGCCGTTTGCCGTGCACGCGCGGCGCGCGTGGGCGCCCGGCGCGGCGCTCGTCGGCGACGCGGCGGATTTCTTCGACCCGTTCACTGGCGAGGGAATGTTCGAGGCACTGCGCGGCGGCGAGATGCTCGGGCCGTATCTCTGCACGGCGCTCGCCTCGGAGCGGCCGCGCGTCGTGGACGAGGCGCTGGCCGCGTACGACCGCGCGCGCCATCATCAGTTTGCCGCGACGTGGCGCGTACAGAAGATCGTCGCACTCGCCGTGGCATGTCCGCCGATGCTGAACCACACGGTGCGCGCGGCGAACAATCGTCGCGCCATCGCCGATCTCGTCGTGAACGTCGCCAGCGGCTTCATGCCGCCGGGCGAACTCGCGCGCCCGCGTATTCTTCGACAGTTGCTCTTCCCCTTCGGCCCTCCTGCATGACACCGATCAACGCCACCACCTTTCGCCACGCACTCGGAAGGTTTCCGTCCGGAGTCACCGTTGTCACCGTACGTGGCGCGGACGGCCGCGACTTCGGCATGACGGTGAGCGCGTTCGCGTCGGTGAGCCTCAACCCGCCGCTCGTGCTCGTGTGCATCGGAGACGACGCGACGATCGCCGGCGCCGTCGCGGACGCCGGACATTTTGCCGTGAGCGTGCTGGCGGAAGACCAGGACGCGCTCGCGCAGCGGTTCGCGGAGTCCGACACGGACCGGTTCGCAGGCACGACGGTGTCGCGGGGCACGACGGGAATCGCACTCTTGGACGGGGCGGTGGCCCACCTCGAATGCGCGATCGTCGCGCGGCATCGCGGGGGCGACCACACGATCGTGGTTGGCGAGGTGCTCGCGGCGACCGCCGTGGAAGACGGGCGGCCGCTCGTCTACCAGCGCGGCGCGTTCCGGCGGCTGCGGTGAGCGTCGCCGACGCGTTGGCGCCCGCCCGGCGCCGCGGGGTCGAACTGCTCGACGACCCGGCGACCGATCCCGCGCTCGCGGCGCTGGCGCTGCAGGAAGTCGCGCGCAGCAACGTATGGTTCGGCGGCGCGAGCGCGGTGATCGCCGAACTCGCACCGTTGCTGCGCAGCGCACGCGGCCTCGCGGCTCCGCTCACGCTCCTCGACGTCGGCACGGGCGCGGGCGACATCCCGGAGCATGCGCGGCACGTCGCGGACCGAACCGGCGTCACGCTGCTCACGATCGGCCTCGAAGTCACGGCCGCTCTCGCCAAGGCGAGCCGCCCGCGGAGCGGCGACGCGGTCGCCGGCAGCGCGCTTGCCCTGCCCTTCGCCGACCGGAGCGTGGACGTCGTGTGCTGCTCGCAGGTGCTCCATCACTTCGAGGCAGTGGAGGGTGCACAGTTGATTGCCGAGATGAATCGCGTCGCGCGGCAGCGCGTGATCGTCTCCGACCTGCGCCGCGCGTGGGCCGCCGCCGCCGGCTTCTGGCTCGCCAGTCACGCCCTCGGATTTCACCCGGTCACGCGGCACGACGGCGTGGTGTCGGTGCTGCGCGGGTTTCGCGCACGCGAGCTGTCGGACGCGGTGGCGGCCGTCACGGGGTGCCGCCCGTCCGTTCGCAACCGACGCGGATTCCGCGTGACCGCTAGCTGGGTCCCCGCATGAACGGCGTCGCGCGGCGCGCGGCCTATGACCTCGGGCCCATGCCACTGGGCCGCCCGATGCGCACCCTGGACGAGGCGTTCGTGCGCGCGCCAGCCGAACTCATGTTCCGCATCACGCGAGACGTGGAACAGTGGCCCGCGCACCTGCGCCATTACCGGTTCGTGCGCTTTCGCGAACGCGCCGGCGACGGCGGCGGCATCGTCGAGATGTCGGCCAACCGCCCGTTCGGCCCGCTCATCAACTGGCCCACGTGGTGGCTTTCGGAGATGCAGGTGGTGAGCGCCGCCGGCGCGGCACCCGCGATCCGTTTTCGTCACATCGGCGGTATCACCGAGGGTATGGACGTCGAGTGGCGGTTCGAGTCTCGCCCGGGAGGAACGCAGGTGGAGCTTGTGCATGCATGGAACGGCCCGCGCTGGCCGCTGATCGGGGTATTCGCCGCGACGACGGTGATCGGGCCCGTCTTCGTGCACGGGATCGCGTCCCGCACGCTTGCGGGGCTCGCGCGGATCGCCGAGCGCGACTCTGGCGGAGCCGCACGCACATGACGGCGCGACGCGTGGCTATCACCGGCATCGGCGCCATTACTCCGATCGGTACTGGACGCGTAAACTTTTGGAACGGGATTCGCGCCGAACGGTCCGCGGTGCGGTCGATGACGCGCTTCGACCCGTCGATCTTCCGGTCGCACAACGCGGCCGAAGTGGACGACTTCCGCGCGGACGACCACATCGACGCCAAGCGCGCGAAGCGGCTCGACCGCTTCGGCCAATTTTCCGTGGCGGCGGCGCGCATGGCGCTCGACGATTCCGGGATACGCCTCGAGGGCGAGGATCGTGAGCGCATCGGCGCGATGATGGGAACCGCGCTCGGCGGGATCGGCTACGCCGAAGAGCAGCTCGGCCGCTTTCTCTCCGCCGGATTGCGCGCCGTCGACGCGACGCTCGCGCTCGCCGTGTTCGGCGGCGCGGCGAGCTGCAACATCGCGATCGAATTCGGCGTCAGCGGACCGAACTCCACGAACGCGATGAGCTGCGCGAGCGGGACGATGGCGATCGGCGAAGCGTTCCGGCAGATCCGGCACGGCTACGCCGACGTCATGATTGCGGGAGGCGCGGAGGCGCCGCTGGCGCCGCTCTGCTTCGGTGCGTTTGCGCTGATCCGCGCGATGAGCACACGCAACGACGACCCCGCGCACGCGTCACGGCCGTTCGACAAGGACCGCGACGGGTTCGTGATGGGCGAAGGGTCCGTCGTGCTCATTCTCGAGGCGTGGGAGCGCGCCGCGGCACGCGGCGCGAAGATCTACGCCGAGGTGTGCGGGTACGGAACCACCAACGACGCCCATCACATGACGGCCCCGCTCCCCACGGGTGCGCAGGCCGCGCGGTCCATGCGGCTCGCGCTGAGCGACGCACATCTCGCACCGACGGAGATCGGCTACATCAACGCCCACGGCAGCTCGACCCCGCTGAACGATCCGAGTGAGACGCTCGCGATCAAGCAGGTGCTCGGCGACCACGCGCTCCGGATCCCGGTGAGCGGAACGAAGGGCTACTACGGTCACGCGCTGGGGGCGAGCGGCGCGTTCGAGACGGCGATCTGCGCGCTGTCGCTCGAGGAAGAATGGATTCCTCCGACCGTGAACCACCACGCACCTGACCCGGCGTGCGACCTTGACTATGTTCCGCGGACGGGCCGCGCGGCCCGCGTCGAGCACGTCATGACCAACTCGTTCGGGTTTGGCGGCATCAATGCCGCCCTCGTCCTCCGGAGGGCCTCCTGATGTCAGAGATCGAGGCGGATCGCGAGCACGTAATCCAGACGCTCTGCGCGCACTTCGCACACGACAACCTGAACACGCAGGAACTCGAACTCCGCTTCGAGCACGCGTATAGCGCGCAGACGAGCGCCGAACTCCGGGCGCTGGTCGCTGGCCTTCCCGCGCTGCCCCCGGAGGCCCTGACGCCGGCGCCGCTGTATGGCGTCGCGCCGCGGGGCCAGGCGGAGCAGGAGGAGAAGCGGCACCTCGTCGTCATGTCCAACGTCAGCAAGCGCGGGCGATGGACGCCGGCGCGGGACACGAAGGTCACCTGCGTGATGGGGAGCGCCAAGTTCGACCTCCGCGAGGCGTATCTTCTCGGCGGCGAAACGCACTTCGACCTGAAGGTCGTGATGGGCGAGGTCGAACTCATCGTCCCGCCGGGCCTGCGCGTCGAAGCCGACGGCTTCGCGATCATGGGGGAGTTCGTCGACTCGCACAGCGCCGATCTCGTCGATCCCAACGCGCCGGTCATACGCGTGACGGGCACGGTCGTCATGGGAGCCGCACGAATCAAGACGCGGCTCCCGGGTGAATCAGGCCTTCAGGCGTGGCGGCGCCGGATGCTGCAGAGCGGCCACTAGCCGCGGTCCCGCCAGGCCGGCGTGACACCGCGCCGCGTCAGTCCTCGACTTCAAAGAGATAGTCGAGTTTCGTCAGCGAAATCATCTGCTTCACGGCCGCCGGCGGGTGCAGCAGCTTGACCGCGATCATCCGTTCGCGCGCGCGCTTCTGGACGAGCACGAGCACGCCGAGGCCGCTCGCGTCGATGCCGGTCGTATGCTGCAGTTCAATCACCACCCGCGTTCCACCGCGCTGGACAACACGCTCGAGATACTCGAGCGCCGCGCGCCGAAAGTCGAGACGCGAGCCTGAATCCAGGTGCGGCGGTGCGATGAGGACTTCGTTGTAGTTCTCGGCAACCAACATGGTATGCGTTCCTCCGCGTTGAGCGGGGGCACACCGCGCTGCCCGGCAAACCGTTCGCCGACGGGAGCCGTTGAGGCTCCGTCCACTGTCATGTCATTCGGCAACCGGACGATCTCGCGAACCACTTCGAGATTCCTGGCTTTGCGGCCCCGCCTCGCGACGGGTGTGCCCTTCTCGTGATCTTGCGAACTTCGACTGTACCCGGTAACCAAGCGAGAACCGTGCCAAAACAGCCTGAGTCGTAACGCTTTGGCCAGCAGCAACTTACAGAACTATCACAGTGTGATGGAGAAAAACTCAGGTGATTTGCGCGGCGCACGATGCAGTCTGCATACACTGTCGAGATTTCGTACTATTTCAATGGAGGTCGCGACTGTCACAACGTACGCCCCGTCGCCGTTTCAAGGGACGAAGGTGTGCGAGGCGCGGCGGTTTGGTATCGTTTGACGCAACGATCGACTGAACGCTCCGCGCACCGCTCCGTCTCCGAGAACAGCTATGTCCGATATCGACGTACTCCTCACCGAGAACCGGTCGTTCCCCCCGTCGCCTGAATTTCGCGCGCAGGCGCTCATCAACAGCCCTGATGTCGCCGCCGCCGCCGCGCGCGATCCGGAGGCGTACTGGGCGAAGATGGCCGGCACGCTCGAGTGGATCGCACCCTGGAAAACCGTGCTCGAGTGGAAACCTCCGCATGCAACCTGGTTCGCGGGCGGAAAGCTGAACGTCGCGGCGAACTGCCTCGACCGGCATGTCCGCGGCGCGGCGCGAAACAAGGCGGCACTCATATGGGAGGGCGAGCCCGGCGACCGGCGCACGCTCACGTACTGGGATCTGTATCGCGAGGTGCAGCAGTTCGCGAACGTCCTCAAGTCGCTCGGCGTCGGCAAGGGCGACCGCGTGGGGATCTATCTCCCCCTCATCCCCGAGGCGGCCGTCGCGATGCTCGCGTGCGCGCGCATCGGCGCCGTCCATTCGGTGGTATTCGGCGGGTTCTCACCGGAGTCGCTGCGCGACCGGATGAACGACGCGCAGGCGAAGGTGCTCGTGACCTCCGACGGCGGGTACCGGCGCGGTCAGGTTGTCCCGCTCAAGCGCAACGCGGACAAGGCGCTGGAGGAGGCGCCGAGCGTGAAGCACGTCGTGGTCGTGCAGCGCCGCGCGGGCGGGCCGATCGGCGAGGCGCACGTCGAGATGCGCGAGGGACGCGACCACTGGTACCACCGCCTGATGCAGTCGGCGAGTGCCGCCTGCCCGTGCGAGACGATGGACGCGGAAGACATCCTCTTCATTCTCTACACGTCGGGCACGACGGGAAAGCCGAAGGGCATCGTCCATACCACCGGCGGCTACCTGCTCGGCGCGACGGTCACAACGAAGGAAGTGTTCGACCTCAAGGACGACGACGTGTTCTGGTGCACGGCCGATGTGGGCTGGATCACGGGGCATTCGTATCTGGTGTACGGTCCGCTCTCCAATGGTGCCACGTGCGTGATGTACGAGGGCGCGCCGGATTGGCCCGAGAAGGACCGCTTCTGGGATCTGTGCGAACGTCATGGCGTCACGATCCTCTATACCGCGCCCACCGCGATCCGCGCGTTCATGAAGTGGGGCGCGCAGCATCCCGCGAAGCACGACCTTTCTCGCCTTCGCCTGCTCGGAAGCGTTGGTGAGCCGATCAATCCCGAAGCGTGGATGTGGTATCACGAGCACATCGGCGGCCGGCGGTGTCCGATCGTTGACACGTGGTGGCAAACGGAAACCGGCGCGATCGTGATCTCACCGCTCCCCGGCGTGACCTCGACGAAGCCCGGCAGCGCGACCATGCCGCTCCCGGGATTCAGCGCCGATCTTCTGGACTCCGCGGGCACGCGCATCGGCGTCGGCGGCGGGCTGCTCGCGCTCACCAAGCCGTGGCCGTCCATGCTCCGCACCATTTGGGGCGATGACGCGCGCTACGTGCAGACGTACTTCACCAAGTGGAAGGACCGCCTGGACCTCTACTTCCCCGGCGACGGCGCCAAGCGCGACAGCGATGGCTTCTACTGGATACTCGGCCGCGTGGACGACGTGCTCAACGTCGCGGGACACCGCATCGGAACGATGGAAGTCGAGAGCGCGCTCGTCGAGCATCCCGCCGTCGCCGAGGCGGCGGTGGTCGGCAAGGCGCACGACATCAAGGGCCAGGCGATCGCGGCGTTCGTCACCGTGCGTGAGGGGATCAGGAGTTCGATCTCGTTGCGCGACGAACTGCGCGAATTTGTCGCCAACAAGATCGGCGCACTCGCCCGGCCCGACGACATCATCTTCAGCGCCGACCTGCCCAAGACCCGGTCGGGGAAGATCATGCGCCGGCTGCTGCGCGACATCGCGGAAGGGCGCGCCCTCGGCGACACGACAACGCTCGCAGATCCGGGCGTGGTCGCGTCGTTGAAGGAACAGTACGAGGACAAAGAGGGATGAATCACGCCTGACGACGGAGAGCGATGCGGCAGCAGCTCCAGGAAGAACTCCAGGGCGCACTCGGTGACGCATATACCATAGAACGTGAGCTGCCGCGCGGCGGGATGTCGCGTGTCTTCCTCGCCACCGAGAACGCGCTCAGCCGGAGCGTCGTCATCAAAGTGCTCGCGCCCGAGCTCGCCGCGACGCTGAGCGCCGAACGGTTCAAGCGGGAGATCATGCTCGCGGCGCGGCTCCAGCACCCGCACATCGTGCCGCTCCTGCACGCGGGCCAGGCCGGCGCGTCGCTGTACTACACGATGCCGTTCGTGGACGGTGAATCACTGCGCGAGCGGATGAGCGGCCGCCGGATGGAGCTCGCCGAAGTGTCGCGCGTGCTCGAGGAGGTGGCGAGCGCGCTGGGGTACGCGCACGGCCAGGGCGTGGTGCACCGCGACATGAAGCCGGAGAACGTCCTCTTCTTCCATGGACAGGCCGTCGTGCTCGACTTCGGAATCGCGAAAGCCGTCACCGCTTCGGTGACGGGCGAAGATGCTGCTGGCCGCATCACGCAGCGCGGCATGTCCCTCGGCACGCCCGCGTACATTGCGCCCGAACAGGCGGCCGGGGATCCCGACGTCGACCACCGCGCCGACATCTACGCGCTCGGCGCCGTGACGTATGAGATGCTCTGCGGCCACCCGCCATTCTCGGACCGTTCGGCACAGCGCGTCATGGCGGCGCATGCGACGCAGAAGCCGGAGCCGATCAGCCGGCGGCGGCACGATACGCCCAACGAGCTCGCGGCCGTCGTGATGCAATGTCTCGAAAAACGTCCCGTCGACCGCCCGTCGAGCGCGCTGGAGATCGCGCGGATGATTGCGGTCACGCCGATGCACGGCACACGCGTGGTGATGCCCGGAGGAGGAGCGTGGCGAGTGCCGGGATGGATTCCGTGGGCGATCGCTGCAGTGGCGACGGTGACAGCGATGGTGCTGGCAATGAGGTAGCGCGGGCAACGAGTGTCCTTGCTCGTGCCTGTCTCAGCTCTCCCCTCTCAAGTCCAGCACACTCACAACGAACATCACGAACACGATCACGGCGCTGGTCACACAGTACCTGCAGATCGCGTGCAGCCTCCAGATCTCGACATACGTAAGCCAGCCCGAGAATAGCACTCCGCACCCGCTCAACGCGGCAAGCGCGCGGCCCACGCCGCGCGAATCCGCGAGCCGCCCGAACGACCCCGCGAGAGCAATCGCGAACATCGCGAGGTAGAACCCCACGCCCCACAACGCGACCGGCTGGCCGAGCAGCTTTGACCAGCGGCTGGCCTGCACCACCTCGCAACTCCCTGTGCCGCATGCGAGCGACTCGAGGTAGCCGAGTTTGTACAGCGTGAGGTACGTGGCGAGAAAGATGCCGGCCAGCGAGAGGACGGCGATCGCCATCCGGCGCGTCATTGCGTGGCGCCCTTCTTGCCTCCGCCGGGCTTCTTGGCCGAGTCGGCCTTTGCCTTCGCCTCACCCGCGAGCGCCGCGTCGACGAGCTGCTTGAACTCGTCGTACGAAACGCCGTTCACCTTCTGGTTGCCGATGATGAGCGTCGGCGTCTGCTCCACACCGCGTCGCATGCCCTCGGCCTGATTGCCCTTGATCTGCGCCGTGTACTTCTGCGTCTCCACGCAGTTCTCCCACTTGCTCACGTCGAGGCCAAGCTCCTTCGCGTACCGGCGAAAGACGGAAAGCGGGTCGGTCATGTTCGGATCGACGAGATCGCTCCATTCGTCCTGACCCGCGTACAGGCGGTCGTGCATCTGCCAGAACTTCCCCTGATCCTCGGCGCACGCCGCGGCGAGATGTGCGGTGAACGAATTCCGGTGCTGCGAAAGCGGAAAGTCATAAAAGTGGAACGCGACGATCCCCGTGTTGATCAGCCGCGTCCGGATATCGGGTTCCGTGACGTTCGCGAAGTTGCCGCACCCCGGGCATTCGAAGTCGCCGAACTCGATGACCTGCACGGGCGCGTCGGCCTTGCCCATCAGATGTCCCTGGGGCGCGCTGGCCGGAATGTTGGGATCGACGAGGATGACCTTCGGGCCGCGATGGGAGAGTGCGTAGCCGAGGCCGGCGACACCCGCGAGCGCCACGACGACGAGCGCGCCGACGAACTGGCGGTTCGCCGAACCGCGGACCGCGTTCTTGCCGGCCCGCTTCTTTCCCGCCTGCGATTTTGCCACGTGCATTCCTCTCTGTGAGCGCGCACCGCGCGCGCGAGCGCGACGGGCGGCGCGTTGCTGGTTGTCGGGAAACTAGCCGACGGCCATCGACGGGGACAGGTTCACGCGCCCGGCGCCATCAACGGCGCCGCTGCGGCCGGCGTACGGTGGGATAGGAACCGACCCATCACTCGTTTAGCTTTCACGGTGAAGCATCACCCTCAGACGCGAATAAATGAATACTAAGAAGACGAAAACCCGCCGAGTCGCGGTGGAACCAAGGCCGTTTGACCAGGCGCGCGACGAGTTGTTCCAGCACATCATGCGATGCGAAGTCGTCGGCTCGCACCCCGATCATCAAAAAGAGTGGTTCGACGAAACGCTCGCCTACATGGCGGAGCGCTACCACGAGTTGTCGGCGGTGGAGCTCGCAGATCTGCGGACGCTCGGCGAGCGCTTTGCGCAGCCGGCCAAGACCGGACAGGCGGTCAGCGCCTAGCTGGAAGCGACGCGCCTTCGGGCGCTAGCGGCCGTTCGAGCGCGCGCGGCGCAGCACCACGCCGAGCCGCGCGCCTCCGCCGAGTCCAAGCTCCACCGACGTGAGCCACCCGCCGTGCACCGGACCTTCGATGCCGGCGAGCAGGAGCAAGTCGCCGCGCCGGGTCGCCCGACGGTCCCACTGGGCGGTGAATCCAGCGCCGACGTACGGTGCCCACCTGAACTCACGGAACGGGTCGAGCAGGTAGCGCGTCACGACGTCGACGCGGCCGCTCGTGAACGCACTCGCGTCCCGCATTGACGCACCTGCCGCTGCGTCCACGCCGATTCTCAGGTAATACCCTGCCGCGATGTTCGCGCCGACACCGGCCTGCGCGCCGGCGGGCGGCCCCGCGAGCAGGTCGGCGCGCATTTCGACCTGCACGGGCGGCTTGAAGGCAACTGCCTGCGCGGCGAGCGCCGCCGGCGTTCCCGCGAGCGCAGAGGCCAATGCCGCGGTGAGCGCGGCGAGGCACACGGGCGCACGCCGCGCGGCCGTCCGCGCGCCGTCAGGCGCGGGCGCGCGCATGCCAGAGGGCAAGCGTGTAGTCGCTGATCGACACGAGCGACACGATCCCCACGGCCACCAGCGCGATATTCACGAATTGCGGCGCGACGAAGACGAGCGCCAGCGTGGCGAGCTGGAGCACCGTCACCACCTTGCCCGGCATGCGCGACGTGAAGCGCACGCTCCGGAGCCACGGAATCGCGCGCGCGGTGAGAAATCCGACCGCAGTCATGAAGTCCCGCGAGATCAGGATGGCGTACTGCCAGATGCCGAGCGCGCCGTTGAACAGCAGCGTGCAGACGGCGGCGAAGACGAAGAAGCGGTCGGCGATGGCGTCGAGGAGCGCTCCGGACCGGGACGTGTTCCCCCCGCGGCGCGCGAGGTATCCGTCGAGAAAATCCGTTGCGCCTGCCGCGGCAATGATGACCAGGCGCGGCGGCGTGCCCCTAGCGAAGACGAACGCGGCGGCGAGGCCCAGCCTGGAGAGCGAAATCAGGTTCGGCAACGTCGCCAGCGTATCGCGATTCATGATGGACGAAAACTAACGGAGCCCCCTCGATCAAGCTGGCGCGTGGTTGGCGCGTGGTTGGCGCGTGGGTACCGCGTGGGTACGGCTTGCCAGCGCGCAGGGGGCCGTCTAGCTTCGCGGGACGCATCACTTCCAGGGACTGAACCGGTGGGCACCCACTCATGACCGATGTGACCGAGCTGCTTCGGCAGGTCGCCATCTTCAAGGATCTCGACGACGGCGAGCTCGCGCGCGTCGCGGAAGTCTGCCGCAATCAGGAGTTCCAGTCCGGCGAGTACATATTCCGCGAGGGCGAGCCGGGGAACCGCCTCTTCCTGATCGTCGAAGGCGACGTGCGCATCAGCCGCACAATTCCCGGCAGCGGCGAAGAAGCGCTCGCGGTGCTCAAGCCGGGCGCGCTGTTTGGCGAGATGTCGGTCGTCGATCGCAGCGAGCGCTCAACCGACGCGATATCCAACGGCGGCACGAAAGTGCTCACGATCGCGCGGTCGGATTTCGAGCTGCTCCTCGACTTCAATCGCGAACTCGCGTACAAAGTCCTCTGGAGTTGCGTGCGTGTGCTCTCCATGAGGCTGCGGTCGACCAACGATTCGCTGCGGTCATTCCTCGCGATGAGCATGTTCTGACGCGCAGCGCGGCGCGCGGGCGGAGGGTGCCCGGCGCCGGGGAATAATTCCCCGATTCCCCGCTTTTCGACGTGCGGCGCGATCGAGCGCCGCGGGCGCAACTCATTCGAGCGCCGAACGTTATGCGGCCCACCAACAACGGCACGGTGATTGCCTCCTCTGTATGCGCGAAGTCGGCGACGACATCCGTCGCCACGAACGCATTCTTAACCGGGAGGCACCATGCGCAACGCAATGACCATCGCTGCCGCAGGACTCGCGATCCTCGGCGGCGCCGCAGCAGCGGCCGCCAGTCCGGCATACGCCGGTCCTGCTCCAATTCTCACGCCGGCCCTCGTCGCCGCACAGGGACCGTGCCAGGCCACCATCTCGACGCCGATCGTCGCCGGCACCGCGAATCAGGAAATCACGGTGTCGCTGTCGGAGGAACTCATGGACTCGGTGACCGTGGATGTCGCGCCGGAGAGCAATCTCAAGGTGTCGGGCGTGACGCGCGACCCCGGGTCGAAGCTGGTGAAGCTGCAGGTTGATGCCACCAACGGCGCGCCGGGAACGTGGGCACTGACGCTCAACGGCAAGAATGCCACGTGCAAGGGGCAGGTCAAGGTCTCTCCGCACTCGAAGGTCTGACGACGCCGCTGGACCGGGGTCGCGACCGGTGTCTCGCGACGACGGGCCGTTCCTTCATGCGGGGGGACGGCCCGTCTTTCGTATCCGGCACCGCTCAGTGCGGCGGACGCGACGCGCGGGTGAGATCGATCTCCTTGAGGCGCTCGAGCTCGCTGCGGACCGCCGCCATCTGTGTTTCACGATCGTGCAGGTCGGACTCGAGTCGCGTGACCATCCGCTGCAGCACCGCGCGCTCCGATTCATGCGCCGCGTTGGTCTCGCGAAGCTGCGCGAGTTCCGTTCGGAGCTGGCCGGCCTGCGCCGTGATGCGGTCGAGCGAGTCGCGCAGTACGATTGCCTCCGCGCCGCGCGCTTCGCGCTCGCGGACGACATACGCGAGAACCGCCTCGAGGCGGCGGTCGGCCTCGGGCAGCTGCCCGGACCGCGTGAGCGCGCGCGACCGCGCGAGCAAATCGAGCGCGCGATCGGGATCCCAGGTGACGCTGTCCGGCATGGAGTGGATGCGCGCCGCGGTTCGAAGCGCCGCCGGATTCCGCTGCAACGCGGAATCCGCGCGGAAGGCGGCCGCCGCCTCCTGCCAGCGCCCGGCGCCGACGCTTCGCTGGAACGCGCCGGTGTGCGCGCACGCCGCGGCCAGCGCGGCGGAGGCCGCGATCGCAATCGCACACCGGCCGCGGATCATGCCGTCGTGCCCACCATCGGCGCGATTCGGCGCGCCGGGCGCGGCGCGGCGCCATCCGCGAGCAGCGGCAGGTTGACGATGAACACGCTTCCGCCCCCGCGCCGGCTCACGACGCTGATCCGCCCATCGTGCGCGCGCGCGACCTCGCGACAGATGGCTAGCCCGAGCCCCGCGCCGCGGCCACGTACCGAGCGGCCCGCCGCCGTTTGATAAAAACGATCGAAGATCCGCTTCGCCTGCGACGGTTCGACTCCCGGACCGCGATCCGCCACCGACAGGATGAGACGGCCGCCGGACGCGTCGACGCCCACCTCGACCTCGCCGCCGGCCGGAGAAAACTTGATCGCATTCTCGAGCAGGTTGTCGACGAGCTGCCGCAGCCAGTCCTCGTCGCCTTCGATGCGAAGCCCGTCCGGCGCCCTGGCCGCGAGTTGCACGCGCACACCGCGCTCGCGACCCGCGGCATCGGCATGCGCGACGGCCTTCTCGAGGAAGTCGCGCACCTGCAGCGGGCGCGGCGCCAGGGGAATCCCGGCTTCAAGCCGCGAGAGCTCGAGCAGCTTCGCGATCATCCTGCCGAGCCGGTCCGCGCTCTCGCGCTGCAGGAGCAGCACGCGCCGCTGCGCGTCGCGCAGCGGCCCCGGAATCTGGTCGAGCAGGAGCGACGTGGTTTCGCGCAGCGATGCGAGCGGTGACTTGAGGTCGTGCGAGACCGTCGCGACGAACTCCTGCTTCAACCGGTCGAGCTTTCCCAGCCGCACCGTCATCACGTTGAACGCGTTGGCGAGCTGCGTGAACTCGGCGCTGCCGCGCAGCTCGATCCGGTGCCCGAACTCCCCCCGTGCGACCTCGCGGGCGCTGCGGCTCAGCTCGCCGAGCGGGCCGGCGATCGACCGGTGCAGCACGAGCGCGGTCACGACCGCAAGGATCAGCGCGCAGACGGCGGCGATCCACGCGACCTGTACCGCGCGGTCGCCATCGGCCTCCGCCTCGGCGATGTGTTCGCGCATCGCCTCGCGCGACGCAACCGCCACAACGCCGGCATGCACGCGAAGCGCCGCGAGCGCATCACGCAGCTGCGGCAGGGCGGCGGCCGGCGCCGCGGACGTACCGGCTGCCGCGGAAAACGCGTCGGCATCGTGCACGACCTCGGTCCAGGCGCGCCGAAGTGCCGTCAGCGCGGAGCGCTCCGCGTGACCCACGGGCAGGGCTTCCGCCTGCGTCAGTTCCGACGTGAACTCCGTGCGGAGCTGCTCGAACTTGGCGAGATAGCCGCGGTCATGCGTGACGCCGAACTTTGCCGCGGAGGCGTCGAGGAGCGCGATCGTCTCGCCTTGGCGCGCCTGCGCGAGCATGAGGCGCGTCGAGACGTCGGAGAGCGCCTGCGCCGTGGATACCGCGTGC
The DNA here is from genome assembly GCA_044449085.1 of Gemmatimonadales bacterium. GTDB lineage: Bacteria > Gemmatimonadota > Gemmatimonadetes > Gemmatimonadales > Gemmatimonadaceae > Fen-1231. The sequence continues at coordinate 1,598 of JBIOHR010000051.1, read as the reverse complement.
CCGATCGTCCGAAGGTGGAACGCGACGACGCCGAGCAGGAGCACAAAGTTGAGCCCGAGCGCGATCCGCAGTCTCCGCGCGACGCTCACTGGCCGCCTCCCCATGCGCGCAGCTTGTTGCGGATGGTCTTCACGTCGAGGCCGAGCCGGCGCGCCGCCTCGGCCTTGTTGTTCCCCGTTTGGTCGAGCGCGTTGCGGATGATGAGCTCCTCGGCCTGCGCGAGCGTTGCGCCCGACGGAAGCTCGAGCGGGCGCGCCGATGACGACTCGGCTGACGTGATATGCGGCGGCAGGTGCGACGACTCGATCCAGCGCTGGCGGGCGAGCACCACCGCACGCTCGATCGCGTTGCGAAGCTCGCGCACATTGCCGGGCCAGTGCCACTGCACCATCTGCTCCATCGCGGCCTCGCGCACCCCTTCCACCGAACGGCCATGCTTCCCATTGAAGAGGCGGATGAAGTGGCGCACAAGCATCGGGAGGTCGTCGAGACGATCCCGCAGCGGGGGCATCACGATCGCGAACACGTTCAGGCGGTACATCAGGTCGAGGCGGAGGAGGCCGGCCCGCGCGGCGTCGCTTGGATCGCGGTTCGTCGCGGCGAGCACGCGGACGTCGAACGCGGTCTCGCGCGACGACCCGAGCCGGCGCGCGCGTCCATCCTCGAGTACGCGCAGCAGCTTGGGCTGGAGCGCCGTCGGCATCTCGGCGATCTCGTCCAGGAAGAGCGTACCGTGGTCGGCGAGCTCAAAGCACCCGGCGCGCGCCGAGACTGCGCCGGTGAACGCGCCGCGTTCGTGCCCGAAGATCTCCGATTCGATCAGGCCGTCGGGGATTGCGGCGGCGTTGACCGCGACGAACGGACTCGCGCGACGCGCGCTCAAGTCGTGGACGGCCCGCGCCGCGAGCTCCTTGCCGGTGCCACTTTCGCCGGAGATGATCGCGCACGCGTCGCTCGCGGCGAGCGAGGTGAGCTGGACATGCACCGCGCGGATCGCCGCGCTCGTGCCGATGAGCCCCCCGGCCGGCGACTCGCCGAGGGCCGCGTCGAGCGCGCGAGCGGCGGCGCGGCTCCGGCGCTCGGCGCCGGCGGCGTCGACCTGCGCCCGCAGCGCGATGGGGTCGATGGGCTTGATGAGGAAGTCGGTTGCGCCGGCCTTCATCGCCTCGACGGCTGCATCCACGTTCGCGTGCGCGGTGATCAGGATGACCGACAGTTCCGCGTCGTGCTCCTTGAACCGCCGGAGGAGGTCGAGCCCCGAGAGTCCGGGAAGCACCACGTCGCTCAGGACGAGGTCGGGGCGAGACCGCGCAAGGATCGCCTCTGCCTCTGCCACGTCGCCAGCCGTGGACACGGCGCACCCCCAGTCGGCCAGCCGTTGCGAGAGCACTTCGCGAAGGGCTGGTTCATCGTCGACGACGAGGACTTCGAGGCTGGAAGAGACCATGCGGAACGACGGAACCGGGGATGGTGCGGCCGAGCCGCGCCTTTCCGTCCGTACCCCGTACCGGTGCGGGCGTGCCGCAGCGGCTGTACACTGGACTATCCACCTTCGCGAAGTTTTGTTGATGCAGGCCGAGGCGGGCTGAGACGAGCGG
>JBIOHR010000050.1:0-18012 GCA_044449085.1 Gemmatimonadales bacterium | reverse complement strand
CGGAGCATCGCCGCGTCGACTGCGCTGAACATCGCGACAGACGACCCGATGCCCAGCGCGAGAATGCCGATCACCGCAATGGAAAACGCCGGCCGTTGCGCGACACGCCTGAACGCGAACCGCGCGTCTCGCGCCGCATGTTCCGCCCAGATGAGCCCCCACGCGTCGCGGCTCGCCTGGCGCAGGGCCGCATCATTGCCGAACTGACGCCGTGCCGACTGGCGCGCGTCCGCATGATTCATCCCGGCGTTCCCGTTTGCGCGCGCCCGCAGATCAACGTGGAGCTGCATCTCCTCGCGCAGTTCATCCGCCGCCGCACCGCCGCGCGCGAAGTGCACTACCCGCCGCCACAGTTCTCCGATGGTCATGTCGCCCTCACGCCGGCCGAAGGATCAGCGCAATCGCGCCGGCCACGCGCCGGTACGAATCGAGTTCGTGTTCGAGCTGCTTTCGCCCCGCAGCGGTCAGCCGGTAATACCGCGCCCGCCGATTTTCTGACGTCCTCCCCCACTCGCCCACGAGCCACCCCTTCATGAGCATCCGCTGCAGCGCCGGATAGAGCGAGCCCTCCTCGACCTGCAGCACTTCGCCGGACCCGGCCCTAATGGCCTCGGCGATCTCGAACCCATGCTGGTCGGCGCGCCTCGCAAGCGTGCGCAGGATCAGCATGTCGAGGGTACCCGGCGGAATCTCTTCTTTCGGAGGCATGGTGATCTCGTGAGGGTCGTTACATAGATAGTCTATGTTTGACCTCGCATATGCGCAAATCGTTTATCCCTGCCAACTCCCAAACCCAGTGGTGGGTGGTGAGGGTCCAGTGTTCCGTGTTGAGTGACCGCCTTCACTCATCCCCGAACACTGGACCCTCACCACCCACCACTGAAGTGAGGTAGCGGCTTAGAGCAACCCACCCTCCGCAAACGACAGATACCGGCCCCGCCCGATCACCACATGATCCGCGACCGGAATATCCAGCAGCCTCCCCGCCGCCACGAGCTGCGCCGTGATCGCGCGATCGTCCGCGGATGGCGTCGGATCCCCGCTCGGATGATTGTGCACGAGAATGATCGCCGCAGCCCGCTCCGCGATCGCCTCGCGAAACACTTCTCGCGGATGCACCAGCGACGAATTCAAGATTCCCCGCGTGATCGTGATGTCGCGGTCCAGCCGGTGCTGCGCGTCGAGCACGGCCACGTGGAACTCCTCCACGGGCAGGTCTTCCAGGCGCGGGGCGTACGCCGCCCACACATCGCGAGGGTTCCGCAGTGGTGCCCCGTCATCGCGCGATTCTGCGGCCACACGGCGGCCCAGCTCAAGTGCCGCGTGGATCGCCACGGCACGGGCTGCGCCAAGTCCGTGCACGGCGGTCAGCGCGGCGACCGGCCGGCTCGCGAGCCGCCTCAGCGATCCGTCCGCCTGCGCGAGAACATGCTGCGCGAGCACCAGCGCGGAGCTTCCGGCGGTCCCGGATCCGATCAGGATCGCGAGGAGCTCGGCCGAACTCAGCGCGTGCGCGCCGAGGTCCTTGAGTCGCTCGCGCGGGCGTTCCGTGCGCGGGAGTTCGCGAACGCGGAGGACTCGTGAGGAGCGGGGGGGAAGAATTGGTGAAGAGGCCATGCGCCGAGTCTACATCCGGCGCATGCCCTCTCCGTCATCGAATCATTGCCAATCGGCGCTTAATCGCGCTCGTTCTGCGGCTTGATCGGCGCTGCGGAGGCTGAAGGGCGCGCCGTCTCGGCACGCGAGCCCGAGGGAGCGTCCGCGGGCCGCTGCGGCTTTGCCTGCTGCTCGATCCTTGGCCGTGCCTCGCGCCCCTGGTTGATGCGCGATGCACCGCCGGCCGAACCTCCGGACGCCGGTGATCCCTCCGCATTGCGACCGTTCGCCCCAGCGCCGGACCGCTCGCTCGCCGGCGTCCCGTCGCGCGGGCCGGACCGCGATTCCATCGCGCCATCCGCCGCACCGTGCGTCGCCTGACGCGCCTTCATGCTCTCCATGAACTTGCGAATGTCGTTTGGATCGCTGATGGACTGCACGTCACCGTGCTTCTGCTCGCTGATCCGCGGTGCCGCCGGTCCCGTTGCCGCACCGTGTGCCTGCAACACCACACGGCGCGTCGAATCAGCCGTGCCGCCCGCCGTCGCGGCGACCGTCGACGCGTTGACGGTACCCGTGCGCGCCGGGAATTCCCGAAGGGCAACGCAATACGCGCCGAGCTGCGGCACCGGGCTGATGAACTGCCTGTCCGCGTCCATGCAACTGTATCCGACCGCGACTCTGTTCGGGTCGTATGCGAGGCTCGAGGCGTAGCGCGCTGGGGTCGCGAGCGGCACGCGATCAGTGGCGACCTCCGCGCCCCAGTCGAGCGGACGGACGAGGTCGACGACTGCGGCGATCCCCGCGTCCGTGTCCAGGTCGTTCCACTGATGGTTCCGAACGAGGTCGTTGTTGATCGCGATGTTCGATGCCCACGAGCTGCCAATGCGCAACGGCTGCGTGGACGCGACGAGCAGCAGCGTATGCGGCCAGCCCGCGGCGCTCGCGCCCCCTACCGGCGTATTGAGCGCCACGAGCGACGACCCGCTGAACGGGCCGGCACCCGGGAGCGCGGCGGCCGAGCGCATTTCCACGCGCACCGACGTCCCGCTGAGTTCCGTTGCCTGAGCCGAGAAGGTGGGGTAGAGCTGCGTCACCCCGCCGCGCGAGACGTCGAACAAAGCGACGTAGGCCGCCTTGTTCGTCGAGAACCAGGCGTCGCCGCCCGTGGCGTAGTGGACCTCCGCTTCGAGCGCCTCCGGGCGCGGGGCGTCCGGTCGCGCGGCCTGCTGCGCGGCGAGCGCCATCGGGACGACGACGCCTGCGAGCAAAGCTGCAATCCGCGTCAACCGCATGGATGACCTCCTGACGGTGCCCGATACCCCGTAGTGGATACTACGGCCTCCGACCTGGAGTTCCAGTCCCTACGCCCTGGCCCCGTGACATTTCTTGAACTTCTTGCCGCTGCCGCAGGGGCATGGATCGTTGCGGCCGACGCTCGACCAGTCTGCCGTCGCGGCCGGGGCGCCGCCCGCCGCAAGCGTGCGAACGCCACGCCCCGCACCAATGACGATCGGCTCCCGGCGGAACGCCGCATTCGCATTCTCGTCAGGCCCGACGTCGAGCACCTCGGCCTCACCCGCCGGCACCGACTCCTCCACGCCGAGCGCGTTGTAGCGCTTTTTCGGCGGCGGCGGCGGGGCGGGCAACGGCGCGCCGCGATTGGGCAAATTCGGATCCTGACCATCGAAGACGACCTGCACCCGCAGGAACCGCTCGGCGAAGGTGTGATGCACGTCGTGCATGAGGTCCACGAACATCGTGTACGCTTCGCCCTTGTACTCGATCAGCGGGTCCTTCTGGCCCCACGACCGGTAGTGGATCGCGTTGCGCAGCTGGTCGAGGTCGTAGAGATGGTCCTTCCATTTCTCGTCCAGCACGTTGAGCATCACGAGCGAGAGCAGCTGCGCGGCGTACTCCCCCAGCGTGGCGTACTTCGCATGGAACGCCGCGGTGCCCGCCGCGCCCGTCTGCTCGGCCGCCTCGGTGACGGTCGCCGGACGCGTGCCATCTTCCTCGAAGCACGGCACCGTCAGCAGGTAGTGCATGAGCAGGTCCTGCCGGAGGAGGGCGACGTCCCAGTCCATCGGATCCTCTTCGCCCGCCAGCGCCGCCTCGACGCGCCGCGCGACAGCCTCCTGCACCATCTTGACCGCCTCGCCCTTCAGCTCTTCACCGCCCTCGAGCGCAAACGACCGCAGCGAGTAGATCACCTCCCGCTGCTGGTTCATGACGTCGTCGTACTCGAGGAGGCGCTTCCTGCTCTGGAAGTTCTGGAGCTCCACGCGCTTCTGCGCCTGCTCGATCGAGCGCGTGATGAGCGGATGCGTGAGCATCTCGCCCTCCTGCGCACCCATCCGGTCCATCAGCTTCGCGATGCGGTCCGAACCGAAGAGCCGCATGAGATCGTCTTCGAGCGAAAGGAAGAACTGCGACGCGCCCGGGTCGCCCTGGCGTCCCGACCGGCCGCGCAGCTGCCGGTCGATGCGCCTCGACTCGTGCCGCTCCGAGCCGATGATGTGCAGCCCGCCGCATTCCTCGACGTCGACATCCTTGCCATCGAGATCCTTGACCTTCGACGGCTTGGTCTCGGTGACAGCGGCCCCGAGCTTGATGTCCGTGCCACGGCCGGCCATGTTCGTCGCAATCGTCACTGCGCCGGGCTGTCCCGCGTTGGCGACGATCTCGGCCTCTCGCTGGTGGTACTTGGCGTTGAGTACGTTGTGGACGATTCCCGCGCGCTGGAACAGGCGCGCAAGCGTTTCGGACGCGTCCACGCTCGCGGTGCCGACGAGCACCGGAAAGTCGAGTTCGTGCAGCCGCTTGGTTTCGTCGACGATCGCGTTGTACTTCTCGCGGCGCGTCTTGTACACGAGGTCGTGGCGGTCATCGCGGATCATCGGCCGGTTGGTCGGGATCACGGAGACCTCGAGCTTGTAAATCTCGTAGAACTCCGACTCCTCCGTCTCGGCGGTGCCCGTCATGCCGGCGAGCTTCTCGTACATGCGGAAGTAGTTCTGGATGGTGATGGTCGCGAGCGTCTGCGTCTCGCCCTTCACCTGCACGCCTTCCTTGGCCTCCACCGCCTGGTGCAGTCCCTCGCTCCAGCGACGGCCGGCCATCGTGCGGCCGGTGAACTCGTCGACGATCAGCACCTGCCCTTCCTGCACGACGTAGTTCACGTCCTTCTCATACAGCGCGTGCGCCTTGAGCAGCTGGTGCACGATGTTGAGCTTCTCGCTCTTGAGGGCGTAATCGGTCTCGATCTTCTGACGCGCGAGGAGCTTCTCCTCGGCGGCCATGTCGGGGTCCTTCTCGATCCGGCCGATCTCGACGGAGATATCCGGCAGCACGAACGCCTCGTGATCGTCCGGCGCGATGAAGTCCACGCCGCGATCGGTGAGGTGCACGGAGTGCCCCTTCTGGTCGAGCACGTACAGCAGCTCTTCCTCGATGTCGCGGAACACCTGCTTGCTCGCCGTGAGCTTGCGATCCGCGATGTGGTCGAGCTCCATCTTCTGCACGAGCACCTTCACGCCCTGCTCCTGCATCGCCTTGAGGAGACGCTTGTTCACCGGCGCGCCCAGGCGCGCCTGGTACAGCGCCACGGCGGCGGTCTGCTGGTCACCGGCGGCGAGCGCCTTCTCGCCCTGCGCGACGAGGTCGTTCGCGAGTTCCGTCTGCTTGCGCACGAGGCGCGCGACGGATCCGTTGAGGACCGCATAGTCACCGTCCGACTCGTTCCCGACCGGACCGGAGATGATGAGCGGCGTGCGCGCCTCGTCGATGAGGACGGAGTCCACCTCGTCGACCATCGCGAAAATGTGCCCGCGCTGGACGCGCTGCTCGAGCGACACGACCATGTTGTCGCGCAGGTAATCGAACCCGAATTCGTTGTTCGTGCCGTACGTGATGTCGCACTCGTACGCTCCGCGGCGTTCGGCGGTGCCCGGCTCGGTGTCGTCGAGGCAACCGACGGTCAGGCCGAGATAGCCGTAGAGGTGCCCCATCCACTGCGAGTCGCGCCGGGCAAGGTACGAGTTGACGGTCACGAGGTGGCAGCCCCGGGCCGGAAGCGCGTTCAGGTAGAGCGGCAGCGTTGCGACGAGCGTCTTGCCCTCGCCGGTCGCCATTTCGGCGATGCGTCCGAGGTGCAGCTCGATGCCGCCGATGAGCTGCACGTCGTAGTGCACCATGTTCCACGTCTCGTCATGGCCGGTCACGTTCACGGTGGTGCCGACCAGCCTGCGCGCGGCCTCGCGCACGGTCGCGAACGCCTCGGGAAGGACTTCGTCGAGTACGTCACGAATCGCGTCGCGGAACTTGCCCTCGAGACCGCCGGAGCCATCCGCGCCGCTCAGCTCGTTGTCGATGCGCTCGCGGTCTTCGGGTTCGACGGCGGTCTTCTTCGCCTCCTTCAACTCCGCAATCTTCGCCGTGAGTTCGGCCGTGCGCTGGCGAATCGTCTCGCGGAATTTCGCGGTCTGCGCCTTCAATTCCTCTTCACTGACGGATTTGAGGCGCTCGCCGATTTCATTGATCTCGTTGATGATCGGCTGGACCCGCTTCCGCTCGCGATCGTGCCGCGTTCCGAACACCGACCCAATCAGGTTCTTCAGCATTCCGTGTTGGACTCCTTTACCGGTACAGCCGCCGACCCTCGATGTAAGCGGCCACCGGCTCGGGTACGAACCCGCGAATGGACTTCCCCGCGGCCACTCGCGCCCGTATCTCCGTCGACGAGACGTCCACGCGCCTCGTGTCAATCGCTCTGCCCACCGCGGCACCGGTTCCGCCGCCCGCTCTGCTCAGCACGACGACTTCGGCGAGCGCCGCCACCTCCGCCGGCTCACGCCACTGCGGCAGCGTCGCCGCCGCATCGGCTCCAAGGAGCAAGACCAGGGCCAGCGCCGTGTCCGATCGCCATCGCTCGCGGAGCGCCCGCAGCGTGTCAACGGTGAAAGATAACCCGCCCCGCTCGATTTCGATGGGGTCAACCGTGAACCGAGGGTCGCCCGCTACAAGGCGCTCCACCATCGCCAAACGGTCTGCCGGAGGTGCCACTATGGCCGACTTGAGCGGCTGGCCCGCGGCCGGAATGAACAAGACTCGGTCCAGTCCCAGTGCTTCATGCGCATCGCTTGCCGCAAGGAGATGCCCGACGTGCGGCGGATCGAACGTGCCCCCGAAGATGCCGATGCGCATTGGATGACTAGTACCGGAGGCTCGATCCCCCAGATGGCTTCTTCGCGGGTGTCGCCACCCTTCCCTTGGGCTTCGAAGCCGCCGAGTCGGCCACTGCGTTGCCCCCGCCCGGACACAGCTTGGCGACCGCCGGATCCGCAGGGTACGTGGTGCGCAGCGCGAGGCAGGTCTCGGCCGCCTCCGGCAGGTACTTCAGTTCGGGACGTCGGTACACGACGACCATCTCCATCTGGGCGTCGCGGGCCATCTTGGTCAGCGGGTAGTTCTTGACCACGTCCTTGAAGTAGATCAGTGACGACTCGTAGGCCTTGCGCCTGACGTAGTGCATCCCGTTGTCGTAATCCTTGGCCGCATGGCGCTCGTCGATGTCCTGCGACGCGCTGTCCGCCTGCTTCTTGTACGGTGAGTCCGGATAGAGCGTCGCGAGCTGGCGGAACTGGATCTGCGCCAGGTCGCCGTACGTGGGATCGAGATCCGGTCGCCGCCAGAGTTCGGAATACGAGCGCCCCGCGAGGAGCAGCGCCGCCGGCGCGAGCGAATCGTCGGGAAACGACTCCGCGAGACGCGCATAACTCGACGCCGCCAGCAGGTGCTCGTTTTTCATCTCGTGCGCATGCGCGAGATACCAATGCGCGAGCGGAAGGAGCGTGTCGCGCGCCGACAAGTCGAGGGTGAGCCGCTCGAACCCGGTCACGGCGTTGTCGAAGCGCTTTGCGTTGTACTCGGTGAGCGAAGCCTTGAACAGCGCGGCGCTGGACGGAAACGCGCGCGGCTGGAATCCGGGGCGGCACGCGGTTCCAACGGCGAGCGCCGCCACGAGCACGGTGGCGGCGACCACTGAAGCCGAACGCGTCATCTCCGCGCCGCCATGCGCGGCGTGCCGAGCAGCGTGCGGAAATATGTGATGGTGCGGCTGATCCCCTCACGCACGCCGACTTGCGGCTCCCACTGGAGCATTGCGCGCGCGCGGGTAATGTCGGGCTGTCGCACCTTGGGGTCGTCCTCGGGGAGCGGCTTGAAGGAAATCTGCGATGTGGTCTGCGTGAGCTCGACGACGATCTCGGCGAGTTGCTTCACCGTATACTCCACGGGATTGCCGATGTTCGTCGGCAGGGCGTCACCGCGATTGAAGAGGCGGTAGATCCCTTCGACCTCGTCCTCAACGTAGCAGAAGGAACGGGTTTGGGAACCGTCGCCGTAGATCGTGATCGGCTCGCGGTTGAGCGCCTGCACGATGAAGTTCGAGACGACCCGCCCATCCCGCGGCCGCATGCGGGGCCCGTACGTATTGAATATCCGCACGATGCGGGTATCCACGCCGTGGGCCCGGTGGTAGGCCATGGTCATGGCCTCCGCGAACCGCTTGGCCTCGTCGTAGACTCCGCGGGGTCCGATCGGGTTCACGTTGCCCCAGTACGACTCGGTCTGCGGATGGACGAGAGGGTCGCCATACACTTCGCTCGTGCTCGCGATGAAGAACCGCGCCTTCTTGGCGAGCGCGATCCCGAGCGCGTTGTGCGTACCGAGGGACCCAACCTTGAGTGTCTGGATCGGGAGCTCCAGATAGTCTATCGGGCTCGCCGGCGAGGCGAAGTGCAGCACGCCGTCGAGCGCGCCCGGCACCTCCGTGTAGTCGGAGATGTTCTTCTCCATGAAGCTGAAGCGCGGCTCGGTCGTGAGATGCGCGATGTTGTCGCGATGCCCGGTGACGAAGTTGTCGAGTCCGACCACGGAGTGACCGTCGGCCAGGAAGCGATCGGTGAGGTGGGAACCGAGGAAGCCCGCGGCACCCGTGATCAGGACCCTCACTCGCGCCCCCGCCCGAACGACCGATACGTGAAGCCGAGCGCCTGCATCTTGGCCGGATCGTAGAGGTTGCGGCCGTCGATCACCACGGGCCGCGTCAACGCGGCCTTGATGCGCGCAAAATCCGGAAAGCGGTACTCGTTCCAGTCGGTGACGACGACCAGCGCATCGGCGCCCGTCAGAGCGTCATAGTTCGTCGGCGCAAAGGCAATGCGCGTCCCCAGGCGCCGCGCCCCCTCGTGCATCGCGGCGGGGTCGTGCGCCACGACGGTCGCACCGGCGCCGAGCAGCTCCTCGATCAGCGTAAGCGCGGGGGATTCCCGCATGTCATCGGTCTGCGCCTTGAAGGCGAGGCCCCACACGGCCACACGACCCCCACGCAACGAAGCACCCACAACCGCCGCCAGCTTTTGAAAGAGGCGGTGTTTCTGCTTGTCGTTGGCGGCTTCCACCGCCTGCAGCACGAGCATCGGCGCGCCGACATCGTCGGACGTGCGCATCAGCGCCTGGACATCCTTCGGGAAGCACGACCCGCCGTAGCCCGGACCGGGAAAGAGGAACGACGGCCCGATGCGCGCGTCGCTCCCGATTCCTCGCCGGACAAGGTCCACGTTCGCGCCAACCTTCTCGCACAGGTTCGCGATTTCGTTCATGAACGAGATGCGCGTGGCGAGCATGGCGTTCGCCGCGTACTTCGTCATTTCCGCGGAGGGCACGTCCATGAAGATGATCGGCTTGCCGGTCCGCACGAACGGCGCATACAACTCCGCCATGACGCCGCGCGCGAAATCGCTCTCCGCGCCGAGCACGACGCGATCGGGCTTCATGAAGTCGTCGACCGCCGCGCCCTCCTTGAGGAACTCGGGGTTCGAGACGACGTGAAACGGGAGCTTTGCGTGAAGCGCGACGGCCGTCCGCACCTTCTCGGCGGTGCCGACCGGCACCGTGGACTTCGTGACGACGACCAGTTCGCGCTTCTGGTGCTTGCCGATCGTTTCCGCCACGGCGAGGACATGCCTGAGATCCGCGGAGCCATCTTCGTCCGGCGGTGTGCCCACGGCGATGAACACCACGTCCGCCGATGCCACCGCCGCCGAAACGTCCGTGGTAAACGTCAGCCGCCCCTGCTGCTGATTGCGCTCGACGAGTGCGTCGAGCCCCGGCTCGTAGATCGGGAGCACGTTTCGTTTCAGCCCGTCGATCTTTGCCTGGTCGACGTCGGCGCAGGTCACCTGGCTTCCGGTTTCGGCGAGGCAGGCGCCGGCAACGAGGCCGACGTAGCCCGTACCCACGACGGTAATGTTCACGCGCGCGGGGCGGTCGGCGTGAGCGAGACGATCCGCGCGCGGGACTTCTTCGTTTTCGAGAGCGCGTTGCGCGTGTCGATGACGAGCGACGCCTTGTCGACCAGCCGCTGATAGTCCACGGCCGAGTGGTCGGTGACGATCACAACGGCGTCCGCGCGCGCAAGCACGTCGTCGGTGAGCGCGACGCTCGCACGCGAATGCCCATCCTCGGTGTACTTCGCGACATGCGGATCGTGATAGGTCACGTCGGCGCCGTGCTCCTCGAGGAGGCGGATCACGTCGAGCGCGGGGCTCTCACGCATGTCGTCGATGTCCTTCTTGTACGCCACGCCCAGCACGAGGACATGGCTGCCCCGCACCGCCTTCCTGTCGTCGTTCAGCGCGAGCGAGACCTTGGTCGCGACAAGGTCGGGCATCGCACTGTTGATCTCGCTCGCGAGATCGATGAAGCGGGTTTTGTAGTTCAGCGTTCGCATCTTCCACGCGAGGTAGTGCGGGTCGAGCGGAATGCAGTGCCCGCCGATCCCCGGGCCCGGCGTGAATTTCATGAAGCCAAACGGCTTGGTGGCCGCGGCGTCGATGACTTCCCATACGTCCACACCAAGCCGGTCGCAGATGATCGCCATCTCGTTCACGAGGCCGATGTTCACGGACCGGAAGGTGTTCTCGAGGAGTTTCGTCAGCTCCGCGGCCTCCGGCGACGACACCGGCACGATGTGATCGATGCACGTGCCGTAGAGCGCCGCCGCCGTCTCGGTGCACGCGGGCGTGATGCCGCCGAGCACCTTCGGCGTGTTCTTGGTGTGCCACTTGGGATTGCCCGGGTCAACGCGCTCAGGCGAGAACGCGAGGAACACGTCGGTCCCGATCACGAGGCCGAGTGCTTCGAGCCGCGGCTGCATCACGTCCCGCGTGGTGCCGGGGTACGTCGTGCTCTCGAGCACGATCAGCATGCCCGGGTGCGCGCGCCGGGCGACTGCCTCGGCCGACGCGATCACGTACGACATGTCGGGGTCGCGCGTTTTGGCGAGCGGCGTCGGGACGGCGATCGAGATCGTGTCGGCGCGCGCGATCGCGGCCTCGTCCGTCGTCGCGATGAATTTGCCGCTCTTGACGTGCGCGGCCAGTTGCGTCGACGGGACGTCCTGGATGTGCGACGTGCCGCGCATCAGCAGGTCGACGACGCGCTGCGTGACATCGTAGCCGATCACGTTGAACCCCGCCTCGCAGAACTCCATCGCGAGCGGGAGCCCGACGTAGCCGAGGCCGATCACCGCGGTGACGGCGGAGCGGTCCGCGATTTTCGAGAGCAGCTGGGTCTTCATCGAGGTGCCTGGTGGCATCGTAGGCTCGTTAGCGACCAAAGAATGCCCGCACGGCCGCGACGACTTCGTCGAGCTGCGCACGCGTGAGTTCAGGGAACACCGGGAGTGACACGACGTCGTTCGCGGCCCGCTCGGATTCCGGGCACGCCCCGGCCTTGTATCCGAGATACGCGAAGCAGGGCTGGAGATGCAGCGGCAGCGGATAGTACACGGCGTGTCCGATCCCCTTTGCGCTGAGATGCTCGCGGAACTTGTCCCGCCGCGGCACGCGAATCGTGTACTGATTGAAGATCGACTCGTTCGCCGGTTCCACGTACGGCGTGCCTATCTCGGAGACATCCGCGAACGCCGCATTGTAGTACGCGGCGTTTTCCCGCCGCTTCGCGCTCCATCGGGCCAGGAACGGCAGCTTGGCGCGCAGTACCGCCGCCTGGAGCGCGTCGAGACGCGAGTTGTAGCCGACCTCTTCGTGGAAATACGTCTTGACGCTGCCGTGCGTGCGCAGGCGCATGAGCCGGTTGTAGATGGTTTCATCCTGCGTAACCATCATCCCCCCATCGCCATACCCGCCAAGATTCTTCGACGGGAAAAACGAGAACGTGCCGATCGTCGCCGCTTCGCCGGCCATCCGCCACTCGCCGTCGATCGACCGGCGCGCGCCGATGGACTGCGCGGCGTCTTCGATCAGCGGGATGCGCGGCATCAGCCGCTGGATCTCGTCCACCTGCGCGATCTGCCCGAAGAGGTCCACCGGAATAACCGTCTTCGTGCGCGACGTCACTGCTGCAGCGGCAAGATCGGGACGTATGTTGTATGTCTTCGGGTCGATGTCCACGAACACCGGCTTGGCGCCGACGTTGTGGATCGTGCCTGCGGTTGCGAAGAACGTGAATGGCGTTGTAATCACTTCGTCATCCCGGCCGACATCGAGCGCGCGCATCGCGAGGAGCAGGGCGTCGGTGCCGTTGGCGCAGCCGACGGCGTACTTCGTTCTGGAGAGTGCGGCGACGTCCGCCTCGAGCTGCGCGACGGGCTGGCCGAGGATGAACGCCTGATCGTCCACCACGGGGAGCATCGCGGCGAGGACCGCCTCGCGGATGGTCGCATGCTGGGCTTTCAAGTCAAGAAGCGGTACAGGCATGTATATTAGGTCAGTTTTGTGATGTTCTGGCGAAATATTCGTCAGAAGTGAAACTATTAAAGCTCGCGGAGCGCATGGAGGAAGTCAACGAAGTGCATAGATCGTGGTTTCAACGCTATACACAGCATATAATACCGCCGTTACATTGAGCGCCGTGAACCGCAGATCCGGCCGCACCACGGAGAACCCACCCATGGCGACACGAATCTCGAATACCACGCCTCCGGGACCAGACCTCAACGATGCCACCGCCCCGAATGGCGGCATCGCGGATTTCGACTACAGCAACTTCTACTACTCGTCCAGCGACGACATCTTCGCGATTTTCGACCCGTACAACGAGTGGTGGTACGGGCATGCGCGCGATAACGGCTACTACCTGTTTTCCCAGCCGATGTCGACTCCTCCGGGTCCGCGCATCGACTTGGAAGAGCAGCTCGGGCACGAGCGGCTGAAGCTGCTGAACCTGGCGTCGTACAATTATCTCGGACTGTCCTATCACCCCGAAGTGATCGACGCGGCCAAGAAGGCGCTCGACCACTACGGCCTTGGCGCCGCGGGATCGCCGATCCTCAGCGGCACGATGGAAGTGCACGTGCAGCTCGAGAAGGCGCTCGCCAAGTTCAAGAAGAAGGACGCGGTGATGGTGTTCCCCACGGGGTACAGCACCAACGTCGGCCTCATTCAGGCGCTCATGCGTCCGGGCGACTGGGTCATCATGGACCAGAACGTCCACGCCAGCATCGTCGACGGCGCGATTCTTTCGAAGGCGAACGTCCGGTTCTTCCGGCACAACCGGCCGGACGATCTCGAGAGAAAACTCAGCGGCACGACCGGCAAGCGGCTCGTGATCGTCGAGGGCGTCTACTCGATGGACGGCGACGAGGCGCGCCTCCCGGAAATCGTCGAGGTCGCCAAGCGCCACGGGGCGCGGACCATGATCGACGAAGCGCACTCCACCTTTCTCTACGGCAAGGAAGGGCGCGGCGTCGCGGAGAAGTACGGCCTCGAGGATGACATCGACATCCACGTCGGCACGTTCTCCAAGGCGCTCGGCGGCATGGGCGGCTTCGTCGCCGGCTCGCAGGCGCTGTACAACTACCTGATGGGGTTCGCGCGTTCCCGCGTGTTCTCGTGCGCGCTCTCGCCGGCGGTGTCGGCGGGCGTGCTCCAGGCCCTCCGCATCCAGGAACGGGAACCGCAGCTGCGCGACAAGCTCTGGGCCAACGTCGCGTACATGCGCGGACTGATGGCCGAGGCCGGCATCGACGTCGGTGAATCCACTTCGCAAATCATCCCCATCATGATCCGCAACGATCGCAAGATTTTCGGCGTCGCACAGTCGCTCCAGCGGGCCGGGCTCTATCTCCAACCCATCATCTACCCGGCCGTGGCCAAGAACCGCTCGCGCTTCCGCATTTCCATCTCCGCCACGCACACGTCGCAGCAGCTCGACGAGGCCGCGAACATCCTGAGTGATGTGCTGCAGGCGGAGGGCGTGAGATGAGCGGCTCGGCCAACGGCAAGCCGGGGTTCGTGCAGTACCATTTCCGGCACGCGATCGGCGGCTTCTTCGAGTTTCCAACCGCCAACGCGCGCAGGATCCTCCCGCCGCACCTCCATCCGGTCGAGCCGCACCACGGCCAGAGCGTGCTCTCGGTGATGGCATTCGATTTTCACAACTCGATGGTCGGCGCGTACGGTGAGCTGATCCTCTCCGTGCTCGTGATGCCGCGGGTCGCGCCGGGCTCGCCGCTCCCCCGCTCCGCGTTCTACCCGTTCCTGCTCGGCACGACGACCAAGGCGTCGCGCGATCACGCGATCGAACGGTGGCACCTGCCGCACTTCATGGAGAACATCGACCTCTCCTTCGATGCGCGGGATGACGAGATCCACATCGCGGCGGCCCACGGCGGATCGCCGATCATCGACATGCGGATCACGGATTACGACTGGGAGAAGGTCTCGCACCGCTATCAGTCGTTCATGCATGACCCGGATGGATCGTACATGTCGACGATCGTCATGGAATCGGCGTTCAGCGAGAACGAGGAAGAACGCGGCGAGATCACGATTCACAAGCACGCGTTCAACTCGGCCATCGACCGCGACAGCGTGACGACGACGCCGTTTCGCGAGCTCTGGATGCGCGACGGACTCCAGACGTTCCACCCGCTCGAAACGCTGGCCGCCACGGCCGTCTGATGGCCGGGCGGGTGTGTGTGATCGTGAACCCGGCGGCCGGCCGGGGGCGCGGGGCACGCACGCTTCCCGCGGTGCGCGAAGCGTTTGCCGCGGTCGGCGTGGCGGACGTGCGCACCAGCGAAGCCCGTGAGGGCGAACGCGCGGTCGCCCGCCGCGCCATCGACGAAGGCTTCACCACGCTCGTCGCGGTGGGCGGCGACGGGACGTGGGGAAATGTGGCGAATGCGATCATGGCGTCGGGTGCGGACTGCCGCCTCGCGCTGATCGCCGCCGGCACCGGAAACGACTTCGCGAAGACCGCCGGCGCGCCGATGCGTGACATTCCGCTCACGGCGAAGCTCGCGACATCAGAGGGAACCGACGTCCGCGTCGACGTCGGAAAAATCGAGGACCAGTACTTCCTCAACATCGCCGGATTCGGATTCGACATCGCGGTGCTCGAGGACATTCCGAAGATCCCGCTGCTGCGCGGAGATGCGGTGTACATCGTCTCGGCGCTCCGGCAGATCGTCGGCTACCCCGGCGTGGACATCGCCGTGTCGAGCGGCGCCGGCGCGCGCAGCGCGCAGCGCCACCTGATGCTCGTGATCGCCAACGCGAAGAACTTCGGAGGGGCGTTCAAGATCGCGCCGCAGGCGTCCCTGTCCGACGGGAAGCTGGATGCGATCGCGATCTACGATGCGCCGGCGATGAAGCGTCTCGGCCTGTTTGCGGCGGCCGTGAAGGGGACACACGTTTCCAAGCCGGGCGTGAGCGTCGAGCAGGCGGCGAAGTTCTCGCTCGCGTTCGCCTCGCCGCCGGCGTACGAGACCGATGGGGAGTACCGGCGGGCGAAGAGTGCTTCGCTCGACGTGGTGTGCATTCCCGGCGCGCTGCGGGTGGTTGCGAGGGAGCCAACGACGCAAGCGAGTTAATTCGTTTCTCGTTGGTTGGTTAACCAAGGTACGTAATTCGCCCTGACCACGAACGCCGCCGACGCGTCGCAGTCAGGGCGAATTGTCAAACCTCAGTCAACCAACCAACAAGAGACGAGTCAACTCGCAGTAGTTTTGCTACGCCTTGAGCGGCAGCGGAACCTCGCGCCCCGTTCGCGCCGATTCGTAGATCCCGAGGATCAACTCCAGCGATTTCCTGCCGCCGCGCCCATCGGTGTCGGGAATCGCCTCGCCGCGCAGCACGCTGAGGACGTTCCGGTAGTATCCCTCATGGCCGAACCCATACACGGAAGCTGGGTTCGTGTTCGACGCCTCGACCATCGCATCGTCCGGATCGGCGTCCGCGAACTCCCATTTCTCCACCCGGTTCACCGCCGTGCCGCCGATCTTCACCGTTCCGTTTTCGCCGAGGATCGTCATCGAACCCTCGAGGTTCTTCGGGTAGGTGAGCATGGTAACTTCGATCGTCCCGAGCGCGCCGTTGCGAAAGCGGAGTACGGCGACACCGGTATCCTCGGCTTCGATCCTGCGGGCGAGCGTCGCGGTCTTTGCGATGACGCTCTCGACCGGGCCGACGACCCACTGCATCAGGTCCACATAGTGCGACGCCTGGTTCATGAACGCGCCGCCGTCGAACTCCCAGGTGCCGCGCCACGGCGCCTGATCGTAGTACGACTGCGGGCGCGCCCAGCGGACCGTGGTGTTTGCGAGATAGATCTTGCCGAACCGCCCCTTCTCGATCGCCCGCTTGAGCAGCTGCACCGGCGGGTTCAGCCGGTTCTGCTTGACGACAAACAGCTTCACGCCGGAGGTGTCGCACGCGTGGACCAGTTCGTCGGCGGACGCCAGCGTGATCGCGATGGGCTTCTCGCACACGACGTGCTTTCCGGCCCGCGCAGCCAGGACCCCGTGCGCCGGGTGCAAGCCGCTCGGCGTGGCGACCGTCACGATCTCCGACGGTGCGTTGGCCAACATGGCCTCATACGACGTGAACCACGGGACGCCGAGCTGCTCGCCGGCCTCCCGAGCCCGCTGCTCGACGACGTCACACACGGCCGACATCGCGAGCCCGTCCACCTTGGCGATCGCGCTGAAGTGATTCGAGCTGATGCGGCCGCAGCCCACGAGCGCGACGCGAAACCTCTGCGGTGACGTCACCCGTTCTCCTCCGTGAGGAGCGTGAGCTTCTCACCACGGCGCACGTATCGCCTGCCGTCCTCGGGGCAGGAGAGCTCCATGAGCCCGTCCTCCAGCTTCACACCACACTCGCACACCCAGCCCGTGATCCGCGCGGGCACGCCCGTCACGAGCGCATAGGGCGGCACGTCCTTCGTGACTACCGCCCCGGCACCGATGAAACTGTATGCCCCGATCGTCACTCCGCACACGACCGTCGCGTTGGCGCCGATCGTCGCGCCGCGACGGACGAGTGTGCGCCTGAACTCATCCCTGCGCGGCACATGACTGCGCGGATTGATCACGTTGGTGAACACCATCGACGGGCCGCAGAACACATCGTCCTCCAGCTCCACGCCCTCGTAGACCGAGACGTTGTTCTGGATCTTCACGTTGTTGCCGATCTTCGTGCCGTTCATCACGACCACGTTCTGGCCGAGCACGCATCGCTCGCCGATGACGGCCCGGGGCATCACGTGGCAGAAGTGCCAGACTTTGGTGTCGGCCCCGACGGCCGCGCCCTCGTCGACGAACGCGCTCTCGTGCACGAACGGAGGTTGCTTGCTCATGGGATCGTTGCCTGCCACTCCTGGATGGACCGGACCGTCGGGGCCAGGCGCTTGATGCTCTCGATCGCGTCACGTGCGGCACTCGCGGCGCTGAGCGTCGTCGTGTACGCCACGCGGTGCGCGATCGCCGCCTGCCGCAGCGAATAATCGTCCTTCTGCGCCCGCTTGCCCAGTGGCGTGTTGATCAGCAGCTGGACCTCGTCGTTCTTGATGAGGTCGATGCCGTTTGGCCGCGCCACGCTGACCTTGTGCACGGTGCCGCACGGCACGCCGCGCTCCGCGAGGTACGCGGCCGTGCCGCTCGTCGCGACGATCTTGAACCCCATCTCGTGAAAGCGGCGCGCGATCGAGACCGCGGCGGCCTTGTCACGGTCGTTTACCGTGATGAATACCGTGCCCTCCAGCGGGAGTCCGTTCCCGGCCGCGAGTTCGGCCTTGGCGAACGCCGTACCGAACGAATCGGACACGCCCATCACCTCGCCCGTCGAACGCATCTCCGGCCCGAGGATCGGATCGAATTCGCGGAACTTCGTGAATGGGAACACTGCCTCCTTCACGGCGACGTACGGCGCGATGATTTCCTTCGTAAACCCGATGTCGGCGAGTGTCTCGCCGAGCATCACCCGCGCCGCATACGACGCGAGCGGCACGCCGATCGTTTTCGAGACGAACGGCACGGTGCGGCTCGCGCGCGGGTTCACTTCGAGTACGTAGACGATGCCGTGCTGAATTGCGTACTGCACGTTG
>JBIOHR010000049.1:0-18157 GCA_044449085.1 Gemmatimonadales bacterium | reverse complement strand
CGTTGCGCCGGGCCAACTCGCCAAAGCGTCTATGGGGCTCGCGAGGCCCGGCTCCACGAGTGGCCCGCGGCCTCCCTGCCAAGCGAATCGTTCCACCACGCAGAAACCACCACAGACGCGCGCGCACCGTACGCACCGCCCACACCAGTCCGCGCGCGTTGCGTACAGCACACATGCCCAGCGAACGGTGGGCCGGCCGGGCGCGAGGGACTCGCAGCGTCGGGCCGTTCGAGGACCCATAGACGCTTGTCCGAGTAGGCCCGACAAAGCGAGTCCCTCGTGGCCGGCCGGCGCGCGCTGAAGTTGTCAGAGCTCTCCCAACAGAGCGAGTCCCTCGCGGCCGGCCGGCGCGCGGCGATCGCGCTTGGCGCGCGGCGATCGCGCTTGGCGCGCCGCACCAATCACCGAAGACCGCCAACAACCACTGACCCAACCGCTTCGCTGAACTACGAGCGCTGCAGGATGTTTCGCGCCCACGCTGAAGCCTCCGTCGTCCACTCCGGCATCTGATCCAGCAGTCCCATCCTGCTCCCCAGCTCGATCGCCTGCACCCAATCCCCACTCGCGTAACTCGTCGCCAGCGTGAGATACGGCGTGTACGGCCCCTCTTCGCGCAGCAACGCCGCTTCCACCTCGGGCGCGACCTTCACGCTCTTGAGCAGTTCGCACATCGGCACTCCGAGAATCGCGTCAAAGCGCGAGAGCAGCCCAGTCATGAACAGCGACGCCGCCGCGGCGGACCGGCCGCGCCGCTGCGCCCTCATCTCACACAGCCGCGCGCGTTCAACGGCTGACAGCACGAGCTCCGCCTCGACACCCGTCTTCCGCGGCGTGGAGCTCGCGAACATCAGCGCCAGCCACCGGTGCAGCGCCGCGCGGCCCACGAGGCGAATCGCCTGCTGGATCGACTCGATCCCGCTCCCGCCCGCGGCCGCGGAGTTCACGATGCGCAGCAGTTTGTAGCTCAGCCCCGGATCGCCGCGAAACTCATGTTCGAGATCGCGGTCGTGCGTGTTGCCGTCCACCAGCCGGTTCATCAGGCGTGCGATTCCGATCGCCTCCGCAGGAAGGTCCTTGCGCTGCACGATCTCGGGCTTGCTGAAGTAGTAGCCCTGGAACAGTGCGAATCCGAGCTCGCGGCATTGCGTGTACATCGCCGCGTTGTCCACTTTCTCGGCGAGCAACTGCAGCTTCATCGGCGCGAGCCGGGCGACGAGGCGACGGATTTCTTCGATCGGTGTCGCCATGACGTCGATCTTCACGACGTTGGCGAGTGCAAGAAATGGCGCGTAGTCGTCGCCGGCGGCGAAATCGTCGAGCGCGAGCGCGAAGCCGCGTGCTTTCAGCGCGGCGCAGGCCGCGACGGTTTCCTCGTCGCATTCCACCGTCTCGAGCATCTCGATCGTGAACCGCTGCGGATCGAGCAGGTTGAAGTCGTGCTCGAGCAGCAGTTCACGCGGGAAGTTCACCCAGGCGTGCAAGCCGTCCGTCGTATGCTCCATCCCGATCGCAAGCACCGTGTTGACAAGCGTCACGCTCGTCATCTTGAGGTCGTCGGTGGGCCCGGCCCCCGCCGCGGTCAGCGACGGCCTGTACAACAGCTCGTAGCCGACCAGCGCGTGCTGGCGGTCGAAAATTGGCTGGCGGGCAACGAAGGCGTCAGACACAAAAGAGGGGGAGGGGCGAGGGGCGAGGCGAGGGCGAGGAGCGATGCACTGCTGTCTCCCCGAATTATCGGCACCCGCCGACCCGACCTTGAGACCCGAACCGTCGCAAGGAGAGTTGGGTTGGGGTTGGAGGCGGAGTCGAGCTCCTTCGCGCCTGGCACTTTGCTCCTTCCCAATCGCCCCTCACCCTTGCCCGTGCCCGTATTGTCCTTGCTCCTCGCCGCTGTCCTTGCTCCTCGCCTCCCTCCTCGCTCCTCGCCTCTTCCGCCGTCAGCCTCGAGTCGCGTACTCGATTCGCTCGCCTACCCCTTCCCTCCTTCTCAGCGCCTCTGCGATCCTCCCCGCCACCATCGGCAACGGCACAACCTCCGCCGCGGCGCCCAGTTCAATCGCCTCCTTCGGCATCCCGAACACGATGCAGGTGCTCTCGTCCTCGGCAATCGTGTGCGCGCCGGCCTCGCGCATCTGCAGCAGGCCACGCGCACCGTCCGCTCCCATTCCCGTGAGCACCACTCCCACGGCGTTGCGCCCCGCCTGCTGTGCGACACTCTGGAACAGGACGTCCACCGCGGGCCGCTGGTGATGAACCTGCGGCCCTGTCTTCACGCGAACACTCATGTACGCGCCGCTCCGGTGCATGAGCATGTGGTAGTTCCCCGGCGCAATCAGCACAGTGCCCGGAGCAACCGGGTCATTGTCCGCCGCTTCGCGCACTTCCATCGCGCACATCTTGTTGAGCCGCTCGGCGAACGACCTGGTGAATCCCGGCGGCATGTGCTGCACCACGAGCGTGGCCGGACTGTCGGCCGGCATTCGCGTGAGCACCGCCTCGATGGCCTTCGTCCCGCCCGTCGACGCGCCGATCGCGAGCACGGTGTGCGTCGTCTTGAGGCCCAGCGGCACGGGCGGCGTGGCTGCCGCCGTGTCCATACTGCCGCGCTTGACGATGCGCGCCACGGCGGCCGCGCGGATGGCGCGGACCAGGTCGCGCCCCACCTCGGGCACCGAATACGCCGCCCCGGGCTTCGCGATCACGTCCACTGCGCCAAGAGACAAGGCCCGCATCGCCGCATCGCTGTTCCGCGGCGCGACCGAGCTCACCACGATCACCGGCAACGGAAAGTGCGTCATCAGCTTCTCGAGAAACGAGAGGCCATCCATTCGCGGCATCTCGATGTCGAGCGTGATCACGTCCGGCCTGAGCCGCACGATCTTCTCGCGCGCCACGTAGGGATCCACGGCGCTTCCTACGACTTCAATGTCCTCGTACCGCGAGAGTTCCTCGGTGAGGACCTTGCGCACCACCGCCGAGTCGTCGACGACGAGTACGCGGATCATGCAGGCCCGGCCGGCGTGCCGGGTGCGCTGAGCCACAGCGACGCCTCGATCTTCTCGCCCTCGACCTGCATGTCGCCGCGCGCCACGCGCACCGAGTCCGGCGCGACCGCGGCGGACACGCCGCCGACCGACGGCGGGCCAAGCGAGTATTTCCCCTCGGGATTCAGCGCGGGGAGCACGTTGCCGCAGATGATGTTCGCGAGCTCGCCGAGCGCGTCACGCTGGGTGGCGTCGTCGGGCGCATCGTCTTCGCCGAGGACGTTCACGGCGAGCACCGGGAGCAGGCGTGCGGGAAACGCGATCGAGAACGCACCATGGTGCGACCCGGCGAACGCCACCGTCGCCACGACTGCGGCCTCGACTGCATCGCCCGGCATCGCCTCCGGCGTACCCGGCTCGGCGAACAGGAATGCGGTCTTTTCGAGCGCTGACCGGGTCGCGCCGACGAGTACGGCCTCAAGTGACTCAGGCATCGGGAATCTCCAGCACGCGCAGTACCGCAGCGCGCAGTTCTTCGGCGTCGAACGGTTTCTGCAGGAACCCGCCGCCACTCGCCTCGATCTCACGCGTGCGCTCTTCGCGGCGTTCCGAGGATACGACGAGCACGCGCTGCGCAGCCGTCGCCGGATCCGCGCGCAGCCGGCGGAGAAGCTCGTCGCCCGTCATGCCGGCCATGTTGATGTCCACCGTGACCAGATCCACCGCGTGCACGTCGAGCACGGCGAGCGCCTTCGCGCCGTCGGAGGCGTGGTGGATCTGCCCCACCGGCAGCCCGCTCATCCGCACGAGCTTGGTGATGACCGCGCGCATGACCGCGCTGTCGTCCACGATCAGGAAATCGAGGGGCCGCACGGCGGCTTCGTTCGCAGCCGGCGGCATGTCAGGCAGCAGGTTGTTGGGCGACATATCCGGTGGCGATGATGCGCACCTCGCCGCTGCCGATCGCGAGCGACATGGTGCGCGGGTGATTCCCGCCGACGTCGTGCCGGCGAAGGATGATTCCGAGCTTCCACAGCACCTGCCGAAGCGCGACGAAGTTGCGGCGCCCGATCTGGAACATGTCGCTCGCACCGTCGCCGCGTTCGGCTCCGCCCGACGCCACGAGAACGATCCTCGACTTCTGCGCGCCGAGCCTGAGGCACTCCTGGATCAGCTGGTTGACGCCGGTGTCCACGAACGTCGCTGGTGCCCGCTCCGCGCGTGCCGCGTCGAGCGACGAGCTCGGCGTCATCACGTGGACGAGCCCACCCACGCGCGCGACGGGGTCGTGCGCCGTGATGCCGAGGCAGCTCCCGAGTGCGTACGTGATCACGACGTCTTCCGGGTTGGATGACGTCTTCAGGTCGGCGATCCCGACGATCAGCTTGGCCGCGGTGATTTCTGCGAACATGCTATTTCACGTAGACCGCCGGTTGCACGTACGTGAACCGGTGCTTGAGTGAAGTGAGACTCTCGGAATGTCCCACGAAGAGATGGCCGCCGGGCGCGAGGAGTTCCCAAAACCGGTCCACGAGCCGCGCCTGCACCTGCTTGTCGAAGTAGATCATCACATTGCGGCACATGATCACCTGAAAGCCGCGCTCCATCGGCCACTGCTCCATCAGGTTCAGCCGCGCGAACTTCACCAGTGCGCGCACGTCGTCGCGCACATGCAACATTCCCTGCCCGCCCGGAACGCGCGTGAAGTAGCGGTCCGAACTGTGCCACGGGAGGTCGGCGATCGCCGCCGCCGGGTACGTCGCCGCGCGTGCCATGCCGAGCACCTTCGACGAAAGATCGGTCGCGAGGATCCGCACGTCGCGCTGCGCGGGATCGCGCACGAGCTCGTGCAGCAGCATCGAGAGCGTGTACGGCTCTTCACCCGACGAGCAGCCGGCGCTCCAGATCCGGATCCGGTCGCGGGCGCCGAGCAGCTTTGGCATCACGACGTCCTGCAGGTACTCGAAGTGTGCACCCTCGCGATAGAAGCTCGTCTTGTTCGTCGTGAGCGAGTCGATCATGTCCAACCGCTCCCGTCCGGTCACGTCCGCGTCGACGGCCGCGAGGTATTCGGTGTAACTGTCGAGACCAAGCCGCCGCACGTGCTTTGCGAGCCGCGACCGCACGAGCCCTTCCTTCCCTTCCTTGAGGACAATCGCGCTCTGCGCGAACAGGATCGTGCAGATCCGCTCGAACTCCTCCGCGGACAGCGGGACCTCAGTCCCGGCAGCCAGCGGCGAAGCCGCCGTTGATGCAGGTCGCGAAGCCGCCGCTCCGGGCGCAATCGCGCGCCGGAGCGGGGCGTTCGGGGCCGCCGTCATCAGAACTCCGCGAGCGTCGCGAGATCCTGCTCGTCGGAGAACGGGATCACTTCAGCCGGCGTCGGCGCACGGCGTGGCGCCGCGATCCCGCGCGACGGGCCGTGGCCGTTGCCGTTGGAGGACCGCACCGGCTGCTTCGCCGGCACGTGCGCCGGCCGACGCGGCGCCCCGTTGGTGCGCGCTTCCGGCTTGCGGCTTCCGGCGTCGTGCTTCCGGCTTCCGGCTTCGCTCAGGGCGAACTGCTCCACCATGCCGCGCATCTGATCGGCCTGGCTGTTCAGCTCCGCCGCCGTCGCTGCCGACTCCTCGGAGTTCGCGGCGGCTTGCTGGGTGACGCCGTTCATCTGTTCGACCGCGGTCGTGATCTGGTCCACGCCCTGGCGCTGCTGATCGCTGGCCGCGGCAATCTCGGTCATCACGGTACCGACCTTCACAATTTTCTCGCTGATCTCGGTCAGCTTCCCGAGCACTTCAGCGTTCAGTGCGACACCGCCCTCCGCGTTCTTCACCGCATCTTCAATGAGCTGCGCGGTGTTCTTCGCCGCTTCGGCGCTGCGCATCGCGAGGTTGCGGACTTCTTCCGCGACCACCGCGAACCCCTTTCCCGCGTCGCCGGCGCGCGCCGCTTCCACGGCCGCGTTCAGCGCGAGCAGGTTCGTCTGGAAGGCGATCTCGTCGATCGTCTTCACAATTTTCGCCGTCGCATCAGACGACTGCTTGATCTTCTCGATCGCGCTCGAGAGGCGGTGCATGTGCTCCACGCCCTGCGTGGTGCTCGTGCGCGTGCTCTCGGCCAGCCCGCGCGCTTCCTGCGCGTTCGCCGCGTTCTGGCGCGTCATCGACGCCAGTTCCTGCAGGCTCGCGGAGACTTCTTCGAGCGAACTCGCCTGCTCGCTCGATCCTTCGGCGAGGCTCTGGCTGCCGGAGCTGATCTGCGTCGCGGCCGCTGCCACCTGGTTCGTCGCGCCCGAGACATCGGAGAGTGCGCTGTCGAGATTGTCGAGCGCCGTGTTCATCGAGTTCTTGAGCTTGGCATGGTCGCCGGCGTACGTCCCGGTCATCCGGGCCGTGAGATCGCGGGCCGCCACGCGGCCGAGGACTTCGGCCGCCTCGCCGACGGGGCGCGCAAACGCCTCGACTGCGTCGTTGATTCCCGACACGAGCTCGCGGAACGAGCCGTAGAAGCGGGTGGAATCGCCGCGCGCATCCAGCGCGCCGCCCTTTGCCGCGTCGACGATCGTCGACGTCTCGGCGACGAGCGCCTCGGTCGTCTGGCGTACCGTCTCGATCGCCTGGCCGAGCGTATCCTTGTCGCCGCGCACGTCCACGGCGACCGACGTGTCACCCTTCGCGACAAGCCCCGCGACCTTCGCGAGGTCGCGCTGCGCACGCACCATGCGGTCGAACGACTTGGACAGGACGTCCTTGTCGCTGCGCGCCACGACGGAGACCGTCAGGTCGCCCTCGCCCACCTGGCCGGCGATCGCCGACAGGTCCTTCTGCGAGGCCACGATCCGCTCGAACGACCGCGACAGGTCGCCGATCTCGTCCTTGGCGTGTACATCGATCTTCTGTTCAACGTCACCGACGGCGACCGCTTCAGCCACACGCTGCAACTCACGCACGGGCTTCGTGATGCTGCGCGTGATCAGGAAGCCAAAGAGCACACCGAGCACGACGCCCATCGTTCCGAGAACGAGCAACTGGGTGCGCCCCGCGGCGCTCTCCGCATTGGTCTTCACGGCGGCCGCAGCCGCCTTTGCCGTCTCGTAGCTGATGAGCGTGTCGGTCACGGCGACGTACGCCGCCGCCGCCGGCACGAACTCGCTCGTGAGGACAGACTGGCGGGCGCGCGGATCGGCGCCGGCCACCAGCATCGAGGTCACCTTGGTGCGCGCGACGCGGAACTTGTCGCGGGCGATCTTCATGCGCGCGTAGTAGTCGCTGCCCGGCGGGTTGTGCACGAGCGGGTCGATTTTCGTGAAAATGCTGTCGACCGACTTCGTGTCGGCCGCGCTGCGCGCGGTCAACGCCTTGCCGCTCTCGATGGTGCCCGAGATTTGTGCAACGAGCACCGCTACGGCCTCGTCGTTCGCGAGGTTCTGGAGGTCGCTCGGCATCGTGACCTTGGGAAACACGGTGTCGGAGAGCGCGAACGTGCTGGCGGCGATCGAGCTGACCGTGCGCGTGCCCGACAGTATGACGCCGGTCATGAGGGCGAGGATCGCGGCGAACGCGATCATGAGCCTGGTGCCGATTTTGAGCGATGACAGTTTCATGGGAGTGGTGAGCGTGAGAGGTCGGAAGGGCGGTGAGTTATGCGTTCTCGGACGCGTCCGCGCGCACGGCGCGCAGGTCGACGATGTCCTGCGATGACAGCACGCGCTCGATGTCGAGGAGCAGGCGGACGCGGTCGGTGGACTTCGCGATGCCGAGGAGGTAGTCGGTCTGGACGTCGCTGCCGAACGACGGTGCGTCCTCAACCTGGTTGTCGGCGATGTCGGACACCTCAGACACGCGGTCGACGATCACGCCGGTCTGCGCGCCATGCACCTGCACGACGATGATGCAGTTCTCCGCCGACGCCGTGGCCTCTTCCATGCCGAACTTCGCGCGCAGGTCGACGATCGGGATCACCTTGCCGCGCAGGTTGATTACGCCGCGCACGAACGACGGCGTGCGTGGCACGCGCGTGATCGGCATGACACCCATGATCTCATGGACCTTGAGGATCTCGAGGCCGTACTCCTCGCGGGCGAGGAAGAAGGTCAGGTACTTGCCCGCACGCGATCCAGCGCGCTGCGCGGTTGCGACTGCACCGGTTTCGATCGGCATGCGACGAGCTCCAAAGGGTGAGGTGATGCAACCAGTATCGGCTGCGGGGAGCAGAGGTTGAGTGGGGAGATTTCGCCCCGCACTCCTCTTCCGATCTCCGCGCCGGGGCGACATCTCCTCTCTCGCCCCTCAGCGATGGGTTACGAGTTCGCCGGCCCGCGCTGAGCGAGAATCATCAGATCAGGAACGTCGAGGATCAGCCCCACTCTCCCGTCCCCCAGAATCGCCCCGCCCGCAATCCCGCGCCGCCCCTTCATGCCGGCCCCGAGCGGCTTGGCGACCACCTGCTGTTGCCCGAGCAGTTCGTCCACCAGCAGCGCACACCGCTTGTCACCGGCGAACAGGACAACCAGCAGCGCCTCCGTCGGCTCCGGCTGCGCGCCGCGCACGTCGAAGAAGCGGTGCAGCCGTACCATCGGCATCAGCTGGTCGCGCAGCGCGACCATCTCGCCGCGGCCGTGGATCGTGGAGAGATCGGTTGCCGAAGGACGGAAGCAAATCTGGATGTGGATGATCGGGATGATGTAGCGCTCGCCGCCGACGCGAACCGCCATGCCGTCGGTGATCGCGAGCGTGAGGGGCAGGCGGAAGGTGAACTTCGATCCGCGCCCCGCCTCCGACGCTATCTCGATCCGCCCCTGGATGGACTCGATGTTTCTCCGTACGACGTCCATGCCGACGCCGCGCCCGGAGAGATCGGTCACCACTTCGTTCGTCGAAAAGCCGGGTTCGAAGATCAGCTTGAAGATGTCGGCGTCCGACATTCCCTTCTCGCTCTCGATCAGCCCCTTCTCGATCGCCTTGCGCACGATGCGCTCGCGGTCGAGTCCCTTGCCGTCGTCTTCGAGCTCGACCACCACGTTGCCGCCTGCATGATACGCGGCAAGCCGCAGCCGTCCGACGGGAGGCTTCCCCGCCGCCGCGCGAGCCGCCGGTGCTTCGACGCCATGATCGACCGCGTTGCGCACCATATGCACCAGCGGATCCGCGATCACGTCCACCATGTTGCGATCGATCTCGGTGTCCTCTCCCTCGAGCGCGAGCTCGACCTGTTTTCCGCTGCGGTGCGCGGCGTCGCGGGCGAGGCGCACCATTTTCTGGAACGTCGCGCGCATCGGGACCATGCGCATCGACATGCTGAGGTCCTGCAGCTCGCGGACGATCTTGCCGGCGTGGACGACCTTGCGCGAGAGTTCCTGGCGCCCGGTCTTCACCACGGTCTCGTCCTGCGAAATCATTGCCTGGGCAATCACCAGCTCGCCGACCATGTCGATGAGCCGGTCGAGCCGGTCGGTGCGGATGCGCACGGAAGCCTCGGCGCCGCGGGCATCCTTCGACACGCGCTCGCCCGGCCCCGTTGCCGCTTCGGTGATCGGTTCCGCCGCGGGTTCATCCGAGCGCGCGGCCGATGCACTAGCAGGCGCGCCCATATCGGCGTTCGCTTCGATCGCATCGAGGCGGCCGAGCGCGGCGAGCAGGGCGTCATGATTGGCCGGCACCGGCATGCGGCCGCCGGGCGCGGCGCCTTCGATCGCGCCAAGCAGCGACTTGAGCATATCCGCCGACCGCAGCGCCAGGTCGGCGCACGCGGGCGTGAACGGAATCTTTCCTTCGCGCACCGCGCTCAGCAGCGACTCCGCGCTGTGCGCGAACGTCGTGATGCGCACGAGGCCGAGAAATGCGGACGTTCCCTTGATCGTGTGGAACGCGCGGAAGACGGTATTGATGGCCTCAGCGTTCGCCGGATCGTTCTCGAGCGCGAGCAATGCAGCCTCTGCGCCCTCGAGACAATCGCGGCTCTCAACGACGAAATCGCCGAGCAGGCCGAGGTCGGCGTCTGCCGGCAGCAGGTCGGCTTCGGAGTCCGCCGCGGTCTCCCGATACGCGGGCTCGTCGCGACGCTCTCCGCGACGCTCTCCGCGACACTCTCCGCGCTCGGCGCCCTCCGCCGCGGCCTCGATCGCGCGCCCCGCGGCCTCGATCGCCTCGTTGAGCGTCCCCTCCGATGCGCCGATCGCATCCGCGAGCAGCGCGCTCGCCGCGCGAAACGCGGCCGTAGTGCGCTCGTCCTCGCCGGTGGCTTCCTCGAGCAGTTTAGCGACGCGCCACACCGCGCGGCGATCGTGCGCGTCAAGCGGCACGATCTCCGAGGCGGCGTCGTTCAAGGTCGTCAGTGCGCCCTTGGGTCCGGACGGCGCGTCGGCGCCGGCGGAAGTCGAATCGGCTACAGCGGTCACGCCGGGGTCTCGAATATGCTGTCCGCCAGCGCCTGACGGCCGCCGGCATTGTGGATGGATGCGCCCGGATCGAAGGTGCGGAGACCCGGGGCGGTCGGCGGCTCGACGACGACGGACCCGTTTGCGTCGAGCGTATCGGACAGGGCGCCGAGGCGCGCCTCCATGTCGACGAGCAGGCTCGACGCGTAGTTCAGCTGCTGCGAAGTAATGTCCTGGAACTGCAGGCAGCCGATCGCCTGGAAAAGTTCGTCACGGAGCGAACAACGAACGGTCGCGGCTTTCGCCTCGTCCTTGTCGGCCAGTGCGTCGAGTGCGTCGACGAACGCAATCGCGCGGTCGAGGCCGTCGAGAATTCCGTTCGCCGCCATTTCCGTGGCGTTCGACACTTCGGCGAGCTTGTCCTTTGTGTGGTGCAGCTTCCCGACAGTCGCGGACTCCAGTGCGTCGCGGCTCGCGCGAATGCGCCGCAGCACATTGACGATTTCCGCGTGGGCCTTGAGGAGCGTTTCCGGGAGGTCACTGACAGACCCGAGGAACTCGCCCCTGCGAGGTGTTTCGACGGTTTCGATCATGGCGCGGGATACCTGTGAGGAAGTGATGCAGGTCATTATCGGCGCCGCGCACCGAAGCTTGAGTGCGCTGGCGCACTGACTTGTGCCCCTCACTCTATCGAACGCATCACAGTTTCCGCGGGGCGTGCCGACACTACCCGTGTGAACGCCACGCAACGCTTTCTCGATTCGCTTTCCCGCCTCGTTCCGGGCCGGCGCCACAGGCGCGCAACGCCGCGGTCCGCCGCCGATGCAATTCGCGCCGAACAGGACGCGCGGCAGGCGCAGAAGCTCGAGAGCCTCGGCCATCTAGCCGGCGGCGTCGCCCACGACTTCAACAACCTGCTCACCGGAATCTTCGGCTACCTCGACCTGCTCGAGCAGAGCGTCGAAGTTGCCGGGCCGGGTGCGCGGGCCGACATCGCCGAGATCCGGTCCGCCGCCGAACGCGCCGCGTGGCTCACTCGACAGCTGCTGACGTTCAGCCGGCGCCAGGTCGTCTCCGCGCGTGACTTCGACCTCAACGTGCTCGTGCTGAAGACCGAGAAGTTTCTCGGCCGCGTGCTCGGAGATTCCCTCCACCTCGTCGTCGTGCCGTCGGAGAGCCCGTGCTACGTGCACGCGGATCCCGGCCAGCTCGAGCAGGTGCTGCTCAACCTTGCGGTGAACGCGCGTGACGCGATGCCGAACGGCGGCACGATCGCGATCACGACATGCAACGAACTGGTGACCGAGGAAGCGGCGACCGCCGACCTCGCACCGGGCAACTATGTCGTCCTGCGCGTGAGGGACGAAGGAGTTGGGATGGCTGACGACGTGCTCCCCCGAATCTTCGAGCCCTACTTCACGACCAAGGAGCCGACGAAAGGAACCGGCATCGGGCTCGCGACGGTGTACGGAATCGTCACGCAGGCGCATGGCGCGATCCGCGTCTGCTCGACGGTTGGAGTCGGCACGACATTCGGCGTGTACCTCCCCGCCGCCACACAGGCGCCGCTGGAGGAAGGGCCCACCGATGAACGCGAGCTCGAGCGCGGCCTGAACGCGGGGGCGATTCTCCTCGTGGACGACAACGATGCCGTACGCCTCGTGACGCGGCGGCTGATGCAGGTCGCCGGGCTGCAGGTGGTCGAGGCGCGCAATCCAGCCGAAGCCCTCGCAATCGTAGAGCATACTGCGGAACCGTTTGCACTATTGGCGACCGACCTCGTCATGCCCGGCATGTCGGGCAAGGCGCTTGCGCAGCGCATGCGCGAGAAACAACCGGAGCTTCCGGTGCTCTATCTGTCGGGCTTCACCGCCGAGGCGATCGGTGATCCATTCCCCGGCGGACCGCCGCACCGGTTCCTCGCGAAGCCGTATACAGCGGGCGAACTGCTCGCGGCCGTCCGGGCGCTTGCGCCCGAGGGCAGCGCCGCGGGGCACGCGTGATGTCGCTGCGCCTGGTTCTCCTCTGCTTCGCGCCGCTCGTCGCGACCGCGTGCGCCACGCTCCACGGACCCGCGGGCCCCGTCATGCCCGACCGGCCGGGATTCTCCGACATGCCCGGCGTGCTCCCGGCGGGGGCGGTGCAGGTCGAGTCAGGTTACACGAGCGATCGCGACGGCGCGACGACGTACCGCACAACGGGCGAGGCGCTCGTGCGCGTCGGTACGGGGAGCGGCATCGAGCTTCGCATGTTCGGCAACTCGTATGCGGTCCTCGCGACCGCCGGTGGGACCTCGCTGCGCGGGATGGAGGATTCGAAGATTGGCGCCAAGGTGCGGCTCACAGAGCAGCCAGACAGCGTGCACGGACTTGCGCCGACGCTCGCGTTCCTGTTTGCGACGTCGCTGCCGACTGGTGCGCCGGGGATCGGTGCGGGAGTCGCGCAGCCGGAGGCGAAGCTGTCCGCAAACTGGACTACGAGCGGGCCGCTTTCGTTCGCGGCAAACCTCGGCGCGGCAAAGGCATTTGACGGGGCGGCGTGGAGCACGCTGGGGTCGGCGGTGGCGTGTACGTCGTTTGATGTCACGGAGCACTTGTCGCTGTTCGTGGAGGGGATGCGCGCGGTCGCACTGAGCGGGCCGTCGCCGGCGGCGACGTACGTCGACGGAGGGGTTACGGTGCTCCTCGGCGATCGGCTGCAGCTCGACGCGCATATCGGGCGCGGAATATCTCCCGGCGTGAGCGCCGAACGGTCGTTCGGGTTTGGAGTGGCGCGGCGCTTTTGAGCTCAGAGCGATGTAGCCGGGAGCTGCAAGCTACGGCGCAATGCGAAATGCGGGGTCGGGATGCAAGAGCCGGGACTTCTCGCATCCGAACCCCGCATCCCGCATCTGCCCGAAGTCCCGCTTCCCGCACCCCAACCCCGCATCCCGCATCCAGACCGCGCGTGCTCAAGATCACTGATCCCAAGCCGATACCCTTTTCATGTCATATAAAACACTCGTCACCCGAGTAACGTCGAAACTGACGTCCCTCGTGACGCCGAAAATCATAGCACTTCCGCTCCGCAAGAAGATCCTCACGCTTCCAACAATCGCAGGCGTCGGCTTCGCGGCCGTGTTCGCGGTCACCGTGCTGTTCGGCGGATTCTCCTGGTTCGAGCTGCGCCGCATCGAGGCGGGATACTCCCCGTCCGTTCAGGTGCGGAGCGAACTCGCCACGTCGCTTGCCGCGCTGCAGCGGTCCTTGCGCGACGCCGTCGGCGCGGGTGACACCGCGAGCGTGACGGCCGCGGATACCATCGCCAAGCGCTTCACCAAGTCACTCGACGACGCGGCATCGAACCCCGTCATCAAGAAGACGGACATCGCTTGGCTGCACAGGTCATTCGACCACTACTACGCCCTCACGCGCGAGACCAGCCGCGCGATGATCGAGAATACTCTCACCAACACCGACGCGCTGAAGGACATGGCGGCGTCGTACAAGGAACTGCGCGACACGCTCGATGCCGGCACGGCGCGCGCGCAGTCGCAGACCAACGCCGCGTTCACCATCGCCCGCTGGCTCCAGCTCCTGACGATGGTCGTGACGATCGTCGTGCTGCTCGGCGCGCTCACGGTCCTCGGCATCGCGGCCCGGGTGGCCGTCGGCAGCATAGTCGGCGCGCTGGGTGACATGTCGGGCGCCGCCAACGGCATCGCCGCCGGCCGCCTCGACCAGACCATCGCGCATGAGTCCGAAGACGAAGTCGGCGAGCTCGCCAGCGCCTTCCGCGCCATGGTGGGTTACATCGGCGGCGTGTCGGGCGCCGCGAATCGCCTGGCGCACGGCGATCTCTCCTCGACGGTCGAACCGCGGTCAGCTGAGGACGTCCTCTCGCACAACATCAACCGCGCCACGGAGACGCTGCGTCGCATCACGTCGGAGGCGCAGCTCCTCATTGCCGCGACGCGCAACGGCGAGCTCGCCCGGCGTGGTGCACCTGAATCGTTTGCGGGCGCCTACGCCGAGCTCATCAGCGGCATCAACGAAATGCTGGATGCCCTCGGCCGTCCGATCGACGAGGCGCGCGCGGTGCTCGAGCAGGTGGCAGACCGCGACCTGTCGGCGCGAATGAGCGGTGACTATCACGGCGACCACGGCCAGATCAAGAGGGCGCTCAACAGCGCGCTCGAGAACATCGCGGACACCTTCGCATCACTGACGTCCGCAATCGAACAGGTGAGTGCCGGTGCGTCCGAGATCGGCGACGGCAGCCACGACCTCGCCGGCGCGGCGAGCGAGCAGGCCGGCGCGGTGGATCAGGTTTCCAGCCGCCTCCAGCAGGTCGAGGGTCGCACGCGGAAGAACGCCGCCGACGCGCTCGCCGCCCGCGCGATCATCGACGCCGCCACAAAGAAGACCCAGCAGGGCGTCGACGCGATGACGGACCTTGCCAACGCCGTCAACGACATCAAGGCATCTGCGGATGCCACCGCAAAGATCGTGAAGACGATCGACGAGATTGCGTTCCAGACGAACCTCCTCGCCCTCAACGCGGCCGTCGAAGCCGCACGCGCGGGCGATGCCGGCCGCGGATTCGCGGTCGTCGCGGAGGAAGTGCGCAATCTCGCGCTGCGCAGCGCCGGGGCCGCCAAGAACACCGCGACGCTG
The DNA here is from genome assembly GCA_044449085.1 of Gemmatimonadales bacterium. Lineage (GTDB taxonomy): Bacteria > Gemmatimonadota > Gemmatimonadetes > Gemmatimonadales > Gemmatimonadaceae > Fen-1231. The sequence continues at coordinate 3,146 of JBIOHR010000049.1, read as the reverse complement.
ATTGAGGCGTCGATGGCGAAGGTGAACGTCGGCGTCAGCATCAATGCCGGTGTCAGCAAGCAGCTGACGGAAATCGCCGCCGGCGTGGATCGCGCCAGCACGATGATGGACGAGATTGTCGCGGGCGCCAAGGACCAGGAGCGCGAGCTCGCGGAGATCACCGAAGCAGTCGGTCGTATCGGGTCGCTCACACAGCGCACCGCGGCGAACGCGGAGGAATCGGCCAGCGCATCCGCCGAGCTCTCGTCGAGAGCGAAAGAGATGCAGGCAGACGCGGCACAGTTCCGGCTCGACGCATCCGTCGACGAGCGCGAGGAAGTCTTCGCTGCCGCTTGAGTCCCGTTTTCTCACTTACATTCACGCAGAGGATCGACCCATGACGCACACGCACGTGCGCCGTACCATCTGGACCGCGCTCGTCGCGCTGGCGTTTGTTGCGCCGGCCGCCGCTCGCGCGCAGGACATCGCCGACAAGTTCCAGTTCCACGCGTCGCTCGACTGGGGCTACGGCCTCTCCGACGGGCTCCCGGTTTTCGGCGTGAACCATCAGGGGACGACCGACTACAAGACCATCGCCCTGCAGTTCCGTTACCTGCTCGACGACAACAACCAGTTCGTCACACAGCTGCTCAGCCTCTCGCTCGGCACGAGCCCGATGGCCGCCACGCAGCCCACGGTCGAGCCGGTGTGGGCGTATTACCAGCACAAGGAAGGCGACTGGACGTTCAAGATCGGCCGCGATCCGCTGCCGCGCGGCATCTTCAATGAAACGCGCCGCATCGGCACGCTGCTGCCGTTCTACCGCGTCGGGTCCGACGTGTACCAGGAGACGCTCGAGTACATCGACGGCCTCGTCGTCTCGCGTCGCTTCGACCTCGGCCACGACTGGAGCCTCGAAGGGAACGCGTTCGCCGGCGGCACCGACCTCAAGGCGCTGCTGCCCTCGAGCACCGGCGTCGGCGTCATCCAGTACCGCCTCGAGAACGTCTACGGCGGACAGCTCTGGGTGAACACTCCGATCAAGGGACTTCGCGCCGGCGCGTTTGCGTCTGCGTACCAGATCCCCGGGTCCGGCCCGTCGCTGACGACGCTGTACTCGCTCGACGGAAACTTCACGCACTATTTCGTGCGCGGTGAGTACACCGAGTTCTCGAGCAAGGCCCCGAAGTCCGCCTACACCTCGTGGTACGGCATGGGCGGCATCAAGCTCGGCGACAAGGTCACGCTCGCGACACAGTACATGGTCGCCAACCGCTACATCAGCTTCCCCGCACCGGTCCAGCCGCTGACCGTGCAGCTCTCGACGGATGTCTCGGAAGGCGTCGTATACGCGCCGAGCGCGAACGTGGCGTTCAAGTTCGAAGTGCACCGCCACACCGGGTACGCGTTCGACAGCAACGTCCCGACGTTCGTCCCGCCCACCGCGCCGCCGTTCGTGATGGGCCTCGCGCCGGCTTCCAAGGCCAACTACCTGCTCGCGTCAGTCGCGCTGAGCTTCTAACCGGGAATTGAACTCATGCTTCGCAACATTCGAATCGCACTCGGCACCGCAGTGCTGATCGTGCTCGGCGCGCACAGCGCGGCCGCACAGGAGTATAAGGTGATCGTGAACAGCGCGAACGCGACGAGCGAAATCTCGTCCGATGCGCTCGGCAAGATTTTCCTCAAGCAGGTCTCGAAGTTTCCCGACGGCGCCACCGCTACTCCGGTGGAGCCGGCCAAGGCGTCTCCGGCGCGTGCCGCGTTCGCCAAGGCGGTGCTCGGGCGCTCGGTGCAGAACCTGGAGTCGTTCTGGCAGCAGCAGATTTTTTCGGGAAAGGATGTTCCGCCTGCGAACAAGGCGAGCGACGATGATGTGGTCGCGTTCGTGAAGTCGACCCCGGGCGCGATCGGATACGTCAGTGGGACCGCCGCGGTCGCCGGAGTGAAAGTTGTGGCGGTGAAGTAGGGTCTGGGTCAATGGCGCAACAGCTGCGAGAGTGATGAGTTGTGAGCTGCGAACTCCAGTGGTGGGTTGTGAGGTGGAAGTGCTCGGTGGCGGGTGACTGCGCTCACCCAGCACTGTTCACTTGAACCTCACCACCCACTACTGGGGTCGACCGTGGCGGCAAACTGTTGCAGTTCCCCCAAAGTTCTTGCTTGATCCGCGGCTGGTTCCGCGCAATCCGCGGTAAAGTGGTTGCTGTTGCTGTTGCCGCGGCGGATGGCTTCATTATCCCCACCTGCATCGGGGAGCGCGATGTCGATTCGCCGAGTTTGTCTCTGGCTCGTTCCGCTGGCCGCGTGCGGCTGCGCGACACTCCACTCGCCGCCGGGGCCGGTGATCACCGACCGGCCCGGATACACCGATACGCCGACGGTCCTCCCCGGCGGAGCGGTGCAGGTCGAGGCGGGCTACACGAGCGATCGCACCGGCAGCACGACGTACCAGTCAGCGGGAGAGCTCCTGCTGCGAGCTGGAATCGGGAGCCGGCTCGAAGTCCGGCTCTTCGGGAATTCGTACGCTACTCGCACGATATCGGGCGGTCCGGGCGTCAGCGGCCTCGAAGATTCCAAACTCGGCGCCAAGCTCGCATTGATCGACAAGCCGGACAGCGTCCACACCCTCATGCCGAAGCTTGCGCTGCTCGCGGCGACCACGCTTCCGACCGGTGCGCGCGCGTTCGGCGCCGGTGTCGCACAACCGGAAGCGAAGCTCGCTGCGAGCTGGACGACGAGCACGCCGTTTTCCGTGTATTCGAACGCGGCGATCGGCGGCGTCTATGACGGCACGGGATGGGGCGATCACGGCTGGGGGAGCGTTGCCGTGTGGTACGGAGAGAGTTCGCGCGTGTCGTTCTTCGTTGAGGGGATACATATTTACAACATCAGCGGCGATGCGCCCGCGGCGACGGATGTGGATGGAGGGCTGACGCTCGGGTTCGGTGATCGATTCCAGGTGGATGCGCGGATTGGGCGTGGCGTTGGGGGGCTGAACGGGAGCGAGAGGTTTGTGGGAGTGGGAATGGGACGCCGCTTTTAGCAGTGAGCTATTGAGCGGCGAGCTCACGACTTGATGCGAGAGGCGGGGTCGGGGTGCGAGAAGCGGGACTACCTCTAATGCGAGATGCGGGGTCGGAATGCGAGAAGCGGGACTACCTCTAATG